>JBLMWS010000282.1:0-13319 GCA_050257355.1 Gemmatimonas sp.
CCAAAGCCTGCTCGCCGATCTCTCCACCTATTCGAGGATCCAGGCGACCACCGCGCTCAACGACAAATACGTCTTCACCCTCCATACCAGGCCAACCCCGATCCAGCAGCGCGCCTTCGAACTCCTCGCCATCAACCCAGATCGTACCCAGTAGCGACCTCCTCGCTCTCCACAATCGAAAGCGAGATCAATGCCTTATCAATTCGAAAGAAGGAAGTTCGGACTAGCTCGGCAAACATCGCGGGTCGCGGAGGGAAGCCTTGATGCAACCGGAGAGCGGAAGCTGGCTGGACGCCGCGTACACGGGCCGCGATGCGGCGGTGCGCTACGCCGTCGCGCTCGTTGCCGTCACCATCGCTTTCGCCTGCCGGCTCGCACTCGGCCCGCTGCTCTCGGACCAGGCCCCCTATCTCTTCTTCATGCCTGCCTTGCTGCTCGCTGCCGGGGTCGGCGGTCTCGGGCCCGGCATTCTCGCAACCACTCTCAGTGTCCCCCTCATTTTCGTTTTCTTCACCAAGCCCGGCGCACTCGGTTGGCCGGAAATCCTCAACGGCACGGCATTCGCCCTGATCGGAGTGGGCGCAACCTGGATTGGGGAGCGACTGCGGCAGGCGCGGCAGCGGGCCGCGATGCGCCAGTCCCATCTGCAGTCGATCATCGACACGATCCCCGAAGCCACGATCGTCATCGACGAAAACGGCGTGATCCAATCGTTCAGCGCGGCCGCCGAGCGGATGTTCGGCTATGCGGCAGCGGAGATGATCGGAGAGAATGTGAAACTCCTGATGCCGGCCCCATACCGGGACGAGCACGACGCCTATCTCAGGCGCTATCTCGAGACCGGCAAGCGGCGCCTGATCGGAGCAGGGCGGATCGTCGCCGGACAACGCAAGGATGGCTCGACCTTTCCCATCGAACTTGCCGTCGGCGAAATGTGGTCAGGCAGCCACCGCTTCTTCACCGGTTTTGTCCGCGACCTGACCGAGCGGCAGGAAACCGAGGCGCGTCTGCAGGAGCTGCAATCGGAGCTCGTCCATGTCTCGCGACTGACCGAGATGGGCGAGATGGCCTCAGCGATCGCACACGAGCTCAACCAGCCGCTCTCCGCCATCACCAACTATTTGAAAGGTTCGCAGCGGCTGCTGCAGGGGGTCGATGGTGCGGGCCTGCCGCCGATCCGCGATGCGCTCGATCGCGCCGCCGCCCAGGCACTGCGCGCCGGCCAGATCATCCGGCGCCTCCGCGACTTCGTCAGCCGCGGCGAGGGCGAGCGGCGCGTCGAGAGCATGACCAAGCTGGTTCAGGAAGCTGCCGCATTGGCGCTCGTCGGGGCCAAGGAAAAAGGCGTACGCGTCTCGTTCGATCTCGACCCCGCTGTCGATCTCGTCCTAGCCGACAAGGTTCAGATCCAGCAGGTTCTGGTCAACCTGGTCCGCAACGCGGTCGAGGCGATGGAAGCCTCACCCAGGCGCCATCTGTCGGTTTCGACCCGGGCGGCCGCGGACGGCATGGTGGCCGTGCAGGTCGACGACACCGGAGGCGGCATTTCCGAAGATGTCGCGCAAAGGTTGTTTCAACCCTTCGCCACGACGAAGGTCAATGGCATGGGTGTCGGCCTGTCGATCTCGAAGACTATCGTCCAGGCCCATGGCGGTCAGATCGACGCCCAACCGCGCCCGGAAGGCGGCACCAGCTTCCGCTTTACGCTGGTCGGCGCGAAGGACGAGCCGGTCGGCTAGCATGATCCGGAAAAGTGTGGAGCGGCTTTCCGAAAAAATCGCGCTCGATCAAGGAACTGAAGCGCGATAGCTATTCAACCCAATCTCATCGCGCTTCAGGACCCGCGGGTCAGAACAACGATCCCTGCCCGTCATCGGTCGCGACCGGCGGTGCTTTTCGCGCTATGCGCTTTGCCGGTTTGGTGCGCTGTTCCGCGGCGCGCTGTTCGTCCGTGATCGGCAGCAGCAATTGCGCATCATCATTGTCGGCGTGATTGACCCGCGTCGAAACTTCATGCCAGGCGAAGGCGCCCTCGCGCGGACCGACCAACAGCGCCATGACCGATGTGGCGCTATCTTCGCTGCAGTCGAGCCAACGCGCGAAATCATCCGGCGCAATCGCGACCGGCACGCGCGGATGCAGCACCGAAAGATCGCGGCTCGCGGGGCACGTCACGATCGCCACGGTATCGAGTTCCTCGCCGTTGGGGCCCATCCACGTTTCCGCGAGCCCGGCCAACCCGAACGGCTGCCGGTCGCGGCGATAGATGAAGAAGGGCCGCTTGCGGCCGCCGACCGCCCGCCATTCGTAATAGCCGTCGGCGGGAACGAGACAGCGCCGCCGGCGGACGGCGTTCTTGAACGCTGGCTTCTCCGCGACGCTCTCCGAGCGGGCATTGATCAGCAGACTGAATTGGCGCGGATCCCTGACCCAGGACGGAATGAGGCCCCATCGCATCAGCCGAAAATGCCGGGCGCCGACGATGACGACAGGTAGAGGTTGCGTTGGCGCGATATTATGCCTTGGCGGGAAATTTGGCTGCTCGGCATAGCCGAAAAGCCGCCGCAGGGCTTCCGGAGCCGAGGTAATGACGAACCGTCCGCACATTCTTGTCGCCTAAATGGGCATCCGTTCAACCAGCCTTTAACCCCGGGTGCGAAACACTGTGGCCGATGACCCCGTCGGCCCTACCACTTGAGTGCCCACCTTCACCACCGCAATCGACAGGCGCCGACGAGGCAGCCCGCGCCGCGGTGCTGAAAGCCGCCAATATCAATCCGCGCACCGGGCTTGCCACCGATTATCTCAATCACTTCAACGAGGCCATCATGCTGCTCGAGATGATTCCGGACATTCCGGAATGCGCCGATGAGTTCCTGCAGTGGCGGCCGCTCTCCTACGCCGAGCACTTCATTGCCTCCCATTTCAAGGCGCGCGATCTCGCAATCTCGGCTTACGAAGCGGCCGACCCCGAGATCCGCGCCGAGTTCGACCACATCACGGCGACCATGACCAATATCCTGACCGCGGTCGGCGAGGCCATGGCACAGGCGCAGCAGGACAGGACGCGCGCCAAGCTCGCCGTGCAGGCGACGAACTGGCTAAAGGAGTTGGTGGCGGCAGCCGGTGGTATTATCAATGGCGGCACCGAAGCCAATGTCGACTACATCATGACCCATTGATGACTGATGCACCCCCTCCCCCACCGGCGCGTCCGCAGCATCCGCAACTCGCGGTGAGCGCAGCTATTTTCCGCGACGGCAAGGTGCTCCTGGTCCGGCGCGCACGCTCGCCGGCCAAGGGCTTCTATTCGCTGCCGGGTGGCCGGGTCGAATTCGGCGAATCGCTGCACACGGCGTTGATGCGCGAGGTCGCCGAGGAAACGGGCCTGACGATCGAAATCGTGGCCCTCGCCGGCTGGCGCGAGGTTTTGCCTTCGAATGCGGGCAGCGGACATTACCTGATCATGTCGTTCGCGGCACATTGGCGGCAGGGCGAGCCGCGGCTCAACGAGGAACTCGACGACTTCAAATGGCTCCCGCCTACGGCGCTCGGTGATCTCAGGCTTACCGGCGGCCTCATCGAGGTGCTGGACGCCGCGGCCCGGCTGGTTGCCGGCTGAGTCGCTGCGGCGCGCCTTGCTTCCAGCGCATTTAACGGGCTATCAGGCGGGCTCCGCCGGACCTTTTCATGCCCAAACGCATTCTCGCCGCTTTCGTCCTGATCTGCCTGAGCCTTGCTGCCGCGCCCGTTCGCGCCGAACAACTCCCATCGGCGAAGGAAGACGCTGCGCCGGCGGCGCCGTTCGACGCTGACCTGCAGCGGCTCGCCGAAATCCTCGGCGCCTTGCACTACCTCAGGAACGTCTGCGGCAGCAATGAAGGCGGCAAATGGCGTAACCAGATGCAGGCGCTGATCGATGCCGAGACCCCGAGCGGCGAGCGCCGCACCCGCATGATCGCGGCCTTCAACCGCGGCTACAACGGCTTTCAGCAAAGCTATCGCACCTGCACGCCGGCCGCGCTGGTCGCAATCCGCCGCAACATCGAGGAGGGCGCAAAGATCTCCCGCGACCTCACGGCGCGCTACGCGAATTAGCCCGGTCCGTCTCGAATTATTGACCGCCGTTAACCTTTCCTAAAGAACTGGTCTAGGCGGGCCCGTCCCGCGTGCTACACCTTTGCCGCATTCGACGCGCTTCGCCGTTCCAAAACGCGTCAGTTTCGTCCCTCTCTGGTTGATGCGTCCTCCCATGTTGTTTCATTCTGCCCCCGAGCCCTTGCCAGATCACGAGCAGAAGCGGGCGGCGCTCAGCTACCTGAACGAGGCTTGGGCCGAGGCGCGCCACGACGGCGTCGACGGCGATTGTCTCGCCCAGGCGAGCTTGTTTGCGGCACTCGCCGAACTGGTCGGCACTTACGGCGAAGACGCGGTGGCGAAGTTCGTCGAAGGGCTGCCCGCGCGTGTGCGCAACGGCGAATTTTCGCTGGCGCTGGCGAAGCAGTAATTCCGTCCTCGGTGCTGCGGGCTGGAACCGAAGCCGACCCTACCGGTTAGCTCTCGAAAGATTTTTTCTCACGAGAGAGTACGCCATGGATAAGGATCGGATAGCCGGTGCGACTCAAGACTTTGCCGGTCAGGCGGAAGGCACAATCGGCGACATTACCGGCGATACCAAGACCCAGGCGGCGGGCCGCGCCCGCGAAGCCGCCGGCACAGCGCAAAACCTCTACGGCCAAGCCAAGGACAAGGCGCGCGATGCGGCCGATATGGCAACCGGTTACGCAAGACAGCTGTACGAGAATAGCGGCGATACCTTCCGCGACAGCTCGGAAGCTCTGGCGAAAAAGGTGCAGGAGAATCCGCTCGGCTCGATATTGATCGCGGGCGCAATCGGTTTCGCGTTGGCACTGTTCATGACACGCCCGGCGCGCCGCCCACCGCCGCGCTGGCGCTACCGCTAGGCGTACGTTTGGAACGCGCATCGATGCGACGGGGCTGCGCGGCCGTGGAGATTGGTCCGTGACTGACGAGATCCCGCTGGCGCCTTTCCTTTATGACGGCCTGGATCCGCCGCGGCAGCCGAAATCCGCCGCCGCGGACATCGCCGATGCCATGAAGGGAACAGCGCGGCGGATCAACGACGTGATCGAAGCCGGCCGGCGGCCGGGCATGCCCTTGAGCGTCCTGACCAACATTGCGCGCGAGGCGCCTCTCGGCTCGCTGTTGCTCGCGTTCCTGTTGGGGGTTGCGATCGGGCGTCGCTCGTCGCGCTGAGGCCTTACGGTTTCAGCGTCTCCAGGAAGCGCACCGGCTCGCCTTGCGCAGGGGTCACGAGCTCGCCCTGCCACATCACGCGCTTGCCCCGGACGAACGTACCGACCGGCCAGCCGGTGACCCGCATGCCGTCATAGGGCGTCCAGCCTGCGCGCGAGGCAATCCAGTTGTTGCTAATGACCTCGCTGCGCTTGAGGTCGACAATCGTGAAGTCCGCGTCATAGCCGGCGGCGATGCGGCCCTTGCAGGCGATGTTGTAGAGCCGCGCGGGCCCGGCGCTGGTCAGGTCGACGAAACGCGCGAGCGACAGCCGGCCGGCATTGACGTGGTCGAGCATGACCGGCACCAGCGTCTGCACCCCCGTCATGCCCGAGGGCGATGCCGGGTAGCTCTTGTCCTTCTCGGCGAGCGTATGCGGCGCGTGGTCGGAACCGAGCACGTCGACGATGCCCTGGGCGACCCCGTACCAGATGCCCTCGCGATGGTCGGCCGAGCGCACCGGCGGATTCATCTGCGCCAGGGTACCAAGCCGCTCGTAGCATTCCGGCGCGGCCATGGTCAGATGATGCGGCGTCGCCTCGCAGGAAGCGACGTCTTTGTGGTCGCGCAAGAACGCGATCTCTTCTTTGGTCGAAATGTGCAAGACGTGGATGCGCTTGCCCGTCTCGTGCGCCAGCGCCACCAGACGCTGGGTGGCCATCAGCGCAGCGGTCTCGTCGCGCCAGACGGGATGCGAGCGTGGATCACCTTCGACGCGCAGAGACTTGCGATCATTGAGGCGGTATTCATCCTCGGCATGAAAAGCGGCGCGGCGGCGGATCACCCGGAAGATCCCGCGCAGGCTTTCGTCATCCTCCACCAGGAGCGCGCCGGTCGAGGAGCCGATGAACACCTTCACCCCCGCACAGCCCGTCGCGCGTTCGAGTTCAGGGAGATCCTGGACATTCTCGCGGGTGCCCCCGATGAAGAAGGCAAAATCGCAGTGCATGCGATGGGTGCCGCTCTTCACCTTGTCCGTGAAGGCAGCCTCGGTGACGGTCAGGGGCGCGGTGTTCGGCATTTCGAACACACCGGTCACTCCGCCCAGCACGGCGCTGCGCGAGCCTGTCTCGAGATCTTCCTTGTGGGTCAGGCCCGGCTCGCGAAAATGGACCTGGGTGTCGATCACGCCGGGCAGGATGTGCAGGCCCCTGCAGTCGATCACCTCGGCGGCCGAGGCACCCGACAGCGCACCGATCTCGGCGATACGGCCACCGCTAATCCCGATGTCGCGAACGCCCTCGCCATCCTGATTGACGACGGTGCCGGACTTGAGAATGGTATCAAAACGTCGATTCATGGCTCCTCAGCGCCTGGCGCCCAGGCAAATCGGGTGTCGCGCAGGCCTTGTTGGGCGCACCTTAGCGGCTTACCTTGCGACGTAATATCGGTTAGTTGCCGTCTCCAACAAGAACTTCAAGAGAGCCCGATGAAAGCAGCGTTTCTTTCCGACCGCGGCGTGGTCAAGGTCTCCGGCGAGGACGCGCGCAATTTTCTCAATGGCCTCGTTACCACCGATCTGACCAAGCTCAAGCCCGGAGAGGGCCGGTTTGGCGCTTTACTGACCCCGCAGGGCAAGATCGTCGTCGACTTCCTGATCACGGAGGCGCCGGCGGGCCATGGCGGCGGCTTTCTGCTGGATTGCCCGCGCGCGCTCGCGCAAACGCTCGCCGCCAAGCTCGGGTTTTACAAGCTGCGGGCCAAGATCGCCGTGGAAGATCTGTCCGGCAGCCTCGGCGTGATCGCGGCCTGGGACGGCCGCCCAGCGATGCAACCCGATCTCGCCTTCACCGATCCACGCGCGCCCGAGCTTGGGCTCCGCGTTCTCGCGCCGCCCGATCTCGCCGGCAAAGTCGCCGAACTCATTGGGGCCGACCTGATCGAAGCCGAGAGCTACGAGGCGCATCGCATCAGCTGTGGCGCGCCGCGGGGCGGAATGGATTTCATTTATGGCGACGCGTTCCCACACGAAACCAACATGGACCGCCTGCACGGCGTCGATTTCGACAAGGGCTGCTATGTCGGCCAGGAGGTGGTGTCGCGGATGCAGCATCGCGGCACCGCGCGCACCCGCACCGTCAAAATCCTGCTCGACGGCCCCTCACCCGAAACCGGCGCGACCATTCTCGCCGGCGACAAGCAGGTGGGCACCGTCGGCTCGACGGCGGGCGGGAAGGGATTGGCCCTCGTACGCACCGATCGCGTGGCCGACGCGCTCGCGGCCGGCCTCCCGCTGACGGCCGGCGGGCTGACGCTGCATCTCGCCGATCCCAACGCGGTGCTCAAGAACGACAAGCAGAGCGTGGCATGAGCCGGTCCGCACGCGAGCATGCCGACGGCAAGATGCGCTGCCCCTGGCCCGGGGATGATCCGCTTTACGTGGCCTATCACGATACCGAATGGGGCGTGCCCGAATGTGACGACCGCGCGCTTTACGAGAAGCTGATCCTGGACGGCTTCCAGGCCGGCCTGTCCTGGATCACGATCTTGCGCAAACGGGATAATTTTCGGCGCGCGTTCGACGATTTCGAACCGGCGAAGATCGCGCGTTACAACGCCAAAAAGATCCATGCGCTGATGAACGATGTCGGCATCGTGCGCAACCGCGCCAAGATCGAGGGTGCCATCGAGAGCGCGAAATCCTATCTGAAGATCATGGAAGAGGGTCCTGGCTTCTCGAGCTTCTTGTGGGACTTCGTCGACGGCAAGCCAAAGGTCAACCAATTCAAGACCACCGCGAGCGTGCCGGCTTCGACGCCGCTTTCGGTGAAGATTTCCAAGGAGCTTGCCACGCACGGTTTCAAGTTCGTCGGCCCCACCATCGTCTACGCTTTCATGCAGGCGACCGGCATGGTCAACGATCACCTTGTCAACTGCTTCTGTCACGAGACTTGCGGCAAGCATCGTCGCGCGCCGCGCCTTGCGCTCAAATGAGCGCCAATCAAGCCAGCGCCAGCAAGCCGGCCCAAGCAGGCACACAAGCACGCGCCCAAGTGCGCGCCTGGCAGCGGATGCTGTCAGGACGCCGGCTCGATTTGCTCGATCCCTCGCCACTCGACGTCGAGATCGCCGATATCGCCCACGGACTTGCGCGCGTCGCGCGCTGGAATGGGCAGACGACCGGCGCGCACATCTTCTCGGTCGCGCAGCACACGCTTCTGGTGGAAGCCGTGATGCGGGCCGAAAATCCGAATATCGATGCGCGACTGCGGCTCGCGGCGCTCCTGCACGACGCGCCGGAATATGTCATCGGCGACATGATCTCGCCGTTCAAGGCGGTGCTGGGCGGCGAGTACAAGACGGTGGAAAAGCGGCTGCTTGCGGCGATCCACATCCGCTTTGGTCTGCCGCCGCAGCTACCCTCCGAGATCGAACGGCAGATCAAGGCCGCGGACCGCGGCGCCGCCTATCTGGAGGCGACCGAACTGGCCGGTTTCGCCAAAGAGGAAGCGAAACGCCTGTTCGGGAGGGATCCCGGCCTCGCCGAGACGGTCATACGGGATTATCTGACGCCTTGGAGCGCGGCCAAGGCGGAGAAACGGTTCCTGACCCGATTCAAGGCCTTGCAGGCTTGAATAGGCGCGGCGAAGGTGCTTTCACCACTTGGCACGATGGCCTGATGTCGCTGAGGTTCCGCACCAAGGATGATCTTTGCAAAGGCCGGCTCCCACTTTTCCGGATCGTGCTCTGAAGGACTGCCATGATTCACGTTTGTTCGCTCGCCGCCCTGCCCGAAATCGTTCGATTGACGGGCGCCAGCCACGTCCTGACGGTGATGGGCAAGGTCGACCAGGTGGTGCGACCGGGGTCGATCCTCGAGGCGAACCATCTGAAAGTCGCGGTCGACGACATTACCGAGCCGATGGACGGGTTTGTCGTGCCGTCCGAGGAGCATGTCGAGAAGGTGCTGAATTTCGTCCGGAGTTGGGACCGCGCCGCGCCGCTGGTGATCCACTGCTATGCCGGAGTCAGCCGCTCGACTGCGAGCGCCTTTGCCGCCGCTTGCGCGCTTAACCCGCATCGCGAGGAGATGGCGATCGCCCGCCAGATCCGCGCCGCCTCGCCGATCGCCAACCCCAACCGGCTGATCGTAGGTCTCGCCGACAAGGCGCTGGGGCGCGAGGGGCGCATGCTGCGCGCGCTGGATGCCATTGGCCCCGCCTCGATGATGGTGGAAGGCCAGCCGTTCCGGGTCGAACTCGACTGAGGCTGCATGCTAAAGCGCGATGAGATTGGGTTGAATCGCTATCGCGCTTTAGCTCTTTGATCGAGCATGATCTTTTCGGAAAACCGCTTCACACTTTTCCGGATCATGTTCTAGGCTTGCATCCTGAAGCCGAGCACGCGCGGATTCGGGGCAGCAGCAATGAGCGAACAACCTCTCAAGCCGATCGAGATCGGCCTGACGGCCGCGATCGTCGCCATGGAGGACAATCGCCCGCTGATCCTGACCGCACCTGGTGAGGCCAATGGCAAACTGACGGGCCTGCCGTTCGGCCCGTTTGATGCCGTGGCGCACCGCACCTTCGAGATCGGCTTGCGGGCCTGGGTGGAGGAACAGACCGGGTTGCGACTCGGCTATGTCGAGCAGCTCTACACCTTCGGCGACCGCGGCCGCCACGCCCAGGCCGCCGATACCGACGCCCATGTCGTCTCGATCGGCTATCTCGCGCTCACCAGGAAGCCCGCGGACAACGCCATTCCGGCGCCGGGCGCGGCGTTCGAGCCCTGGTACCGCTTCTTCCCCTGGGAGGACTGGCGGCAGGCGCGCCCCGATATCATCGAGCGCCACATTCTTCCTCAACTCGCAGCTTGGGCAGCTCAAAGCGAGCAGCCGGAAACGGCCCGTGCGCTCGGGCGCAAGGACCGTGTCAGGCTTTATTTCGGCACTGAAGGCGCACATTGGGACGAGGAGCGCGTGCTCGATCGTTATGAGCTGCTTTACGAGGCGGGTCTCGTCGAGGAAGCGCGGCGCGACGGACGGCCCGCCGCGCTGGCCCGGCCGTCGCTGCCGCCGCTCGGGGTCGCCATGCGCTTCGATCATCGGCGCATCCTGGCGACGGCCATCGCCCGGCTGCGCGCAAAGCTGAAATATCGCCCCGTCGTGTTTGAACTTATGCCCGGCGAATTCACACTCACCGAATTGCAGCATACGGTCGAGGCGATCTCGGGGCGGCATCTGCACAAACAGAATTTTCGTAGACTGGTGGAAGCCGGCGCTTTGGTCGAACCGACCGGCGTGATGTCGACACAAACGGGGGGCCGGCCCGCCGCATTGTTTCGCTTCCGCCGCGAAGTGTTGCAGGAGCGCCCTGCTCCAGGGCTGCGCGTCCGCGGACGGCGTTGAAGGAAGGCAAGTGGATACGATCTTGGACGCGCCGTTCGATGTTTTTGCACTGCTGATCGCGATCGTAGCGCTTGTTGTCGCGCGGCGCGCACGCAAGCAGATCGACATATTGCGCGCCAAGCTGGATGCGATCGAGACCGCAAGCGCCGCCGCTTCACCACAAACCTCGCCAGAGCGGCCGCCGGCAGCTGCTGCAGAGCCGGTGCCAGAGACAGCCGTCCCCGAACCAGAAGCGCCACCGAGCGCTCCGGACACCGCTGCGACAGAACCCGAACCGGCGGCTGCGGTAGCGCCTGCCATGTCACCACCCCTTACGCCCAGCCAGCCCGGCTTCGAGGAGCGTATCGGCACCCGCTGGGTGGTCTGGATCGGCGGGCTTGCACTTGCGCTCGGTGGCTTCTTCCTCGTCCGCTATTCAATCGAGGCCGGCCTGCTGGGGCCGCGCGTGCGTACACTGCTCGGAGGTCTCTTTGCCCTCGCACTGCTCGCCACCGGCGAATGGACGCGACGCCGGCAGAGCACTGCCGAGATCGAGGCGCTGCCATTCGCCAACATTCCGGCAATCCTGACGGCGGCAGGCACGGCCGTCGCTTTCGCGACCGTCTATGCCGCCTATGCGCTGTACGATTTCATCGCGCCCGCAACCGCGTTCATTCTGCTTGGCCTGGTCGCGCTCGGTACGCTCGCGGCAGCGCTGCTGCATGGACCTGCGCTCGCGGGCCTCGGCATCGCCGGCGCCTTCGTCACCCCCATTCTGGTCTCCTCGAACCAACCCGAGTTGTGGGCGCTCTACATTTATCTCGCGATCGTCACCGCTGCGGCGCTCGGACTGGCGCGGGTCCGGCTATGGCGCTGGCTTGCGGTCACCACGATCGTCTTTGCGCTGCTCTGGACCTTGCCCGTCATGGAGTTCGACCCGCCGGCCGTTGCCCCCTATGCGTTCCACGTCATTGCGGGCTTTATCATCGCGGCATTGCTCGTGGTCTGCGGCTTCCTGTTCGGTCCGCCAATCGCCGAGGGGTTGATCGAACCGGTTTCCTCGATCTCGCTCGCCGTCTATCTGCTCGGCGCGACACTGATCGTGCTCGCAAGCAGCCATACGGATCCGGCCCTGATCACATTCGCGGTCCTGGTCACCGCGACATTGTTGCTGGCCTGGCGCGCGCCGGCAGCAACCGGCGCAATCGCCACCGCAGCATTGTTCGCCTTCATCGTGTTCGCGGAATGGGCGGTGCGCGGCAATCCGGATTTCACGGTGCTGCCGGGCGGACCGCTGCCCGGGATCGGAGGCCCCGCCCCCACAGCGGGATCGGTAACGCTGCATCTGGTAGCGGCCGCCGTCTTCGCGCTCGGATTTGGTGCAGCCGGATTTCTGGCGCAAGGCCGCTCGGTGAGCGCGATCATTCCCGTGGTGTGGTCGGCAGCCGGCGTGTTCACGCCGATCGCGCTCCTGATCGCGCTCTACGGCCGCATCGCGCATCTTGATCGTTCGATCCCGTTTGCGATACTCGCCGTGCTGCTGGCCGCGGCCCTCGGCGCCGCGACCGAGCATTTGAGCCGCCGCCAGAGCCGGCCGGGGCTCGCGATTTCGACGGCACTGTTTGCGACCGGCACCCTCTCCGCCCTGGCGTTGGCCCTCACTTTCTCATTGGAAAAAGGCTGGCTCACGATTGCCCTTGCGCTGATGTCGATGGCGACCGCCTGGGTCTCGATGCAGCGTCCCATCCCCTTCCTGCGCTCGCTCGCGGCGATCCTTGCCGGCATCGTGGTGCTGCGGATTGGCTATGAGCCGCGCATTGCCGGCGACGCCGTCGGCGCCACACCGATCTTCAATTGGCTGTTGTGGGGCTATGGCGTTCCAGCCGTTTCCTTTTGGCTCGGCAGCCACTTCCTGCGCAGGCGCGGCGACGACGCACCGCTGCGGGCTGTTGAAGCGGCAGCGATTTTGTTCACGGTGCTGCTCGCCTTCATGGAAATCCGCCACGCCATTTACGGCGGCGATATCTATCGCGCTGTTCCGTCGCTTGCCGAATTTGCACTTGAAGTCTCTGTTGCGCTGGCGATGGCGATCGGCCTGGAGCGCTTGCGCATCCGCACCAATAGCATCGTGCATAATGCCGGCGCGATACTTCTCACGGTGTTGGCCGGACTGATCGGGGTATTCGGACTCCTGCTGTTGGAAAATCCCATGCTGACGTCGGTCGAGCTCACGGGCCGCGTCGTCAACCTGTTGCTGCTTGCCTACGCGCTGCCCGCCGTGCTGATGCTGCTGTTGTCCTATGCCGTCGCCGGGCAACGCCCGGCCGCTTACGCCAACACGATCGCCGCCGGCGCGCTAGTGTTTGCGCTCGCCTATGCGACGCTTGAGGTGCGCAGGCTCTACCAGGGCGCTTTCATCGGCACCGGCGCGGCCAGCGGCGCCGAACAATACACCTATTCGATCGTCTGGCTTGCTTTCGGCGTGGTGCTGCTCGTGATCGGTCTTATCGTCAACTCGCAGCGTGCGCGGCTTGCGTCCGCCGCTGTCATTGCACTGACAATCGTGAAGGCCTTCCTGATCGACATGTCGACGCTGACAGGCGTCTACCGCGCACTGTCGTTCATCTGTCTCGGGCTCGTGCTGGTGGCGATCGGCTGGCTGTACCAGAAAGTTCTG
>JBLMWS010000283.1:0-28079 GCA_050257355.1 Gemmatimonas sp.
CGGCTTTCTTCCCGGACGCCCGTCGGCAATGTGCTCCTCCGGAAAATGACTCCGGATGCGCTCCCATTGCTCGTCGCTGAGCCGAATCATCCAACATTTATAGCGGATCGAGACCGCTCAGCAATTTTGAGATAGGTTCTAGAGAGAACTTCGTAGAGGCACACCATCTCGTGCCGATGCAATTTCAGAACGAGTTCGGAGCGAGTCTCGATGTGGTTGAAACATTATTGTCCCGTGCCCGACGTGTCACCGCTTGCTTCATCACGTGCGTACAAAGGAAAAAGAGACCAGGCTCACAAGTCTTTATCATAACCGCGTAGATGGTCTTGAAGGGCGGGGTCTAGGTTTAACACTTACTCGGCTTCTAGGTTTCTATAGTGGGGAGCTGCAAGATGATTGAGCCGGAGTTCCGGATAGATCCCGCAAGCGGGGCAAGACCAAGTAATGATCGCTGATCACCTCCAAGGCATTGAGAAGTTCGAAGCCGACCTCTGGAAGATCGCCCACAGTCTGCGGTCAGTCGCTGCCTACGCTGCCATTAAGCGGCCAACAAATGGATGGTGGTTTTGGCAAGTGGAGCGCGGTCGTGGAGATTGGGTGAGACCGACGACTACCTACGGCCGAGCGCGAGCTGTGTGGTATTCAGTCAAACATGTACTTACGAACAATCGCTAACTGGTCTTGAGATTCAAAATTTAAAAGCTGCGGCTTCTTCGTCTGCAAATGCCTAAAAAAATACTCCGCGACATTCGGATCATTCAGTTCGTCCGAATGCAACGCCGACCAGTTTTGCCACTCGTGATTGATGCCGCGCTTCTTGGCGCTGGCGTCTTCATCTATCACATCCGCGACATCAGCAGCGGACGCAGGTTGTGCAGTATTAGGCGCGACTGACTCTGGGGTCGCACTCCCACCGGCGTCCTGCGCCACTTCCTGCGCGGCTGCGCCGTCGTCGCCGTTCTCGTGTGGAATAATTTGCGCTGAGAACTCGTCCGCTTGCACAGAGACGTCAGCAACAGTCGCCGCCTCACTCTCGTGCGCCGTCTCCAGCTCGTCCCTGACGATAATGTCGCCGTCCGCCGCGCTCTCATCCGCCTGCGCGTACTTTCTTTCCTTCAACGGCGGTTGACGGCTGCTCTTGGCGTGGTCGCCCAGCGCCTGCATGCGTTCCCTGACCAACATTCGCCCCACTCCCCAGCGGAACGGGGGTAGAGCATAGCGCAAGTGGTAGGGGAGTACACTGTGGGGGCCGGGGGCCTGTGTGTTGCTCCCCGGCGTGGATCGAAACGCTGCCGGTGGGCTCGCTTGCCGTCGCGCTCACGCGCGCATAAGCGCGTTTACGCGCGTCTTCGACGCGCTATGCGCGCTTACCCCACCCTACGGCCTTGATCGCGCAGAGCTCCGGCGGTGTTCCGCCGGGTGTGCAAGTCTTCAACCGGTCTTTTTCAGAGTTGCAGGAACAAGGGCAGGAACGGGCCGTTGCCCCGATGAGTGTGTCAATCAACCCAACATAACATAATGACACAAAGGGGCTGAGACCACAGGAGAAGCCACATGGCAGGAGATACGACAGAGTTCGCCCAGCAAAGCGGCGAACGCGCAATGCAGGCGGCCACGTTCGGAATGACATGGGCGCGGGAATTCGCGGAAGAGAGTCTGAGCCAAAGCATGCAGGCGCTCGACGGGTTCCTCAAGGTCAGCCGCAAGATGGCGAAGGATTTCGAGAACCAGGCCTGCGCCATGCGCGAGCACACCACCGCGCTGACGGAAAAGACGCTCGCGAACACGATGGAGTTCGGGCAGAAGCTCGCCCGCGCGAAGGAACCGCAGGAGATCGCGCAGTGCCAGAGCGAGTTCATGGCCCGGCAGGCGCAGACGATCGCGGACCAGACCAAGGTCTTCGGCCAGAAGATGCAGAAGGCGGCGCAGGAGTTCGCGCAGACGACGTCGAGCGCCATGGCCGAGGCCGGACGGCGCACCGAGGATGCACCGAGCGTGGTGGCGGGCGTGTCCTCGCGCGCGGAGCAGTCGTCGAGACGCCAGCGCACGGAGGTGTGAGGCGTGTGATCATTCCCACGCGCTTCAGTCCGCAATCGTCGAAGCGAAGCTTTAGGCGGTTCCACTTCGGCGAAGCGGAGCGGGGAAAACCGGAGCCCGCGCGATGGCCTTCACATGGGCTCCGGTCCCCGCTTTCGCAGGCGTCATCACACTCTCAGGAAAAGCACCTGTTCCGTAGGAATACCGGCTCCCATGTTGGCCTAACGACAGCGTTGAAGCAGTGAGTCCGCAAATGAGCCGCGCTGACCAATACATGAGCCTGGCCGAGGAAGTCCGCGCCAAGGCGGCAAGCGAGGAAAGCCCGGTGCTGAAGGCCGAATGGGAAATCCTCGCCGAGACCTATGTCCGGCTGGCGGAGCAATCGGGCGATGGCGGCAGCGCGCCGACCTACGATCCGATCGCGGACATGCTCGCGCGCTCGAGCAGACGGAAGTGAGCGGGCGCCTTTCAGGCGGTGGTTGACGGAAATCAATGCCGGCATGGCAGGAGGTTGTCATTCTGTGCCGAAAAATCGCGAAGGCTTTTCGACGATGAGATGGAACCAGGCGATTGTCTACGTGGCCGGCGCGCTGATGTTTCTCGGCGCCGCGATGTCGGTTATCGAGCCGCGCAGCGTGGGCTGATGGTGCTGTCGCTGGCCGACGTCCCGCGGGGATTGACCTTGCTGTATCGGGACGTCAGACGGCACGTGGTGGGACGATAAACGCGCTATCCAGTTTCTCCGCTGGAAGGCAGTGCGCACGACCTATCGCCTCTGATAGGCACGCGTGAAATTTTCACACGCGATCCCGTCGCGGTCTGCATCAAGGTGTTTCCAATATCCCGGTCGACCGATGCGTGATGGTGCCAAGCCGACCATCCTTGCAGCAGTGCAGCTTGGGGACGCGGCCAAGTGTTTCAGAGTCAGGCCGACCGGCCAGGGACTGTTTGCCAAGTACCAAAAGAAGCCGAAGCTGCAGATCGCGACGACGATCGATAAACTCAACTGTCGAAAAAATCGCCTGAGCCTGGGTCCGTGATCCCATCTGCCCGAGACTTTGTAGAAGCGCCCTTTCAGATCACGCAAACGCTTCTCGGCACCGGCACTGTCGTTGTGAATGACATCCGGCTGAGACGGCTTTTCGTGTAGCGCCAGGACCATGGCACCAATCGACCAGGAAAGGGTTCAAAAAGCGTAATCGCTTTCACGCAAAAGGTACGGAAAGCCTGGCCTTTGGCGCTTCTGGATCCCCTTCGCAAGTCGGCTGTAGCCGACTTGCGCACGTAATACGGCCAACATCGGGTAAACCCGATGTTGGCGCGCGGGGATGAGTGGAGGTTGTTGTTGCGCGGGCATAGCCGTTCGAAGGGTCAAGCCCGGCCATGACAATTTGAGAGTCACTGCAAGACGGACGAATGCGCCATCACCGCCCCTGGTACGACGGCGTGTGCACGATCAGCCCGTCGAGCGCTTGGGTCACCTTGATCTGGCAGGAGAGGCGCGAGGTCGGCTTCACTTCGAAGGCGGCGTCAAGCTGCTCTTCTTCCTCGGCCGAGGGCGGGCCGACAACCGGAAACCATTTCTCGTCCACATGCACCAGGCAGGTCGCGCAGGTGCAGGAGCCCCCGCATTCGGCGACGATGCTGGCAATGTCGTTGCGCAGCGCGGTCTCCATCACGGTCGAGCCGATCTCGGCCTCGACCGTGTGCTGCGTGCCGTCGTGTTCGATGTAGGTGATCTTGGGCATTGGGCTCGAACCAAGCTCCGCTCATTCCCGCGAAAGCGGGAATCCAGGGCGGCATGGAAGTGGCGTCGTGTGGCCCTGGGTCCCCGCCTTCGCGGGGACGAGCGGCAGAAGGCGCTTGAACGCAGGAGCAAACATCACGCCACACCCAGCTTCTTCTGCAGGCTGGTGGACGAGGTCGTGTACTGGAACACCAGCTTCTTCTCCGGGAAGACGTAGCGGTGCGCCTTCTGCGCCATCAGCGCAGCCTCGTGGAAGCCGGAGAGAATCAGCTTGAGCTTGCCCGGGTAGGTGTTGATGTCGCCGATCGCAAAGAGGCCGGGGATGTTGGTCTCGAACGCGGCAGTGTCCACCGGGACGAGCTCGCCATCCATCTTGATGCCCCAGTTCGCCACTGGCCCGAGCTTCATGGTGAGGCCGAAGAACGGCAGCATGCAGTCGACCTCGACGCGCGAGAGCGTGCCGTCATTGCCCTTGATCGAGCAGGCGGTGAGCACGCCGTTGTCTCCCTCGAGCGCCGTCACCTGGCCGATCTTGAGGTCCATGTTGCCGGCCGCGACCAGCGCGCGCACCTTGTTGACGCTGTCGGGCGCGCCGCGGAATTCGTCGCGCCGGTGCACCAGCGTGAGCCGTTTCGCAATCGGCTGCAGATTGAGCGTCCAGTCGAGCGCGCTGTCGCCGCCGCCGACGATCAGTAGCCGCTTGCCGCGGAAGGCATCTATCTTGCGCACCGCGTAGAACACCGACTTTTCCTCGTAAGGCTCGATCCCCGCGATCGGCGGGCGCTTGGGCTGGAACGAGCCGCCGCCGGCCGCGACCACCACGCACTTGCATTCGAAGGTCTTGCCGCCGTCGGTTGATACGCAGAAGCCCGGGTTGTCGGTCTTCTCCAGCGTCGTCACCATCTCGCCCAGATGGAAGGTGGGGTGGAACGGCTTGATCTGGGCCATCAGCGCGTCGGTGAGGCCATGGCCGGTGATGAGCGGAATGCCGGGAATGTCGTAGATCGGCTTCTCGGGATAGAGCTCGGCGCACTGGCCGCCGACCTTGTCGAGGATGTCGACGAGGTGCGCCTTGATGTCGAGCAGGCCGAGCTCGAACACGGCGAAGAGCCCGACCGGCCCCGCGCCGATGATGAGGACATCGGTTTTAATGGTCTCACTCATTTATACAGTCTCCGTTTCGTCCTCTTGCCTCTCACTCTCTCCCGCTCATCCCCGCGAAAGCGGGGATCAAGGGCTCAATTCTCCGACTTTGCGGTGGTGCCCTGGATTCCCGCATAGGCGTGCGAAAGCACGCCGTCCTTCGGACGGCTATGCGGCGGGAATGAGCGGAGTTTGTTGCACTTCCTGTCCTTGTCCTTTCGCCCAGGCAAAATTGCTCCACCTACACCCGCTCCTTATCCAATGTGGGGGAAACGCCGCTGCCCGCCCGGGTGATGCGCGTATCCGGAACTTCGATCAGACGCAAGAGTTCCGCCGCGGCCTGCGCGGGCGTGCGACCGCTGGTGGAGAGCGCGATCTCAGCCTTGGCGTAGAGCGGCTCGCGGCTGCGCAATATGGAGATGAGGTCCTCCATGGCGCGGGCGCTGTTCGCCATCGGCCGCATGTCGCCCTGCGCCATCACGCGCTTCATGTGCTCCTGCGGCTCGGCCTTCACCCAGACCGTGAGGCAGGAGGCGAGCAGCAGCTCGAGCGTGCCCGGCTCGGTGACGATGCTGCCGCTGGTGGCAATCACGAAGCTTTCGTGCCGGCGCAGCACGTCGTCCAGCGCCTCGCGCTCGGCACGGCGGAAGGTCTCCTGGCCGAACATGTCGAAGATCTCGCTCAGACTTGCGCCACTGCGCTTCTCGATTTCCTTGTCGAGCTCGATGAAGGGCACGTTCAGCCGCTCCGCGAGCAGTTTGCCGAGCGTCGACTTGCCGCCGCCGCGCAGGCCGATGAGCGCGATGCGGCGCCGGCGCGCATCGCCGGACGGCTCGCCGAATTTCTGCAGCAGGAGGTCGCGCGCCTCGGCGAGCGCCGGTGGCGACAGCCGCTCGAGGAACTGCGTCAGCAGCACGAAATCGAGCGCGGGCTCCGCGCCTTCATGCACCAGCTGCGTGACCGGAAGGCCGATGGCGCGCGAGATCCGCCGCAGCAGCACGATCGAGCCGTTGCCGAGCCCGGCCTCGAGCTGCGCGAGATAGCGCTCGGATACCTTGGCGTGCCGGGCCAGCGCCTTGCGGGTGATGCCGCGCTGGTTGCGCAGCATGCGCACGCGCTCGCCGAGCCGGCGCAGGTAGGCGTCGGTCTCGCGGCCGGCGGGCGGTTTCGCTGCCGGTTTTGCGGCGGGCTTTGCGATTGTTGCCTTTCCGGCTTTGGCGCGGTCGGCTTTCATGGGTTTCGAAGGTAACATGCATTATAATGCCGGGCAACAGGGCTGAGGAAATTGGCTTATTCCGAAGGCAATTGGGGACGGAGGCTGTTGTAGGCTCACGGGCAAGGTGTTATTCGTATGCAAGATAGTGCATAGACGGCCCCGAGCCCGTCCGGGTGGAGCTCTTTCACCGCTCGTCCCCGCGAAAGCGGGGACCCAGGGTGCCGTCGTGTGATTCCCGCTTTCGCGGGAATGAGCGGGGAGAGTACACACGGCCGAGAAAATTTTCCGGATCAATGAGAGAGGCGATGGACACAATCGACTACCAGACCGACCCCTCGCGCTATCGCCACTGGCGCATCGAGTATGATGGCGACGTCGCCTACCTGATCATGGACGTCGACCAGGCCGGCGGCCTCGGCGACTACGAGCTCAAGCTCAATTCCTACGATCTCGGCGTCGACATCGAATTGAACGATGCGGTGCAGCGGCTGCGCTTCGAGCATCCGGAGGTGCGCTGCGTCGTCATCAAGTCGGGCAAGGAGAAGGTGTTCTGCGCCGGCGCCAATATCCGCATGCTCGGCAAGTCTACGCATGGCGCGAAAGTGAATTTCTGCAAGTTCACCAACGAGACGCGGCTTGCGATCGAGGATGCCTCGGAGAACTCCAAGCAGACCTATGTCTGCGCCATCAACGGCAATGCGGCGGGCGGCGGCTACGAGCTCGCGCTCGCGGCCGATCACATCATGCTGGTCGACGACCGCCGCTCGGCGGTGTCGCTGCCGGAGACGCCGCTGCTGGCGGTGCTGCCGGGCACCGGCGGGCTTACGCGCGTCACCGACAAGCGGAAAGTGCGGCGCGACCGCGCCGACGTCTTCTGCTCGATCGAGGAGGGTGTGCGCGGCGCGCGCGCCGTCGAGTGGCGCCTGGTCGACGAGGTGGTGCCGAACTCGAAGTGGAAAGAGGCGGTGGCGGCACGCGCGAAGGACATCGCGGCCAAGTCCGACCGGCCGAAGGACGCCAAGGGCATCACGCTGACGCCGATCGAGCGTAAGTTTGACAAGGATCGCGTCTCGTACTCGCATGTGGATGTCGAGATCGACCGCGAGCGCAGCGTTGCGACGGTGACCGTGCGCGGGCCGTCGGGCGCGGCGCCTGCATCGGTCGAGGCCGCCCATGCGCTCGGCGCCAAGTTCTGGCCGCTCGCGGTCGGGCGCGAGTTGGAAGACGCCATTCTGCATCTGCGCACCAACGAGGCCGCGATCGGCGTGGTGCTGTTCGCGACCTCCGGCAACGCGCAGGCCGTGCTCGAGCACGACGATTTCCTTGGCCGTGCCAATGGCGACTGGCTGATGCGCGAGATCCGCCATTATCTCAAGCGCGTGCTCAAGCGCGTCGACGTGACGGCAAAAAGCTTCATCGCACTGATCGAGCCGGGCTCGTGCTTTGCCGGCACGCTAGCCGAGCTGGCCTTTGCCGCCGACCGCTCGCTGATGCTGATCGGCACGCGCGAGGGCGACAACAGAAAGCCGGCGGCGATCATGCTGGGCCAGACCAATTTCGGCTTCTATCCGATGGGGAATGGATTGACGCGGCTGCAAACTCGTTTTCTGGGCGAGCCGAAGACGCTGGACACGCTCAAGGGCAAGATCGGCGTTGCGGTGGAAGGCGAGGAGGCCGCCGAACTGGGTCTCGTCACCGCGGCCTACGAGGATTTCGACTGGGACGACGAGCTGCGCGTGATGCTGGAGGAGCGCACCAGCTTCTCGCCCGACGCCATGACCGGCATGGAGGCGAACTTGCGCTTCGCCGGCCCCGAGACGATGGAAACGAAGATCTTCGGCCGGCTGACCGCCTGGCAGAACTGGATCTTCCAGCGCCCGAACGCCATCGGCGAGCAGGGCGCGCTGAAACTCTACGGCAGCGGCGTTTCGCCGACGTTCAACAAGGACAGGGTCTGATGCGGGGCGGATGCAACAACCTCCCGCTCATTCCCGCGAAAACGGGAATCCAGGGCCAATCGCACAGCCGGAGAATTTTGCCCTGGGTCCCCGCTTTCGCGGGGACGAGCGGGACCAGTGAATAAAGAAAGGGTACTGCCATGAACATCGCTCAGGTCGACTATGACGGCTTGATCCCGAACAACGTCGCGCTCGGACAGGATCCGCGCGTCAAGCGCGCGCTCGAGAAGTGGCACCCGGGCTACCTCAACTGGTGGAACGACATGGGGCCGGAAGGCTTCCAGGAGTCGCTCGTCTATCTCCGCACGGCGGTGAGCGTCGACCCGAAAGGCTGGGCCAAGTTCGACTACGTGCGCATGCCGGAATACCGCTGGGGCGTGCTGCTGGCGCCGCAGATGGAAGGCCGCAAGGTCAATTTCGGCACGCACAAGGGCGAGCCCGCCTGGCAGGAAGTGCCGGGCGAATACCGCGCGATGTTGCGCCGTCTGGTGGTGATCCAGGGCGACACCGAGCCGGCCTCGGTCGAGCAGCAGCGCCATCTCGGCAAGACCGCGCCGTCGCTCTACGACATGCGCAACCTGTTCCAGGTCAACGTCGAGGAGGGCCGCCACCTCTGGGCGATGGTCTACCTGCTGCAGAAATATTTCGGCACCGACGGGCGCGAGGAGGCGGAGGCACTGTTGCAGCGCCGCTCGGGCGATCCCGACACGCCGCGCATGCTGGGCGCCTTCAACGAGAAGACGCCGGACTGGCTGTCGTTCTTCATGTTCACCTATTTCACCGACCGCGACGGCAAGATGCAGCTCGAGGCGCTGGCGCAATCGGGCTTCGACCCGCTGTCGCGCACCTGTCGCTTCATGCTGACCGAAGAAGCGCACCACATGTTCGTCGGCGAGACCGGCGTCACCCGCGTCATTCAACGGACGTGCGAGGCGATGAAGGAGGCCGGGATCATTGACCCGAACGAGATCGAGAAGGTGCGCAAGCTCGGCGTCATCGATCTGCCGACCATCCAGAAGAAGGCGAACCTGCACTTCTCGCTCACGCTCGACCTGTTCGGCAACGAGATCTCGACCAACGCCGCCAATGCGTTCCATGCGGGGCTCAAGGGCCGCTACCGCGAGGAGCGGCTGAAGGACGACCATCAGCTCGAGAGCGGCACCTATCCGGTGCTCCGCCTGATCGACGGCCAGATCAGGAACGAGGACACGCCGGCGCTCTCCGCGCTCAACATGCGGCTGCGCGACGATTACGTTCACGACTGCAACAATGGTGTCGGACGCTGGAACAAGGTGATCGAGGGCTTCGGCATCCCGTTCGAGATCAAGCTGCCGCACGTCGCCTTTCACCGCCACATCGGCGAGTTCTCCAGCATCAAGGCGGATGTGAACGGCCACGTGATGAGCGCCGAGCAGTGGCAGAAGCACCGCGGCGATTTCCTGCCGTCGGACGGCGACAAGGATTTCATCGAGAGCCTGATGCAGCCGCAGATGGAGATCGGCAAGTTCGCGAGCTGGATCGCCCCGCCCAAAGTCGGCATCGACAACAAGCCCGGCGACTTCGAGTACGTGAAGATCGCGTAGGGCGAACCTCATTATCCGCTCATCCCCGCGCCTCTCCCGCTCATCCCCGCGAAAGCGGGGATCCAAGGGCAAAGATCTCAAGCCTCACGTTCCGCTCTGGATTCCCGCTTGCGCGGGAATGAGCGGAATATGTTGTGCGGTTAGACCCGTGTTTCATATGAACGACCGATGCATTCGCCGTTAATTCGCTTACGGCTGTGAGCGGGACGATCATTTTCCGCTCATCCCCGCGAGGGCAATATGCGTGGCTTTCTTTGTTTATATTCTCGGCCAATAAGCCGAACGCTTTACGTTGGGATGACCGACGATCTGGTGAAGCGCGTTTGGCAACACCGCAATGACATCATCCCAGGTTTTACGCAGCGCTATGGCGTAAAGACACTCGTTTGGTTCGAGCCTCATGACTCTCGAGAGTCGGCGTTCGCGCGAGAACGTCGGCTCAAGAAATGGGAAAGGGCCTGGAAGCTTGCTTTGATCGAACGGAAGGACCCCCGCTGGCGCGATCTTTGGATCCAGATCTCACCATCATAACAATGAGCGCCCTAGCTGGATTGGCTTGCGCGGGAATGAGCGGAGGATTTTGTACGAAATTGCCTTATCACCAGTCCGGGAATGAGCGGAGTTTTTTGCGCGCGGCGTGCCCTATTCCCCGCTCGTCCCCGCGGAAGCGGGAACCCAGGGCCGCCACTCACAGCGGCTCCTTGAACTGCGCGCACCATTTCGGCCGGAATTGCGGCTTCACTTTCGGCGAGCAGTTGATCTTGCAGGACTCGGTCACGCAATCCATCAGCTCGCCGGTGCGCGCCGCGCCGGGTGGCGCGGCGGCGCTGGCCGCCGGAGACATTGGGGGCGGAGCAGATTGGGACATCTGCGGAGTGGCCTGTTCGCTCGCGGGAGCCGCCGGCCTTTCCGGTGCATTCTGCTGAAACCAGTTCGTCGACGAACATCCGGCAAGGCCGAGGAGGAGCACTGCATAGACCAGTCGTTTCACTACATCCTCCTCGCATCAGCCAGCGGCGCCGCGGACCGGAGCGGCTAACCCTTGCCCTCGAACTTGAACGAGACCTTCACCTTCGCCCGATAGGCTTCGACTTTTCCATCCTTGAGCTGCATGTCCTGCTGCACGACCTCCGCGACACGAAGGTCCCGCAGGGATTTGGCCGCCCTGTCGACGGCAGCCTTTGCGGCCTTTTCCCACGATTCCGTGCTGGTGCCGACCAGCTCGATGACCTTGTAGACGGATTCAGCCATGTTTTCCTCCCTGCGTTTTGCTCGGTGTCAGATGATCAAACGAAGCGTCGCATGCGGAGCGTCAGGCAATTTGCCATTATGGACCTCTCATCAGTGGTCTTGAAGCCGCTTCGGCAGCTCTCACGCCGAAGTGAGGCCTGAGCGCGCTCACAGGGCTGAAATCGCACGCTGATTGCGCGCACAGTCTCTCCGCTGTCATTGCCGGGCATAGCCGTCTCCGGACGGCTATGCCCGCGCATGACGTGTGGGGCATGACGTCACCGAGTTTCGAGATCCTCTTCTCTCAACTTGAACCTTTGGATCTTCCCCGTCGCGGTGCGCGGCAACTGCTCGCGCAGCTCAATCCAGCGCGGGAACTTCCACGGGCCGGCCTTGTCCTTCACGTGAACTTTCAGCGTCTCGAGCAGGCCGTCGTCGGCCTTAAAGCCGTTGCGCAGCACGATGAAGGCCTTCGGCTTGATCAGCCCGTCGGCGTCTTCCTTGCCGATGACGGCGGCTTCCAGCACGGCCTCATGTGACACAAGCGCGGCCTCGACATCGAAGGGCGACACCCACATGCCTGAGACCTTGAACATGTCGTCGGTGCGCCCGCAGTAATAGTAGTAGCCCTCGGCATCGCGCCGGTACTTGTCGCCGGTATGCGTCCACTCGCCGGCGAAGGTGTGGCGGCTCTTCTCGCGCTGGTTCCAGTAGCCCTCGCCGGCGGAAGGTCCGCGCACGATCAGCTCGCCGATCTCATCGGTGCCCAGTTCGCGCCCATGCTCGTCGACGATGCGGGCCTCGTAGCCGGGCACCGGCTTGCCGGTCGATCCATAGCGGATGTCGCCGGGGCGGTTCGACAGGAACGTGTTGAGCATCTCGGTCGAGCCGAGCCCATCGAGCACGTCGATGCCCGTCACCTCGCGCCAGCGCTCGCCGATAGGCGCAGGCAGCGCCTCGCCGGCCGAAACGCAGATGCGCAGGCGGTCGGAGCCGGCGCCTTTGCAGATGCCGTGATGTGCGAGCAGCGCCGTGTAAAGCGACGGCACGCCGTAGAAGATCGTCGGCCGGTGGACACGCATGATGTCGAACACGCCTTGGGGCGAGGGACGGTGCGGCCACAGCACGGCGGTGGCGCCGACCGCGAGCGGGAAGGTCATGGCGTTTCCGAGCCCGTAGGCGAAGAACAGCTTTGAGGCGGAATGGACGACGTCGTTTTCGCCAATGCCGAGAATGCCCTGGCCGAACAGCTTCGCGGTCGCCATCAGGTTGGTGTGGACGTGCCTGACGCCCTTGGGGTCGCCGGTCGAGCCCGAGGTGTAGAGCCAGAACGCGACTTCATCCGACACCGTATTGGCGGTGAAGGGCCTGGAATCCGCTTTTGCGACGAGCTCGTCGAAGGCATATGCGCCGGGAATCGTCGCGCCGCCCACGAGGATCAGGGCCGGCCGCCGCGGCAGCCGGTCCAGTACCGGCTGGATCGTGTCGGCGAGCGCGGCGTTGGCAATGATCGCCCGCGCACGGCAATCGGCGAGGATGTAGGCGTATTGCGGAAGCGTCAGATAGATGTTGAGCGGGATCGCCACGCAGCCGGCACGGATCGTGCCCCAGAACGCGACGGGATAGTCGACGGTGTCGTTGAGCAGCAGCGCGACGCGGTGCTCCTCCTCGATGCCGAGGCCGCGCAGCGCGTGCGCAAGACGAATGCTGCGCGCCTGCAATTCGCCATAGGTGAGGGAGCGCTCCGGATCGACGAAGGCGACCTTGTTGCCGCGCCCCTGCGCGATGTGCGCGTCGACAAAATCGGAAACGGCGTTGTAGGGCCTGCGTTCGGTGATGCTGTCCACCTTAGGCCTCCCGCCGCTTCAGTCTTCGAACAGGCGCGCGAGGAGGCGCCGTGCCAGCACGCCGGCGACGCGCCGGCGGTAATGGCCGGGCGTGAACGTCGTCTTCATCGGCATGATCTGGTCGCGCACCAGCGCGTCGAGGCCCTTGATCACGCGCTCATCGAGCCCGCTGCCGCAGAGCTCGGCGGTGCCGGCAAGCAGCACTGGGCGCGGATTGGTGCCGGTGAAGGCGACGCGCAGGTCGGCGAGCTTGCCGTTTTCTTTCCTTAGCGCGACTGCGACGCCTGCAACCGGATACTCGATCGAGCGGCGGATGCGGATCTTGTCGTAGGCCGAGCGCAAGTTCGCCGTGTGCTTCGCCCGCACTGCGGTGACGATCTCGCCCGGGCGTAGCGAGAGATAATATTTGCCATCGCCCTGCGTTTCCGTCACCGGCACGTCCTGGCGCGCGAAGCCGATGTAGAGCTTCTCGAGCGGGATGGCGCGGCGGCCTCGCGGGCCCGCGATGTCCACCTCCGCGCCGAGCGTGAGCAGAGCAGGGGCGAGATCGCCGGAAAAGGTTGCAAAGCAGACGCCGCGGCTTTTTGGCGCCACGTGGCAGACGGTGCCGGTGGTCTTCAGGCAGTGGTTATTGGCGTCGCGCCACCATTCGCTCTGATTGTAGAAGATACAGCGCGTGTCGAGGCAGAGGTTGCCGCCGACCGTGCCCATGTTGCGGTGGGTCGGACCTGCGATATGCGCGGCCGCCTGCGCGACGACGGGATAAAGCCTGTTGATGGCGGGATGCGCGGCGATCTCGTTCAGCCTGACGGATGCACCGAGCTCGATCGCCTTTTCATCCGCCCTGATCGCGTGCAATTCCTGCACGCGGTTCATGTCGATCAAAACTTTCGGCGCGACGATGCCGCGGCGGATGTTGACGACGAGGTCGGTGCCGCCGCCAAGTGGCATCGCGCCTGGATTGTCCGCGCGCGCGGCGATGGCTTCATCGAGCGTTGCGGGGCAGATGATGCGGAATTCGGGTAGGGCGTCCATTAGGCCCTCCAATTCGTCATTCCGGGACGGCCCGTCAGGGCCGGACCCGGAATCCAGAAACAATCACCGTGCTTGCATCTGGATTCCGGGTTCGCTCGCTGCGCTCGCGTCCCGGAATGACCGGAATTTCTTTTTCGGTTCGCGCAACAAATCCGCTCATTCCCGCGTAAGCGGGAATCCAGGGCCACAATCTCAGGCCTCGCGACAAGCTGCCCTGGGTCCCCGCTTTCGCGGGGACGAGCGGATTGTGGGGATCTCGCCTGTCCCCTGTTACGGAGGTTGGTGCAAGGATTGCCCGCCATCATCCGCCACCGGTCTTTTTCGGTGTCTTCTCCGCCGCGCGCCTGCGCTTCTCCACCGCCTCGAACACGCGGTCCGGCGTCACTGGCAGGTCGTTGAAGCGAATGCCGATCGCGGCGGCGATCGCATTGGTGAGCGCCGGCAGGAACGCCGCGAGCGAGCCTTCGCCTGCTTCCTTGGCGCCGAAGGGACCGTGCGGGTCGTTGCTTTCGACGATGCCGACCTCGATCGGAGGAGAATCCTGAATCGTCGGCACGCGGTAATCGAGCATGTTGGCGGTGAGCATCAGCCCGTTGAAATAGGCGGCTTCCTCGCTCATCGCCTGGCCCATGCCCATCCAGACCGAGCCCTGCACCTGGCCCTCGACCGTCAGCCGGTTGAGCGCCTTGCCGCAGTCATGCGCGACCCAGACCTTGTCGACGGTGACGACGCCGGTCTCCTCGTCGACGGAAACCTCGACCACCTGCGCCGAATAGGAATAGCCCATGGTGCCGCCGATGGCGGCGCCGCGATATTTCTTGCCGCCGTGCGATTCAGGGATGGTCGAATAGTTGCCGGTGACCGTGATGGTGCCGGTGTTCTTGAGCGCCTCGGTCACGACGTCCTCGAAGGTCGCGCCCTTGTCTTGTGCGCCGGCGCGGTAGACTTCGCCCAGGCATTCAATGTCCTCCGGCCGCGCCTCCAGCTTGCGCGCCGCGGCATTGACGAGCACCGACTTGAGATTGCGCGCGGCATCGAGCGCGGCATTGCCGACCATGAAGGTGACGCGCGACGAGTACGAGCCGTTGTCCTTCGGCACCACCTCGCTGTCGCCGGTGACGACGCGCACGCGCGAAAGATCAAGGCCGAGCACCTCGGCAACCGTCTGCGCGAGGATTGTAGTCGAGCCCTGGCCGATGTCGGCCGCGCCCGAGAGCACGACGATCGAGCCGTCGAAATCGAGCTTGATCTTCACCGTCGCATGCGGCTCGCCGGTCCAGTTCACCGGTTTCGAGGCGCCGGAGATGTAGTGCGAGCAGGCCATACCGAGGCCTTTGCGGACTCCATTGCCGTTCGCGAGCTTGCCCTTGCGCTTCTTCCAGCCGCTCTCGCGTTCGACCCAGTCGAGACATTCCGGCAGGCCGTAGCTGTTGATCATCAGATCGTTGTCGGTGAAGGTCGGCGCCTTCAGCAGATTGGCGCGCCGCACCGCGAACGGATCGAGGCCGAGTTCGGCGGCCATCTCATCGACCAGCGCCTCGAAGGCGAAGCGGATGTCGACGGTGCCATGGCCGCGGAAGGCGCCGCAGGGCGGCGTGTTGGTGAGCGCGCGGCGGCCGGTGTATTTCACGTTGTGCAGGTCGTAGATGGCGTAGAGCATCGAGCCGGCATAGAGGATCGTCACCACGCCGTAGCCGGAATGCGCGCCGCCGCGCTGGTCGCAGTCGCACTCGACCACGGTGATGCGGCCATCCTTGCGCATGCCGATCTTCAGCTTGATGTCGGTCTCGGGCCGGCCGCGATGGGTGATGAAGGTCTCCTCGCGGGTCGTCACCATGCGTACGGTGGCGTTGGCCTTGCGCGCGAGCAGGGCTGCGATCAGCTCGATGTTGAGCGTCTCGGTGCGGCAGCCGAAGCCGCCGCCGACATGCGGCTTGATCACGCGGATGCGCGACATGTCCATGCCGAGGATCTGCGACAGCATCAGGTGCACGTAGTAGGGCACCTGCGTCGAGGCATGCACGGTCATGCGGTCGCGCACGGCATCGTATTCGGCCACCGCCGCGTGCATTTCCATCTGGTTCTGGCAGACCTCGGCGCAGTTGTAGCTGCCCTCGCGCACGAGATTGGCCTCGGCAAAGCCCTGCGTGACGCTGCCCAGCTCGAACAGCACGTCGCGCTCGAGATTGCCGGGTTTCTTCTCGTGCAGGAGCGCGGCGCCGGGCGCGAGCGCGTCCTTCGCGGTGTAGTAGGCCGGCAGTTCCTTCACCTTGAATTTGATGCGGCGGAGCGCTTCGCGCGCGGCGGTATCGTCGAGCGCGGCAACCGCGGCGACCGGCTCGCCACGATAGCGCACCTTGTCGCGCGCCAGCGGATATTCCGTGCGCGCGATCGGCAGCACGCCAAAGCCCTTGTCGCAGTCGGCGCCGGTGACAACCGCGACGACGCCGGGGACTTTCAACGCCTCCGACACATCAACGCCGACGATCTCGGCGTGCGAGTAGGGGCTGCGGTAGATGCGCCCTGCAAGCTGGCCCGGCGCCACAATGTCAGCGGTGTATTTCGCGCGGCCGGAGACTTTCTCCGGCCCGTCGATCATCGGGATGTAGCCGCCGATATTGCGCGCGGGGCAGGGCTTGTTCATGGGATCATTCCACGCATACTTGTACGTAGAGCCTCACCTCCGTCATGGCTGGGCTTGACCCGGCCATCCATGAGGCAGCGCCCCAAGTACAACTGTATCTTCACGCTGCGCGTCATCATAGATGCGCGGGTCATAGGCGTGTGAAAGCACGCCGTTCTTCGAACGGCTATGCCCGCGCATGACGTCTGAGTGCGTTGCGCGTGGGTTCGTTCCCCTCACGGCGCCACTCCCTGCTTGCCGAGCGCGACCGCGTACTTCACTGCCTCGATGATCTTCACGTAACCCGTGCAGCGGCAGATGTTGCTGCCGAGCGCGTCCAGAATTTCAGCGTCGCTCGGGTCGGGATTCCGCCGCAGCAGTCCCGCCGAGGCCATGATGAAGCCCGGCGTGCAGTAGCCGCATTGCGAGCCGAGTTTTTCGTGGAAGCCGCGCTGCACGGCGGACAATTGCCCGTCGCGGCCCAGCGACTCGATGGTGTCGACGCGCTTGCCCTGCACGGTCGCGGCGAGGGTGAGGCATGAGAGCGTCGGCTTGTCGTCGATCAGCACGGTGCAGGCGCCGCACTCGCCGCCGTCGCAGCCGGTCTTGGTGCCGGTGAGACCGGCTTTTTCACGCAGGTAGTCGAGCAACAGGATGTTGTCGGCGACCGCATCGGAGCGGTCGCGCCCGTTCAGCCTGCATGACAGCAGCCGGGCCAAGTGTTTCTTCCCCTGGACGCGCGCCTTCGCGAGCACGCTTTGCTTGTTTAGGTGCTGATATTACCTGCGCCGCGGACATTTCCGAAGAGGTTCCACAAACCAATTCCCGGGAATGGCTAGGACGATTAGGCGCGCTCGAACTTCGCGATGACCTCGGGCGGGATCGTAATACCGCCGATCTTTTCGGGGTCATCGTTGCTGCGGGATGCCCAGACGCGGGTTTCGCCGCCCTCGACCGCCAGCTCGCCGCCGACCGAGAGCAGATGCTCGATGTCGAAGCTGGAGCGGCGGAATTCACTCACGCGCGAGGTCATCTCGACCACGTCGCCGAATTTGATGGGTTTCGTGAAATTGGCGCGTGCGTCGACCAGCGGAATGCCAACGATGCCGAAGGCGCCCGCGAGCTCGTGCGGCTTTACCCCGAGAACGGCCTCGAACATATGCCAGGTGCTGGCGTCGAAGATCTCGAAGAAGCGGCTGTTGAACACGATGCCGGCCGGATCGCACTGGCCCCATTCGATCGTCAACTGCCTGCGGTAGGTGAAAGACGCCACGCCGGTTGCCTCCCGTCACACGATGCCATGCGTTATAACCGCCGGCCGTTGTGCTGTCATGCCCACCACCTTGCACCGCTCGTCCCCGCGAAAGCGGGGACCCAGGGCCACAATGAATGAGTCAGAGCGTATTGCCCTGGACCCCGGCTTTCGCGGGGGTGAGCGGAGTGTGTGCTGGTCATGCCAAAAATTTACCCGGTCATTCCGTGGCGCGCCGAAGGCGCGAAACCGGACTCCAGATACAAGCACAATCCTTATTTGTGGATTCCGGGTCCGGAATGACCGGGCTAGGGTCGTGCCTTCCGCCTCTTCTTTGTCGTCTTCTTCTTCTTCCTCGGGTCCGGCCACTCGACCACGTCCTGTGACAGAATCTCGACGCGCGAGGAGCGGCGCCTCTTGCGCAGCGCGTGCCGCGGCGCGACCGGAAGATGCGGCGACGTATCGAGGTCGACCAGCAGCCAGTCCAGATCTTCCGGCGCGACCACCCAGCTGCGCGGCGTGTAGCGCGCCAGCGAGAACGGCTTCGAAAAAGACAGCATCGATTTCTTGCCGCCCGGAAGACAATATTCATGCGCATAGGTCATCGCGAGCTCGCGAGCGCTGCGATAGATCGGATCGCGCCAGCGCAGGATGGCGTGGTTGGTCTTGCTGATCGCGCCCCACAGCCCGCGCTCCTGAAACAATGTGATGATGTGGTCCTGGTCGCTCGGCAGCGCGCGGATGTCCATCAGCAGAGGGCGCCGGCCATGATAGGCAAGCGCAGCGGCGGCGAAGATCGCACCCTCCGCACAGTGCGCCATCTGCGCGTCAAGCACGCGGCGCGGCGACATCGCGGTGTCGCCCTCGAGACTGAAATTCACCGGCAGGCGGTCGAGGAAGTCCTGGATCTTCTGCGGCGTGTCGAGACGCGCGAACAGCCGGTGCTCGCGCGGCGTCAATACGTCATGCAGCCTGCGGCGATAGGTGGACATCAGCGGGCGTGGTCCGGAGTGAGCGGCGTCTTCCGTGTCTTGCATACGTTAATGCGGGATTCGAGCGTTACCGGTGTTCTCCACAACGCCAGCGCGGAAGGAAATTGTTACGCACCCGGGCGCCTGACGAAGCAAATTTCTTCTTATTTTCGGGCACTTATTGCGGTTTTGCAGAATAACCTCCTACTTAACAACTCCTGTTGATTGCACCGCAGTTGTTCCGATGACCGACTATTCGCACGAGCCTCGCCTGCTGCAGCGGATCACGCTCGACAGCTGGGCCGTGGCGATCGCGACCGCGTTCGTCGTCCTGGTCGTTCTTGGCATCCTGCCGCGCGTTCCGTGGTGAGACCATGAGCACTGCGGTCGCCGCTGCCTCACGTTTTTCCCTGCCTCAGCGTTTCGTCGAGCTTCTGCCCGGCGTCGCCTTGCTGCTGACCATCGGCTATAGCGGCAAGTTGATCGAGCAGAGCATCAACGCCTACGGCAAGGCCAACCATCTTGCGTTTCCGAACATCGAATATGTGCTGTGGGCGATCGTCATCGGGCTGATCGTTTCAAATACCGTCGGCGTGCCGAAGATCTTCAAGGCCGGCATCGCTACCAACGAATTCTTCCTCAAGCTCGGCATCGTCCTGCTCGGCGTGCGCTTCCTTGTCGGCGACGTGCTCAAGCTCGGCGGCATCAGCCTGGTGGCGGTCGCGCTCGAGCTGATCATGTCGATCGTGCTGATGACTTGGCTCGGCAGGACGTTCAAGCTCTCGCCCAAGCTCACCAGCCTGCTCGCGGTCGGCTCGTCGATCTGCGGTGTGTCCGCCATCATCGCGGCCAAGGGCGCGATCAATGCCAAGGACGAAGACGCATCTTTCGCCATCGCCGCGATCCTGGCGCTCGGCGCCATTGGCCTCTTCACCTATCCGCTGATCGGCCATTTCGTCGGTTTCACCGATCACACCTACGGCTTGTGGGCCGGGCTGTCGATCGACAACACCGCGGAAGCGGTCGCCGCCGGCAACCTGTGGTCGGAGCAGGCCGGCAAGATCGCCGTGCTGGCCAAGACCACGCGCAACTCGACCATCGGCTTCGTCGTGCTGGCCTATGCGATCCACTGGGCCGCCAGGGGCGAAGCCCGCACCGTCGACAACAAGCTCGCGTTCCTGTGGGCGAAATTTCCGAAATTCGTGCTCGGCGTTCTCGCGGTGTCGCTGCTTGCGACCTTCGGCGCCTTCTCGAAGGAGCAGACCGCCGACATCGCCAACCTGTCACGCTGGGCCTTCCTGCTGACGTTTGCGGGCGTCGAGCTCTCCACCGACTTCCGCGCCATGCGCAAGCAGGGGCTTTATCCGTTCATCGTCGGGGCCGTCGGTGAAGTTGGCATTGCGATCCTCACGCTCGGCATCGTCATCGCCATCCAGCCCTGGCTGCCCAACTGAGGTCAATGAATGTCGTCCGTTCTCGCCAACATCCCAAAGACCGCGCCGTTCTCCGAGGAGGACGTCGCTCTGCTCAACCGCGTGGTTGGGCCGGCGAGCGCCGTTCAACGCGCGTGGCTGGCGGGCTTTCTGGCGGGTGTTGAATCCGCGACCGGACAGCAGGCGCAGCCGGCCGCGCTGGCGCGGCCGGCGGAGCCGTTGACGATCGTCTACGCGAGCGAGTCCGGAAATTCGGAAAAGCTTGCCGGCGATATTGCCAAGGCGGCACGCAAGAGCGGTCTCAAGCCGACGATCATCGACATGGCCGACCTGGAGCTCCGGGCGCTCACCTCCGCCAAGCGGCTGGTGGTGATTGCCGCCACCTGGGGCGAAGGCGAGCCGCCGGCGCGCGCCATGGGCGCCTACAACGAATTGATGGGCGAGGGCGCGCCGCGTCTCGACGGAGTCGAGTTCGGCGTGCTGGCGCTCGGCGACACCGCCTATGCGGAGTTCTGCGCGATCGGCAAGAAGATCGACGAGCGGCTTGCGGCCCTCGGCGGCAGGCGTGTGGTTGACCGCGTCGATTGCGACCTCGATTTCGCCGAGCCGGCCGCGCGCTGGATCGGCGATGCGATGAAAGTCCTGACGCCGCCGAATGCCGGCGGCCGCGTGATCGAGGTCGACTTCGGCGCCAAGCCGGCGGCATCGCCGAATACGGACATCGTCGAGGCCGAGATCATCGAGCATGTCGATCTCAACTCCTCGCGCTCGGACAAGGAAACCATCCACCTCGCATTGTCATTCGAAGGCGGGGCGCCGGCCTACGAGCCGGGCGATTCCCTCGATCTCTATCCCGAGAACGATACGGCCTATGTCGACGAACTGCTTAAACTCACCGGGCTTGCGGACGACAACAAGCTGCGCGCGGACTTCATCAAGTTACGCGACGTCACCACGTTGTCGCTCAAGACGGTCGAGACTTATGCGGACAAGACCGGACACCAATACGTCAAGGCGCTCATTGCCGACGGCCAGGCGCGCGAATGGATCGCCGGGCGCCAGCTGATCGATCTCATCGCTAACTTCCCGATTGCACTCGATGCCGAGACGCTGCGCGCGTTGACGCGGCCGCTGGCGCCGCGCGCTTATTCGATCGCTTCGTCCCGCCGCGAAGTGGAGGACGAGGCGCATCTGCTGATTTCCGCCGTGCGTTATGAAAGCCACGGCCGCGCGCGCAAGGGCGTTGCCTCGAACTACGTGGCCGAGCAGCTCAAGCGCGGCGGACGCGTGCGCGTGAAGCTCAAGCCCAACAAGCTTTTCGCGCTGCCTTCACCCGACAAGGACATCATCATGGTCGGCCCCGGCACCGGCGTTGCGCCGTTCCGCGCCTTCGTGCAGGAGCGCCGCGCGACCGAGGCGACGGGCAAGAGCTGGCTGTTTTTCGGCGACCGCACCTTCACACATGACTTCCTCTATCAGCTCGACTGGCAGGACGCGCTCAAGGACGGCGCGCTCACCCGCATGGACGTTGCCTTCTCGCGCGACACGCCGGAGAAGATCTACATCCAGCACAAATTGTGGAACCGCCGCGCTGACCTGGTCGAATGGCTCGATGGCGGCGCTTACTTCTATGTCTGCGGCGATGCCAAGGCGATGGCGAAGGACGTGCGTGCCGCGCTGGTGCGCGCCTATGCCGATGTGAAGGCCCTGTCCCCCGAGGCGGCCGAGCAGGCGGTGGTGACACTGGAGCGCGAAAAGCGCTATCTGCAGGACACGTATTGACCCTGCGCTTATTGGACGTCCCATGACCGACGAACTGTCGCGCAACGAGCGCATCAAGGAAGCGAGCGATTATTTGCGCGGCACGCTGGCCGACGGCCTGCGCGAGGAAATCACCGGCGCCATCATCGAGGACGACGCGCAGCTGGTGAAGTTCCACGGCATGTACCTGCAGGACGATCGCGACCTGCGGCCCGAGCGCACGCGCAAGAAGATGGAGAAGGCCTTCGCCTTCATGATCCGCGTGCGTATCCCGGGCGGCGTGCTGACGCCGCGGCAATGGCTTGCGCTCGACCAGGTCGCGCGCGATTACGGCAGCGGGTCGATGCGGCTGACCACGCGGCAGACGATTCAGCTGCACGGCGTCATCAAGTCGAATCTGAAAGCGACGCTCAAGGCCATCGACGCCGTGGTGCTCAATTCCATCGCGGCCTGCGGCGACATCAACCGCAACGTCATGTGCAACGTGTTGCCGGAGCAGTCGCGCGCCCATGCGGCGGCGATCGAACTGGCGCGGTCCATATCCGACCATCTGCTGCCGCACACGCCGGCCTATCGCGAGATCTGGCTCGACGGCGAGCGCATCGCCGGCGGCGAGGAGGAGGTGGTGGAGCCGATCTACGGCAAGACCTATCTGCCGCGCAAATTCAAGGTGGTGGTGGCGGTGCCGCCATCGAACGATGTCGACGTGTTCGCGCACGACCTCGGTTTCATCGCCATTTCCGACAAGTCCGACAATATCGATGGTTGGGACATCACCGTCGGCGGCGGCATGGGCATGACGCACGGTGAGCCCGACACCTATCCGCGCGCCGCGGAAGCCATGGGCTTCTGCCAGACCGCGGACGTGCTGAAAGTCGCCGAGGCCATCGTCACCGTGCAGCGCGACTGGGGCGACCGCAAGAACCGCAAGCACGCGCGGCTCAAATACACGATCGAGGACCGCGGGCTCGATGCCTTCCGTGCCGAGGTCGAGCGGCGCTCAGGCGTCGGGCTCGCGCCGGCAAAGCCCTACACGTTCACCTCGACCGGCGACCGCTACGGCTGGACCGAGGGACAGGACACAGGCGGCCATCTCACGCTGTTCGTGCAGAACGGGCGGGTGCGCGACGTTCCCGGTGCCGCGCAGCAGAGCGCGCTGCGCGCGATCGCGCAGATGCACGAGGGCGAATTCCGCATCACGCCGAACCAGAATCTCGTCATCGCCAATGTGCCAACGGGCCAGCAGGCCGAGATCGAGCGAATCGCGCGCGAGGCGGGCTTGCTCGCGCCGTGCTCCGGGTTGCGGCGGAATTCGATGGCTTGCGTCGCGCTGCCGACCTGCGGGCTCGCACTGGCCGAGAGCGAACGCTATCTGCCGGAGCTCCTGGATGCGCTCGACGAAAGGCTCGCCGCGCACGGGCTGTCCGCCGACGAGATCGTCATTCGCATGACAGGTTGTCCGAACGGCTGCGCGCGGCCTTATCTCGCCGAGATCGGTTTGGTCGGCAAGGGGCCGGGCCGCTACAACCTCTATCTCGGCGCGGCCTTCGACGGCTCGCGCATGAACAAGCTCTATGCGGAAGATCTGGACCACGCCGGCATCATTGCGGCGCTCGATCCATTGTTCGCGGCTTACGCCGCCGGGCGGCAGAAAGGCGAGCGCTTCGGCGACTATGCCATCCGCGCCGGACACATTGCCGCAAGCGGCAACGGCGCCGATTTTCACGCGAACGTCCGCGCCTATAAGCCGAAGTAGGCGTTTTGCAGCGTCCTAGTGCCTGCCGATCTGCACGATGAGCAGGGCCGAAACGATCAGGACAGAAACGAACAAAATCGCAGACAGACATTTCCAGAGGAGCAACGGATCGCGCTCGATGAGGGGCTTTGCTGCCGACTCGACAAATTTGTTGGGATGACGAAGATCGAAAACGAACTCGGACAGCTCGTCATAGCGATGATATGGGTCAGGATGCACGGCCTTCTTCAGTGCCCCGTCGACCCAGCCAGGGATGTCGCGGTTGTCATTCAGGGCAGATTTGTATCTTAATTTTTTTTGCTGAGCTTTTGTCCTTGTCCTGGCAGCCTCGGCGCCATATGGCAGCCGTCCGGTCAGCATCTGATAGGCGATAACGCCCAGCGAGAAGATGTCTGAACGCTGCGATCCGCCTTCGCCGAGGAAATATTCGGGCGCGGTGTACTGCGCCGTTCCCAGGATGTCGTGCGGGTCGCCTGCGTCGTCCGTAATGCCTGCGATTCTCACCGAGCCGAAATCAATGATTTTCGCGGTGCCCGTTTTGTCGATCATGATGTTCTCTGGCCGCAGGTCCTGATGCAGCATCTCTAGCCGGTGGAACGCCTGCAGACCTTTGGCGATCTGCTCGACAATTCCGCGCACGGTTTCCAGATCCGGCCTGGGATTGTCGATCATCCACTGCGTCAAAGTCTGCCCATCGACGAATTCCGTCACGACGTACAGGTAGTTTTGCCGTCTTGCCTGGATGCGGGGCTTGAGGACGTGGGCGCTGTTGACGCGCCGGGCCACCCATTCCTCCATCATGAATCGTTGCAAATAGGCGGGATCGCCCCGCAGGTCGATCGACGGAATCTTGAGGGCAACCAGCGAATTGTCCGCGCTGTCGACGGCGAGGTAGATGTGGCTTCGGCTGCTGCCGTGGATTTCCCTGACGATCTGATACCCGTCCAGCACCGTTCTCGCTTCAGGCAGAGGAGGGCACGGCAATTCCGCCGCCTGCCTGGCGATTTCGCTGCTCTCGCTGTCGGGTAGCGCGTCGATCCTGACGATCTGGACGGTCAGGTTGTCGGGACTTCCCTGCCGCTTCGCTTCCTCGACGATCGTTCTTGCAGCGCGATCGAGATCGCCCCCGTTTTTATCGATTGTCTCAGCGATAAATCGTCCGCTGACGTGCTCGTAGACGCCATCGGTTGCCAGCAGAAAAAGGTCGCCTTTCTCGACCCTGAGGGTTCGGTAGTCGACCTCAATCTGGGGGTTGATGCCCAAAGCGCGCCCCAGATAGCTCTGTTCTGACGAAACAATGACCCGGTGATCTTCGGTCAGCTGCTCGAGGCTGTGTCCGGCGGCGCTGTAGATGCGGGCGTCTCCGATATGAAAAATATGCGCTGTCGTCGATTTGATGACTATGGCGCTGAGCGTGCATACATAGCCGCGGTCCCTGTCGTAGAGGTACTGGCTTTGCCGGGTTTGCGCGTGCAGCCAGGAGTTGGTCGCGGCGATGACGCGCTGCGCCGATGTTTTGACGGACCAAGAATCCGACGTGCAGTAGTAGTCCGTCAGAAAGCTTTTGACGGCCGATTCACTGGCGATCGCGCTGACCTCGCTGGTGCTGATGCCGTCGGCCAGGACCACGGCGATGCCCTTCAGGCTCAGCAGCGGCTCGTCCGGAATCAGGACGCCGTGAAAATCCTGATTGGTGTCCTTGCGGCCCTTTTCAGAGTGCTGCCCGATCGATATGGCGAGCTGACTTGGCATGCGGCAGACCAATGAAAAGAGCCTCAACCCGGACGGGTTGAGCCTCTACGATAGCAAATTACATTAGGCGACGCGCTTGAGAGTGGCGCGCTTGGGAGCAGTCTTCACGTGGGTGGCGTAGAGCGTCAGGCCGGTGAAGGCGATGCCGCCGACCAGATTGCCGCACACCGTCGGAATCTCGTTCCAGATGAAATAGTCCAGGATCGAGAAGGGGGCGTGGAGCATCAAGCCCGCCGGGAACAGAAACATGTTCACGACGGAATGCTCAAAGACCATGTAGAAGAACACCAGGATCGGCATCCACATGGCAATGACCTTGCCTGGGACGGTCGTCGATATCATGGCGCCCACGACTCCGGTCGAAACCATCCAGTTGCACAGCATGCCGCGTATGAACAGCGTCGCCATGCCGGCCGCGCCATGTGCTGCGTAACCGAGGGTACGGCCTTCGCCGATGTTTCCGATCACAGTGCCGACCTTGTCCGGACCCTGCGTGAAGCCGAACGTAGTCACGAAAGCCATCATGAAAGCCACCGTGAGCGCCCCGGCAAAGTTGCCGATAAAAACCAGTCCCCAATTTCTCAAGATACCTTTGATCGTCACGCCGGGGCGCCTGTCGAGCCAGGCGAGGGGACAAAGGACAAAGACACCGGTGAGCAAGTCGAAGCCCAAGAGAATCAGCATGCAGAATCCGACCGGAAACAGAATTGCGCCGATGATCGGCTGCCCGGTCTGAACGTTGATTGTGATCGCGAACCAGGCCGCCAGTGCGAGAATGCCGCCGGCCATATACGCGCGCACGACCGTATCTCTGGTCGACATGAAAATTTTTGACTCACCGGCGTCGATCATCTTGGTGACGAATTCAGAAGGGACGAGATAAGACACGGGAGCGCTCTCCTTGTTGTCAGTTGCAAGCTCTCAACTGAGCTTCAGCAATTGACATGCCAACTGCGGACTGGCCGCACCCCGCTGGGTCCGTTTCGGCTTTCAGCGCAGAAAACCGCTTGCGGTGCGAGGCTGCGCGGGCATCTCGCTCAGTCAGCGAGAGAAGAAACTTTGAGCAAGCTGCGTTGCGCTGCACAAAATTTTGTCGCTGGCGACTAATTAGGATGCAGCGGCGCCAGAGACCTTAAGAATACCCTTTGTTCTCAGGTGGTTACGCTCTGGCACGGTCATTGCTGAGGTAGCAGGCGAATAGACTGTGCAGGTGCGGAACGGATGACGACTGAAGCCGGGACCACGACTAGGTCGGCAGGCGAAACAACGTCTGGCGACTTCGAGCCCGAACAAAAACGATATCTTGAAGGATTTGTCGCGGGGCTGCAGATCGCCAAAACGGCGAAGGGGATCGCTGTGCCTGCTGCGGACGCATCCGCCGCGGCGAAAGAAGCGATCGGTCCCGATGCCGCTGCGCGCAAGGCGCAGGACCGCGTGCTGACTGCGGGCGGCAAGCTGTCGGATCCGGAGAAATTCAAGCGCGAAGAGAATCCCTTCGACACCTACGAGCGGCTAAAGACCTACGCGGCAAGAAACGAATATCCGAAGCCGCCGGATAATTTTCGCTGGCGTTTCTTTGGGCTGTTCTACGTCGCGCCCAACCAGAATTCCTACATGTGCCGCTTGCGGCTGCCGAACGGCATCTTGAGGGCTGAGCAGTTCGCGGGGCTCGCCGATCTCGCCGAGCGATACGGTGGTGGCTACGCCCATGTCACGACGCGCGCGAATATCCAGATCCGCGAGATCGAAGCGAAGAACTCCGTCGCAATGATCGAGGCGGTGCAGGATCTCGGTCTGTGCTCGCGCGGCTCGGGCGCCGACAATATCCGCAACGTCACTGGCACGCCGACCGCCGGCATCGACCCGCAGGAGCTCATCGATACGCGCCGCTATGCGCGCGAATGGCACTTCCACATCCTCAATGATCGCTCGCTCTACGGCCTGCCGCGCAAGTTCAATGTCGGTTTCGATGGCGCGGGAATGATCCCTGTACTGGAAGACACCAACGACATCGGCTTCCAGGCCGTACAGGTAAATGACGGTTTCGGACTCGATACCGGCGTCTGGTTTCGCCTTTGCCTCGGTGGACTTACCGGTCATCGCAGTTTCGCCGGCGATACTGGTGTTATCCTCAAGCCGGCCGACGCAACCAAGATGGCCGACGCGGTCGTGCGCGTGTTCATCGATCACGGCGACCGCACCGACCGCAATAAGGCACGGCTCAAATACGTGCTCGAGAAGATGGGCGTCGAGGCTTTTCTCACGCTCATGGAGGAAAAGCTCGGCCGCAAGCTTGACCGTGCCGCACCCGGCGCGCTCGCGCCGCGGCCGCCGTTCTCGCGCACCGCCCATATCGGCATCCACGCGCAGAAGCAGGAAGGGCTGCACTGGATCGGTGTCGTGGTGCCCGTCGGCTATCTCAGCGTCGCGCAGATGCGGGGGCTCGCCGATATCGCGCGCGAGTTCGGCGACCGCGATATCCGTCTGACGGTCTGGCAGAATCTCCTGATTTCCGGCGTGCCGACGGACAGGCTCGAAGATGCGCGACGGCGCATTGAGGCGCTTGGCCTTGTCATCGAAGCCAATGCGCTCCGCTCAGGCCTCGTCGCCTGCACCGGCAATACCGGCTGCAAGTTCGCCGCCTCAGACACCAAGCGGCACGCTGAAGAGATCGCGCGCTGGTGCGAAACGCGCATTTCTCTCGACACACCGGTCAACATCCACCTGACCGGCTG
>JBLMWS010000284.1:0-21538 GCA_050257355.1 Gemmatimonas sp.
TGGCCGGGGAACAAAATGTCCTGGAATCGAGCAAACTGCTCGCGCACTGCGCCACGCGTTTCAAGAAACTACCCGGCCGGACGGAATTCCAGCGCGCCATCCTGGAGAACCAGGACGGGAACCTCGTCGTGCGCAGCACCGGCATGCAGGGTTCCGGCATTCTGCGCTCCATGAGCCGTGCCAACTGTTTTGTGGTGCTACCCGAGGAGGCCGAAACCGTGGAGGCCGGTTCTCTCGTTGAAATTCAACCGTTCTTTGGACTTGTATGAATCGGAGGGATGGATCTGAAGATGTCTCCGGCATCGAGGCATCACGCGCGGCTTGTCTGGAAACGAAATAGGGATCAGAAAAATCAGGACGGGTGCCAGTAGCCGGAGTCGAGCCGACGATCTACTGATTGCGAATCCGGTGAACTAATTAGTAACATCAATATGTTGCCTTCCTGGCTATGATGAACGCGCCCCGCGGCTCCCCTGCCCTGCCATGAACGCGACAGGCGCAACAGCGGCCTGATCGATGATCACATCAACCACTGCCGGCATGTCCGCATCGATCGCCTGCCTCACCGCTTGTCCGATGTCCATCGGATCTGTCACGCGGACACCCCAGGCGCCCATCTCCCGGGCGATGCCGGCGAAATTAGTTCCGTTGAACTCCGACAACTTGTCCAAGTCGCGTGAGCCCGGCCAAAGGTTGCGCAGCAGATGCGTCTGAAAAGCCATTGCCTGGTTATTCAATACCACGGTGATCAAATTGATCTTGTTGCGCACGGCCGTTTCAAGCTCGGAAAGATGATAAAAGAATCCGCCATCGCCCGTGAAGGCCACCACCGGCCGCTCGGGCACCGCCGCCTTGGCCCCCATCGCCGCTGGAAACGCCCACCCGAGGCTCCCTTCGCAGTGCAAAAAATTCTTTCCCGCCGGAAGGTCCATGAAGACACCGGCCCACGTACCCACGTATCCTGTGTCCGTAACGAAGAGCGTGTTCCGCGGACACGCCTTGACGAGTTCGATCGCCAGTTGTTCCGGTCGAATCGGGATAGCATTACCATGCATGTGCTCAATTTCGCTTTCGCGCCACGCTCGCCGCCCCTTCTGTGCCTTATCCACCCAGCTGGGGTGGGTGCCCCGCTTCCCCGAACGCGCGATTTCCAGCATCTGCTGCAAGACCGTTCGTGCATCGCCGACAAGCGGCAAGACGTTCGGGTAGTTCGCCCCGGGCTGTGCCGGGTTGATATCGACGTGGATCGCGCGTACTCCCGGTTTCGGCAGTTGTCTCATGTTCGTCGTCGCCCCGCCGTGGTGGCCCCCCACATAGAGGATTACATCCGCGTCGGCAACCACTGCGTCGGTCGACGGCCGCCGATAAGAGCCCGTCACACCCAAAGCCAGAGCATGTAGATCATCAATACTGCCCTTTCCTCCCAACGTTGTGGTGACGGGAATATCCAGCTGCTCGGCCAGCGCCGTCACTTCCGCCCAACCGCCCGAAACGACCGTCCCGCGACCGCAAACCATCACCGGACGCTCCGCGCGAAGCAGCTCCCAGACCGCCTGTTGCACCAGATCATCGTCTGCTCGCGGACGGAACGCCGGATAGGAAAAGTAGCGCTGATCCAGATACCGGAAATCGAACTCCGATTCTGCGGTCTCCAGCGCGCCGTCGAGATACAGATGGACCGGCCGCGGTGCGCCCGTCGTCATCTCCCGGTAAGCCTTGCCGAAAAACTCCGCCATCCGCTCGCTCGACCGCACCTCGGCGTCGTACTTGGTCACCGGCCGGAAATCCACATATGCCTCTTGATACGAGTTTCCCTGGTAACGCGAACTTGGAAGAACCGGGGTCACCGCCAGCAACGGCGTGTTGCTCTGCCAGGCATCGACGAGACCCGCGTACAGATTCGTTGCTCCAGGTCCACCCTGCGCAATCACGATTGTCGGCTTACCGGACGCCTGCGCGTAGCCGTCGGCCATATAGCCCGCAGCCTTCTCGGAGTGACACAACACACGCTTGACCGGGTCCTCCGCCAACTCCACGAGCGTCGGATAAAGAAACGTCGGAACAAAAAATACCGCCTTCGCGCCCGAGCGACGAACCAGTTCCGCCAGGAATTGCTGGCCCTTCATTCGCCGTGGACGTTCCCCCGCGCCCTCAGCGGTTGTGGAAAAATCATTCCGATCCGAAGTCACGAGTTCCATTTGTTTCTTCCTCCCCTCGGCAGTCGCCGTGTCCACCACCGGGGTTTCTGGGATGCAATGGGTTTTTTTCCGCCCCGCCGGCACATAACCACGATCACGCCTTTGTCGTCCGTGGTCCCGCCGCTACGGGGGCCGACGCCAGTGACCCCGCACGTCCCTGGTTGCGGTCGCTAAGGTCGTTGTGTGGCGGAATTGCAAGCCTTATCACTTTCTTCTCGCGTTCACGATCGGGACGAATCTCCCTCGCCAATTCGACCACTCGCGGATAGAGGCGCTCCACGTCGGCATCCTCGGCGTCCCGGCCATAACTCTTTTTCACCCCGTGCTCGTGCAACTGCACGTAGCGGTCAGGCTCCACGCCGTGGCGCTTCAGGCAACCCCGCACGCAGGCCAGCGGGCAGCCGTCCAGCGCCAGCATCGGCCGGCCCGAAGCTGCCTGGCGAACAAAACTTGGTATATCAGCGCCCACACCGGCAATGCAGGACATTTGCGCCTCGCCGTCCCGGTCGAGGCGTAGCGCCAAGGTATTGGCGAGTTGGGCGGCGCTGGAACAGCCGGAGCAGCTGTATACCAGCGGGAGATGAGCGCTTTGTCTGGCCATCAAACACTCCTGCAACAAAAATTTCGATTACTGCCGTTCCGTTATTTGCCTGTCCATTCCGTCCGCGGCCACGCATTGCAGCGGACAACCGGACCCTACACCGGCTCCAGCCAGCGTTCGGAAACCTGGGCCTGTATCGTGTCGTTCGGATTCGCGTCGGGCGAATCGTCGTCCCATATGTCTCCCTGCCGAAAACACAAAAGATAGAACCACTCGACCTTGTCAATATGTCCCCAGGCTTCGTCCTCCGGGGCGGGGCTTTCGTAGGCTATCTCCACGACGGTTCCAACGATCCCTCGTATGTATCCGGGTGTCTGGTTATAAAAAAGATCCGGCCGGTCTTTGACGCGCAAGCGGTCGCCCACCTTGAACTTGGGCGGACCGTCGGCCTTACCCCGGTAGCACTGCGGGTCTCCCACTCCTTTGGCGATTTCGGCGATCCGAAGATGATTGAACATCGGCGAACAGGTCGCCTTGCCCAATCCCTCATCATCTATCTCAGCGTGGCGACTTCTGCGCATGGCGTTTTTTCACCTCCTCGATTTTGTCGGTCAGCTCGGTCAGCGTGATGTGCTGCTTGTCGACCAGTGCCCGCGTGGCGGCGAGCAAAAAGCGTCCGGAGTAAGGCACTGCAAGGTATTTATCGCCCAAATCGGCGCTCCGGCGAAGCTTCTCCACATTGGTCCAGACGCCCCGCCAGGAGAGGCACTCGCAGATCGCATAGGTATTGAGTTCCCACGGCTGCGACTTTCTTTCTTCCAAGGAAATGGGTCCGCCCTTCTCGCCCCCAAGATCGTGGACGACGCGCATCGACTGCTTGAATCGGGCATGATCAAATTCATCCGGGGATGGCACAGATTGCGGGGGATTTCGAATGTCGCGCGATGTCGACGTCATGGTCTTCGTCCCTCCTCTATCAATTTACGTGAACGTAGCGTTTGCATCTCTTGATGTCCAAGACTAACTTTCGATGGCTCGGATCGAGCCTTGTTATCTGAAATAAGACTTGATCCAGACAGGAGCCCGCCGCGCGGGCTCCGCCCGCTTCGCCGAGCGAATAACACTGGCAAAAAGATCATCTCCGTTATCGCTCGCGCGAGTGATATCGCAAACCAGGCTCCTGCCCGAACACCGAACGCAAGCGATTTCCGTTTGCGCGCCGCTCCGACCCGATCCTTCCCGACCAGTTGGCCTGATCGGCTGACGCAGTCCGATCCTCATGGCTGGTTCAATGACATGGCATAATGACATGGTCCCGGCACTACTCTTAGCCAAAAACGGTAAAGGCACGAGGAACCTACGCCCTGGGAGGCGCGATACTGTCGACCGCTGAATGATGGCCCCGTTTCCTGTGGCACCGCCTGCTGCTCCTGCATTGGTTGTCAGTTTGCTCGAACCGGCGACGGCGGCGCGCTTCCGCCGGAAGGTCTCCGGAAGTATCCGGAGACCTCCTTCTTCATCGATCAGGCTGCGGCGCGGTATAGCCTTGGATGGAAGACCCGGCTGTCCGCGAGCTGATGCAAGGCCTTGGCAGCGACCAGAACCGCCAAATCCGCGAGCGGCTCGATGATGATGACGCTCATGTAGGCGATGCCGAACGTACCAACATTGGCAAGGTTCTCCGCAGCGAAGCCTTGGCCATAGAACGCCCAGAACCCCACCCAGGCTACGACACCGCCCTGGTAGGCTGTCGACAGCGCAAGACACTGTCTGTATTGCACGTCCTTATAGGCTGTGTTCGCCGGAATGATGCGGCGCGCCAGGGCGCCGACGAGCACCAGCGGCACCAGAAGGGTCGTTACGTTCATTCCATATTGCGGCAAATCATAAGGGGCAAAAAGGAGTCCCTGGATCAGCAGACCCAGCGCCAAACCGATAGCGGCGGGTGCGGCGCCAAACATCAAGAACAATGTGGAACCAAGAATCAGGTGCACCTCGGACACGCCGACAGGGTAATGCGGGAACACCTGGAAAAAACAGAAGACGAGAGCCGTCGCAATGGCGCTGCGAACAGCGAGCGTGGATATCCCCTCGCGCTTGATCGTGTCGAGCGCAAGCTTCGCGCCGTAACCAATCGCGCCCACGGCCGTGACATAACTCAGCACCAGCTTCGCGCCATTAACAACGCCTGGTTCAATGTGCATTGTTTGCTTCCTCCTATCTATTTGTGTCGCCAAACAAGATTCCGGTTACGGCGACGTGACGATAAAGATTGCGTACCAAGCTGTCCAAGATTTAATGCGGATGGAACGAATCGGACTTTCCTATCCGGAATAAGACTCGGTATAAACGGAAAGCAAATAATTCGCGGTGGGTTTTCCGCGCCGAAGCCTCAAGCACTTGATCTAGATCAACCAGGTGCGCAAGCGCGCTTTGACGCAGTCGGTTCCCGAGCGCAACGCGCAGGGGTGACCGGAGCCCGTTCAGGAAATGCGCCGTGGCGTGCGCTCGGAACGATTTTGCAAAGAAAAAATCCGCGGGATTTCTGACAGCAGGTCGCTCGCCATCCAGTATGTCACACCGAATACCTGGTCGACGCGATGAAGAATAATCTGCCTAACGAATTCTCATTTGCTTTTCGCGCTCGATTAACTCGGCGCGCAGTCGTTTTCGCGTGACGTCACCGTGTGCATCGCGCGTTTCGCGCCACGCTCTTCTGTGGATCGGTTTCGGACGAAATGATCGTTCTCTCCACAAGTGACTGGAACAGGGCTACGCGCCGTCCTGGACAAACCCGGCGTGGTGCTTGAGGCTCCACTCGGCCCGCGTCAGTTCTTTTCCGAGGTAGGCCGCATGGTCGAGCCTCGATACCCAACCGTTGCGGATCAGGGTCAGGTAAATGCTCCTGGCATCTCGACCTTCGATGACCCGGATGAGCTTCTCGTCGTAGCCGTAGTGTTCCACCAGCAACGCGTCACCGTTGATGTGGATCACGAAATAGCCCGCCTCATCAAGTTTGATGCGTCCGGGGTCGGTGCCGGTCGCGATCACGCGCTCAGTTTTGTCGGGCCCGGCCGGCGCGCGGGGATGCTCGTGGCGCGATACGGGTTGCACGAAGGCCGCGCACGCCAGCTCGGCGATCCGTGCATGGATAACGACAACGTCCGTGCACCCGATCATGTCAATCGGCTGCACCTGCTCGCGGAAAGCTTGAACCTCGCGGGCGGACGTGTTCGGCAGAACCGGGCGCATGCCGGGCGCGCCGGGTATGCGATTGCGCCCGTCCATGCCGTTAGCGAACAGGGCCAAAAGCGTCGCCCCGGTCAAATGACGAGGTGGCTCATTACCGGCGCAGATGAGATAGCGGATTGCCGGATTTGAGACGACATTCTTGATGATCTTCTCAATACCGATGTTCTCGGTCTCCACCTTGCCGACGATGCAAAGGCCCGCAGGCGGATCCCGACTGACGGCTTCGGCCAGTGCCACACTCCCGAGTGTGGTCACGGCAACCGGTGCAGCCGCATCCGTGACGAAATAGCTGCCGGGCACGTAGGGCCAAGTCTTGCGACGGGGCTTCGTGCTGGCAAATGCACGACTCAGAAAGAACCCGAAATCTTCCATCCGCGCGCGCATCGCTTTTCACCTCCTCCAGATCCCGATCGATCACACGAAACTCGGTGGCACTGTCGATCGCCCAGCAACGAATCGAACGACAGGCGTTAGCGACGACACGGTTGACGGAAATGACAATGCCGTCGTATTGGCGACGCGAAGGCGGGGTTTTGGTCTTCGCCTCGCGGTGAAGGAACCGTCGGCGGCATCGATTTCGTCCGCGCCGAGCGTCACTCACGAATCGAAGCTGCCGCGCAACCTGTCTTATAGCTAAACATAATCGATTCGATCATAACAAAGTATTGGTCTCGCCGAGAGTCATTCTGTACATTGACTCGAAGGCGGATGCCTTTGAGCTGACGACCTTGTTTTTCCGAGGCGCCTACGACTGTCGCCACGCTCTGGAGGGATTTCGCCACCTGTCGCCAGCATGACCGACGTAATTGGCGGATCGGCCGGATGACGGTTGTTGCCGACCGCCGGACTACACGCTCTCGACAGGCAGTGGCAAACATTGATCGCAGTCTGCTCGGCAACGGTCGCGACGATGTGCGCCCAAAACGAGCACTGGCCGGCGCGGCTCCTGGGGACCCGCCGGGGAATTTTTTCTCTCCTCCAACTCGGGGGCGTCTCAAGCCCCCTTTTTTTATCCATTGAACCCGTGAGGGTCATCATCCGATTCTGTGGGCCGCCGTGACCCCCCGACGGGAAAGACCGGGGTGGCGGGCGAAGCGGGCAAATTCTGCATCCTCGCCACTTGCAGGCTTTACTTCATCTCTCTGCAGCGTCGGGCTAATGACGACAAACTACACCCTCCGCTGTCGCACATTCTATCCGCTCAAGACTGAGTCCGCGCATTCATGTGCCTGCCGAGGATTCGGCGGAATGCTCCGCTGGCATTACGGGACACGCCGTGATTCAGCAGCCGTTCGGCGCGGCGGCGTCGAGGCTCAAGTACAGGACTGCGGCCCCGCCGGCACTATTGTGAACATTCTTCAGACTTCGACTACGGTGCGTGAGGATGCGCGTGAAATTCTCCAACGCCTATAGCGGATGTCGGCGAAGAGCACGCGTCAACCAGTTCCGCAGCGTGGTTCCTGCGCCTCGACGGAAATCCGGCTGATCCGTGACTCCGCTGCCGGCGGGAATATCGTAAAGTTTGTACGGAAAGAAAATTACCTTGAACCGACTTGCTCCCCCAAGGCCTCGTCCAGCATTTCGATCCAGTGCCTGACTGGCACCGACGATTCCGCCGCCAGATGAGTCATGCACCCGATATTGGCCGTGGCAATGGCCTGCGGACGACAGGCCAGCAGCGTCTCCAGCTTGCGCGCGCGCAGCGTCTGGGCCAGTTCCGGTTGCAGGATTGAATAACTGCCCGCCGCGCCGCAACACATGAATGCGTAAGCCACCGGCGCCAGCGTGAACCCGGCGCGCCGCAACAACTTCTCGACCGTGCCGTTCAGCTTCACGCCGTGTTGCAGGCTGCAGGGCGACTGAAAGGCAATGCGCGGACCTCGCGGCCATTCGGAGTCCATCGCAGACGAAGCAGGCTGCCTGTCGTCATGCCATTCCTCGGTCACAATCTCGGCAATGTCCCTGATCATTTCCGAGAAGTGCTTGGCCTTATCGCGGTATTGAGGATCGTCGCGCAGCAGATATCCGTAGTCGCGCACATGCGCACCACAACCGCTGGTGGTCATGACGATGGCTTCGGCCCCGGCTTCGATCTGGGGCCAGCAGGCGTCAATATTCCGGCGCATGAAAGCGCGCGCTTCGTCGGGAGCGGCCAGATGATAACTCAAGGCACCACAGCACCCGGCGTTGGCCGCGACCAGCCGGATTCCAAATCGATCCAACACTCGCGCCGCCGCGGCATTAATATCCGGCGCCAAAGCTGGCTGCACGCAGCCCGGCCAAACCAACATGGTCCGCGTGTGCCCCCGGTCGGGCCAAATGCCGGCCGCACGCCGTTGCGGGATCCTGGAGCGAAGCGCACCCGGCAGGAATCCGCGCAGGGCCTGTCCGATGCGCAGCAACGCCGTGAACCGATGTCGATGCGTTACCACAGCTCGCAGCGTCCGGCGCGCCAGTCTCTGCGCGAGCGGACGCGGGGCGCTCTTTTCGACCACCTCTCGCGCGAGATCGAGCAGACGGCCATAGCGCACTCCCTGTGGGCAGCTATGCTCGCAGGATCGGCAGGTCAGGCAGCGATCCAGATGGAGTTGGATGTTGGCACCCGCATCCTTCCCTTCGAACAATTCGTGAATCATGTAGATTCGTCCGCGCGGTCCGTCCCGCTCATCGTCGAGAAGTCGGAAGGTCGGACAGACGAATGTGCACTGACCGCATTGCACGCATGGGCGCAAGAGTTCTTCGGCTTCACGCCCGATGTTGGTGTCGCGGAAGGAGTCGGCCAGCACGGTTTCCATTTCGAAGCTCCAGACAAGAGTGCCCGCTCGCAGGGGGCGATGAAGGTGGGTTGAATTTCAAACTACGTTTGCCGCTTGCATCAAGTCAGCATCTTTGTACAGCGTCTCTGTGCATCGGGGTTTTGTTCGGCGTGACCGTACGCGCATCCGCGACGCAAGGCGGGGTATCCAGGTCCGGTAAAGGTCGGCGGAATCCCTTGCCAGTGCGCCACGCGCGCGGACAATTTATCACCACTTCTTGTATGGCAAGAATTTGCCAGACATCACAAGTCGCACACGATCGCCCTTGGGATCGGTCTCCTTTTCGATATCCATGGTGAAGTCAATGGCGCTCATGATCCCGTCACCAAATTTCTCCTGGATTACCGCTTTTAGCGGCATGCCGTATACCTGCATGATTTCGTAAAATCGATAGACCAGCGGATCAGTCGGCACCACCGGTCCCAGTCCTTTCGTGGGAAACTCGGTGAGCGCGTCGACAATGTCCGGGTCCAAGTCGAGAGCGGAGACCAGCTTTTTTGCCTCTTCTGGCGAGGCGCTGGCCTGCCGGTAGAATAGCGCGGCGATCCACACTTCGTCACGTTCGACGACTTTTTCCAGATCCGCAAAGCTCAGTCGCTTGCGCTTTTTCGCGGCGAGAAGTTTCTCGGTGATTTCGGGGATTTTCATGGTGGATCTCCTGGTCAACGCATCAACCAAAGCGTGAAACGTCGTACGCCACACAGCGACGGAAGCGGTGTTATTCCGGAACGTGAAACACACGCCGTCGCCGGCAGTTTCTTCAATCGGATCTTTGTTCGCGCAACTTCCAGCTCACGAGCGCCATGATCCGCAGTGCATCCTGAGTACCCGGGTCCTTGACGAGCTGCCATAGCCCGCCGAGGCCGCCCTTCGGCTTTGGCAACTCCGCGACGGCGTCGTTGGCGGCGCACGCAGCTTCCGCCATTTTGATCATGGCATTCTGCACGTCTTCGCGCACGAGTACTTCGATCAGCCGGCTGCGCGCGAGCTTGTCGACCACCGACGCTATCTCGGTGGCAACGGCCGCCAGGCGATTCACGATGTCGTCGGACAGTGAATCCTCAACGGCAGCCATCAACCGTCCCAGGGCAATCAGGCGCTCGAGGTCGCCGTTCTCGACGAGCTGCGTGATCGCCGGCAGCGCTCGCGCGATACCGCTGCGGTTGACGCGGTCAAGCAGCGCCATGCCCTCGCTAAATGTGCCGGCCAACCGGGTAACAATCTCATCGGACATCGCATCCTTGGCCGACCCAACAAAATGAATCATCTCTACAAGGCTCTTAACGGACGCCTCGTCCAACGCCGCTGGAATTTGTGGTGTCTGGTTTTCCGTCACGGCAATTTCTCCTTCATAGCAATCCGCGCACTGTGGTCCAATACATCTGGTTGTACGCCATCTTGAACCAGTGGATCGATTTGGATGGGGGTTTCAGATCGGGCAGATTGACGTAATCGAAGGCGTTGTAGGTGGCCCGATCGTAACCGGCCTCGATGAAGCAATACACCTTGCCGTCGTATTCCCGAACCGGGACACCTGTCTTGATCACGGAAGAGACGTTCTCGGCCACCACTTCCGCCTCGAAATGGGCCGCTGATCCGGTCTTGCTGACGGGGATATTGGTGGCATCGCCGATCACGTAGACATTGCTATGACCGTTCATGGTCAGCTTGAAACGGTCCGTGGGGATCCAGCCGCCCTGCCCCAGCTTATTTTCCTCGACGGTTTCCATGCCGCGGTGAGGCGGAATCGCGATCAACAAATCGTATTTGCACTCGGTGCCTTCCTCGCTATAGACAATTTTCTTGACCGGATCCACCTCTTTCACGTTGAACAGGGTTTCATACTCGATGCCGGCCTTGTCGAATTCCGGTTTGGCCCAACGCGCGACGTTGGCGGTGGCGTGCACGTGGTTGACCGGATAGTTATACCGGAGTTTCACCTTGTCACGGATGCCACGCGCCTTGAAGAAGTCGTGCAGCATGAACATTGCCTCCACCGGCGCCACGGGGCATTTGTGCGGTATCGATACCACCATGGCCACGGTGCCGCCTTGAAACTCCATGAGGCGCTTGTGCAGGCGGACGGCACCCTCCTCCGTGTAAAACGTCTCCGCACCTTCGCTCATGCCGGGCACTTCTTCCGGCACGATGCGCGCGCCGGTTGCGATTACAAGAATGTCATACTCGTGGGTCTTGCCGCTCTTTGCCGTGACCTGGTTCCGGTCGAGGTGGAACTCTGTGACCGGATCCACGTGAAATTCAACGCACGATTCGAGCAGGCTCGCCTCGTCTCGATAGAGCTGATCCGGCGTCATCTGTCCGAACGCAACGTACAGCAGACCAGGCTGGTACATGTGCCGGTCGGAGGCCGAGAGCAACTTGAGCCGGACCTTTCCCTCACGGATCTCGCTCGCCAGCCGCCGCGCGAGGTTGTTGGCCAGAATCGTACCGCCCGTGCCGCCACCAACGATCAATATTCGCATTCCTTTCTCTCCTGCCCGCAATTGCGGTTCGTGAATCACTTTGCCTTGCGCACCACGATGTGCCACACACCATTTTCTTCGGTGGTGGACACCATCTGGTGACCTACCTTGTTGATCCACTCGGGAACATCATTCGCCGACCCCTTATCGGTCGAAAGCACCTCGAGTTCGTCGCCAACCTTTATCATCTTCATGTTGGCAATGAGCTCCATCAGCGGCCCCGGGCAAAAGGTGTTTCGGGCATCTATCACTTTCTTCTCTGGCATAACATTCTCCGAATCAAAACTCGAATCAAAACGTCCACACCTGGCTGCCGGCGGCGTCGCTCAGGAACTTCGTCAGCCCGAGCGGTTCCTCGAGATACGGCTCGAGCTGCTCGCGCTTCGTGCTAAGTACATCCATCGCCATCGAGCAGGGATATATCTTGGCATCTCCCAATTCGACGGCTTTCTGAAAAAGATCTTTAAAAGGGGGTACGTTCTTGCTCTCCATGGTTTCTCCAAACTCCCCTTCCGCCGGGGCCTGTCTCCTTTTTCCCTTCAGAAACCACGAAAGCGCGTTCATGGACAGGAACACTGTCACCTCGCTTCCGCTGACCGCGCCCACCGAAGCGACCATGGCTGCCATCTGCAGCCGTTCGCGTGAACCGGATACGACCATAATGCTGATTTTTGTCGAACTCATAACTGCGCTTCTCCACGGCGAATGAAATTGTCGCAACGTGATTGCCTGAATCCGCACCGGAAGACCTGCTTAAACATCTTCATTTGCCGCGCACGTGGCCGATTTGATGGCGACTTCAGCCCTTCACGTCAATGCAATCGTAGCGTTTGACACGATAGATGACCGTGGAAATGAGCCAGCTCATGACGAATATCGCCACAATGAAAGCACCGATAATGCCCCAGTGGTTGCCTGCAGCGTTAATGACATTCCACCATTGACCCTTGAGATCGAATAGTTCGGAAAATAGCCCCATCATCTCGATGCCGGCAACAGCCAACGCAACAACGGCGGAGATCGTCGTTATCGTGAGGTTGAAATAAAGCTTCCTAACCGGCTTTCTGAATGCCCAGCCGTAGGCCCCGACCATGAAAATGCTGTCCGTGGTATCCATGAGCGCCATGCCCGCCGCGAACAGGGCCGGGAACGCCAGGATCACCCAGACTGACAGACCCTTCGCGGCCTCGGCCCCGGCGATGCCCAGCAGGCTGACCTCGGTCGCGGTGTCGAAACCGAGCCCGAACAGGAAGCCGATGAACGTCATGTGCCAGCTCTTGCTGACGAATCGAAACAGGGGCCGAAAGAGGCGCGAGAAGAATCCGCGTTTGTTCAGGAGAATATCGAAATCTTCCTCGACATAGGTGCCGCCTTTGCGGACTTGCCTGAACGTGACATAAGTGGAGCGCGCGATGGTCAGATTGATCGCCGCCATGATGAGCAGAAATGACACCGAGACGAACGTGCTGACGATGCCCGCGGTGTTGCCGAAGAAGCTGAACCTTCCGCCCGTTGCGCTCGATGATGCCAATACCGCGATGACCGTCACGAACAGCACCAGCGCCAGGGAATGTCCGATGGAGAAGTGGAGTCCGATCGTTATCGGCCGCTTGTTCTGCTGCATCAACTTGCGCGTGACGCTGTCAATCGACGCGATATGGTCGGCGTCGAAGGCATGACGCAATCCAAATGAATACGCCAGCACCGCGGCGCCGAGCAGCACTGGGGAATCGTGAAACGCGACGATGGCCCAGGCCCACGTCGCGAGGTTGAAGGCGATAAGCAAAACATAGAGGCCGACCACCTTCCCCCGGAAGTTTCCGGCATTGTCGCTGAAAATATGATGCAGCGTCGTATACATCTCTTTCATTGCAATGCCTCCCTTTTATTGCCGTTGCTCTTCTGCGGTGCGCTGCATGAACCTGCGGCCGGCCCGTTATACCAGCGCGCGCCGCACCGCGGCGCGGACACGCACCGTTTCACGAAATCTTGCGTGGACCCCCTCATCCTTTTAATTCCTCTTGATCGACCGCTTTCTTCAAGAATCGCCGCACCATCCAGCCCGACATGCTCCCGAGTACGAGCCAATACAGACCATTGGCAAACGCTGTTGCCCAGACGAACTGTCGCGCGAGATTCCCCAGCTCGGCGGCTGGCGGATGATCCGCGAAGGGGGTCGTGGCCGGATGCGGCGCGCCTACCAGGTACGGTATTGCCAGAAGCGCCAGGGTTGCCCAGCGCCACGGCGTTTTGCCGAACGCTGCGCCGGCGAGTCCCAATGCCGTGCACACCGCGGTAAGCACCCACCATACCTGGCGCGCTTCCAGAGACGCCGCTTCCGCACCCGGGATCTCGGGAGGAAGACCCAGGGCCGGCGCCACGAAAAAAACAACATATCCTGCCGCGCCCCAGAGCAACCCGAAATGCCAGTCAAACCTGGTCACGACATGGCTCTGCAGCGCGGCGACCATGACGGCCAGCATGACCAGAGCGAAACCGGTGCCGGTCAGCACGTTGGACAGCACGGTGAAGCCGATTCGCTCGGCCCCTTCTGCCGGTTCCCATGCTCCGATGGGGTGCTCGTGCGCCGCGTGGCCATCGCCCATGTGCCCGTGCGCCAGCACATTCCCGCCTGCCGGGACCGCAGGCGGCGACGTTCGCGCCTGCTCGAAGCGCTCGGCGCCGTCAATAATCGGAATGATTTGCCAGCGCTGGACTGCGCTGAGCACCAACCCCGACAAGGCGCCGACTAGGAGCGCGGACAGCACGATGCGACGAAAAAACATGGAGGCCTCTTCAGCTCAGTGGCAAGGGAAGCCCTGCGAGTGCCGCATGTCGTGCGCCGCGTTGTGCACGGCGGAGGCCTGCGCGAAACCGGCGCCGTACAGGATCAGGGCTCCCAACAGGAAGGCGGCGAAGAGCTGAAACCCCTTGGAAATCGTGACAACATGCGCGGATGAAATGTTGGTAGTCTGGGTATGCATGGCAATTCTCCTCTGTATAGTTAGACGAAACCGGTTAATACGACATAGGTGGAACAACTCGACTTTTTTGATCGAGAGGGGACATTCCACCCGATATCCCCATTCGATTCATGTCTGGCGGTGCCAGCTGTAACGCTTGATGAGCTGCACAAAAAAGCTGTCGAGCAAATAGCCGATGGCTCCGATCACAAGAACCATCGCCATGAGCTGATCGTAGTTAAGGCCCTCGCGCGCATCCTCGATGGAGTAGCCAAGACCCGAGGTCACGCCGAAGAACTCCGCCGGCACCAGCACGATCCAGGCGACTCCAAGGGCGAGGCGAATGCCGGTCAGCACGTCGAAGGTAATCGCCGGCACGATGATCTGAGTCAGTATGTGCCGGCGGCTGGCGCCAAGATTGCGCGCCACCTTGAACCAGTTCGGATCGACCTTGGCCAGACCCGCGGCGGTGGCGAACATGACCGGCCAGACCGCGGCGATCGCGATCAGGAAGATAATCGCCTCGTTCCAGCCCGCGAACACGATCACCGCGATCGGTTCCCAGGAAAGCGGGCTGATCATGCGCATCAGCTGGAACGGGGAATTGCTCAGCTCGCGGAAGAGCTGGATGCGGCCCATCAGAATCCCGATCGGCACACCGATGGCGATGGCGATCAACAACCCGGTCCCCAGACGGTATCCGCTGGCCCACACGGCGCTCTGGACCAGGCCTTCGTGCCACATTGTCGCCATCGCCTGGAGCGCCGGGAACGGTCCGAAGCTGGCGAAATACGTCGTCGTCGGACTGCTCGAGATGAGCTGGATGCCAGCCCACCACAGAGCGAACAGGATCGTGAGGCCGGCGACGAAATTGAACAGCCCCTGCCCCGTCGACTTCATCAGGCGTGAGCTTTCGTTGATCGTGGCCGTGGCCCTGGTACTCATGTCCGATCAATCTCCGTCGCGTCATGGACGTGTTCCGACATTCAGTGATTCCCCCGGTGGTGCCAGCTGTAACGCTTGATCAGCGCCACGCAGACACTGTCCAGAAACCAGCCGATGAGTCCGATGACGAGCACCATTACTGTAAGATGGTTGTAAGACAGCGTTTCCCGGGCATCCTTGATGGCGTAGCCGAGCCCCGAGGTGACGCCGAGAAGTTCCGCCGGCACCAGCACGATCCAGGCGACGCCGAGCGCCAGGCGGATGCCGGTGAACACGTCGAAAGCAATCGCCGGCAGGATGACCTGGGTGAGCATGTGCATGGTCTTCGCGCCGAGATTGCGCGCCACCTTGAACCAGTTCGGATCCACCTTGGCCAGACCCGCAGCGGTGGCGAACATGACCGGCCAGACCGCGGCGATCGCGATGAGAAAAATGATCGCCTGGTCCCATTCCGGATACACAATTACCGCGAGCGGCATCCACGCGAGCGGGCTGATCATGCGCAAAAACTGGAACGCTGAATTGCTCATCTCGCGGAACCGCTTGCTGCGGCCCATGACGATACCGACCGGCACGCCGATCGCGACGGCGATGAGCATCCCCATACCCATGCGATAGCCACTGGCGACGACGGCGGCCTGGATCTTGCCTTGCCCCCACAACAGCGGGAAGGCCTCGAGTGTCGGGATCGGACCGAAAGTGACAAATGTGCGCGTGGCCGGGTTAAACCCCAGCAGCAGCGCCCCAAGCTCCCAGATAGCGAAAAACACGACGAGCCCGATAATTCCATAAAACAAGCGCCGCACCCCCAAGATTTTCCGACACAGGGAGGCAAACGACCCGGTGGGTGCGGCGACTGCACTCATACCTCGATCACCTCAACGCGTTTATACGGATCGCCCGTTTGCGGCACACTCAGATCGTCCCTCCATTTCGGGTTTTTCTCGAGCGACTTCCTGATGAAGCCGTAGTTGACGAGATCCTTCGCCACGAAATCGGCCGACAGTTTGTCCATGAATGCCCTGTCGCCGGTGAGGACCACCTTCTTGAGCTCCTCCGTGACGATCTTGGTGGCCGACTCATAAGGCCAGGCCTGGAAGTTGATGCGGCTTTGGTGCCACTCGACGTGCTTGATCGCCAGCGGATTCTTATAATAGGCAGGATCATAGAAGTTCATTGCGCGGTCGATCACCTCGAACGGAAAGGGCAGATAGTTTTTGCCGTCCTTTGACAGTAACTGCGCGGTCGCCTTCCGGTTCGCGGCCATGTAAAGCTGCGCCTCGACGACGGCGTTATGGATGCCCTGCGTCCAGGCCGCGCGGGCCGGATCCATGACGTCGGCCTCATGCATCGCCACCACGCAACAGGGATGCCCCTTCCAGACGTCGCCGGTGAAGCGCAGCATCTTGGCGCCGGCCTTGATTTCACCCAAGGCATTGAACGGCTCGGCGACGATGTAGGCGTCGATCTTCCTGGCCGCGAGGGCCGGCGGCATATCCGGCGGAGCCAACACCATCAGATTGCACTCGTTGGGCCCAAGCTTGGCATCCTGCGGCCGGATCACCGGCGTGATACCGGCATCGCGCAACAACATTTGCGCGATGATGTTGTGATTCGAGTACCAGTACGGCACGGCCAGCTGCTTCCCGCCGAAGTCCTTGAAGGATGTAATGCCGGTCTGCCTGCCGACCACGAGGGCCGAACCATTGGTATGGTCCCAAGCCGTGATCTTCACCGGGAACTTGTTGTTGTAACGCATCCAGACCGGAATCGGGTTGAGCAGATGCACGAGATTGAACTTGTGAGCCTGGAAGGCCTCGACGATCTCCGACCAGCCACGGACGAGCGTCGGGCGAACAGAATCGAGACCCTCCTTCTTGAAGAAGCCCATTTCATGCGCGACCAGCAGCGCGGCAGCGTCGGTAATCGGCAGGTAACCGACGCGGACCACTGGATCGAATTTCTTATCGGCCCAGCCTTTCCTAGACGAAAGTGCGGCCGTGCCGCTGAATGCGGCGAGCGCGCCCGCCTTCAGCAGCGTTCGCCGGCTGAGACCCGAGCCCAGAACACCGCCGAAAACCGGTTCCTCATCCAGCACTAGCTTGGGATCGTTGATTCCGTCGCCGTAGTCCTTGAAATCGAGCGGTGATTCGTCGCGCGCATTTCCAGGTTTGTCGCTCCGTCGTTTCGTCATTCTTCATCCTCCTGTCTGTGTTGCAATCGGATTTGTCTGACGTGCACTGTCAGGCCCGCATAACGCCGAAAGATTCAGCCGGCGGACGCGGCCTCGAAGTTGGCGCTTGAGTCGGATCCCGCGTCGGGCTCGTTGCTGGCTTCCTTATCGGAAGCTACCGCCTGCGACCGTGTCGCTTCCTCGAAAGATCTCATCAGGCGTGCGCGCATTTCCTGTACCGCCGGGTCCTGGCGTTCGCGCGGACCACTCAGGTCAATCGGGATGTCGTGCATGATCTTGCCGGGCTTTCCGGCCATGATCAGAGCACGATCGCCCATCAACACCGCTTCGTCGATATCGTGGGTGACAATCACCAAGCTGATGCCAAGGCGCTGGGCGATGGAACGAACGTCACGCTGCAGGGCTGCCCGAGTGAAGGCGTCAAGCGCCGAGAAAGGTTCATCCAGCAGAAGTAATTCAGGCTCCATCACGAGGGAGCGGGCGAGCGCCACGCGTTGCTGCTGTCCACCCGAAAGGTCCTGCACATTGGCGTCGGCGAATTCCTGGAGTTCGACGAGACGGAGCGTCTCGGCGACGCGGTTGCGGATTTCCTCTTTGGACCGGCGCGCGAAGTGGAGGCCGATGCCGACGTTTTGCGCGACCTGCATCCAGGGAAACAGATGAGGCGCCTGGAACATCATGACCCAGCGAGGCGACGGGCCTTCCACCAGCGTGTCATCGAGATGTACCGTTCCGTCCGTGGCCCGCAGCAGGCCGGCGACGATGTGGAGAAGAGTCGACTTGCCGCACCCGGAACGGCCGATGATCGCGAGCGCCTCGCCCGGCTGTGCCTCCACCGCAACCCGATCGAACGTGGGCACGCCGCGTGCACTGTAACGGTGGGTCAAACCCTGGATCTTGATATGGACTCCGCGTTTTGCCATCTTAATATATCTCCTCCACTCGTCTAAGAAGCTTTCGGCCTGACTTTTCTGGAACGAATCTGCTCCAGACGTCTAGACACTGGTCAGACGCTCATGAACCAGTTTCATCCGGCGAGCCAGCTCTTCTTCATCGAGCAGACCGTGTTTGATCATCGAGTGCGCCAGCGCCAGAAGCTGCCGCTCCGGGAACGGTACATCCGCGTAAATCGTTGCGGAGAGATCGTCCTCTTCCGCGCGGCGCTCGACGCCAGGCAGCGCGCAAGAGCCGGGAACGACCCGAGCGGTCGGCAAGACCAGGGAATCGCCGGCGAGGAGATCGCAGGTAGCGTCCAGCGCGACCTTCCAGGGCGGATCAGGATTCGTCACGCCGTATTGCGCAGCGAGATCCTCCCACACCCTTCCGCGGCGCTTGATCGTCTCGAGCAATGCAACGATCTTCATGTCCGTTCGCGTCCCCTCGCCGTCAGCGGAACCATGTGCGTTCTCGTCCGATGTGGCCATGGCTGACTCCTCAGTGATCGTGATGAATCGGATGCACCGCCGGATGTACGGACCGTTTCGCGTTCGTCGTAACCCCGGGCTTCGGCAGCGCCACACCGATCAGGCAATCCCGCGTCACAATCGCAGCCAGTTGATCCTCAGTCCAGCCCTCGGTACCAGCGGGTCTCACGGGCAATACCATGTAGCGCGTCTTCTGATTCGAGTCCGCGACGCGGATTTCGACGTCCGGAGGCAGCTGCAGACCGAACTCCGCCAGCACCTGACGCGGCCAGCGCACCAGGCGGCGGCGGTAGTTCGGGGTGCGATACCACTCCGGCGATTGGCCGAGGATCGGCCGGGGATAGCACGAGCACAGCGTGCATACGACCACGTGCTTCAGCTTGGGCGTGTCTTCGAGGACGCGCAGGTTGCAGTAGTCGCTCGGCGTGCCAAAGCCGGTCGGTGGGCTGTTGATCCAGTCGACGCCGACTGCCAGGCTCGCCTTGACGCCATCGGTCACCGCAAGTTTCTTGTACTCGGGATCCAGCCACGCCTTCGCGACCAGGCGCGCGGCAGGCAGCGGACCGAGGCTGTGGACGTACTCCGTCCAACGCCGATGGTCCTCGGCGGAGAAAAGACCTTTTTCGATAGCCAGCTCGCGCACTGCAATTTCGAGCGCCTCGAAATCGCTGACTTCATCGACCATCGGTGCAGGTTTATGTTCGTGTGGTTTGTCTGACATTTGCTCGTCCCCTCTGTTCGGTGTCGCTGGTCAGGTCAGGCCTTCTCCAGCCAACGTTCGGAAAATTCAGTCTCCAACGTGTCGTTCCCGTACACGTCGTGATAATCGGGCCACAGATCCTTTTGCCGGAATTTCACGCTGTAGAACCACTCGGGCTTGTCCGTGTTGTCCCACGCCTCGTCTTCCGGCGCAGGGCTCTCATAAACCAACGCGACTACCGTACCGGTTGCGCCTCGCGTATAGATCTGGCAGCGGGTATAGAAAATATCCGGCAGATCCTTGATCCGAACGTGGTCGCCCACTTTGAATCTGGCGGGACCGGCTTCGCCCTTGAAACACTGGGGATCGCCTTTTCCGGTGGCTTTCTTTGCGTGGTGAGTTCTATCGTGCTGACTTTTGCTCATGGCGCTTTTTCACCTCATCAATCTTGTTGACCAGTTCAGTGAGGGTGACGTGCTGCTTATCGACCAGGACCAGCGCGGCACTCAGCAGCCACCGCCCGTAATAAGGGAGACCAAGGTAACTCGTCAGACCGATTTCGACGTTCTGCCGACGACGGCGTTCCTCGGCGTTCCAGACGCCGCGCCACGCCAGACATTCGCAGGTCGCGAAGGTATTGGCCTCCCACTGCTCTTCTTCTTTTTCTTCCCAACGAATGGGCACGTCCGGCTCTCCACCAAGATCGTGAACCGAGCGCGTATAAGCTCTGAAAAGAGTGTGATCGATCTCATCGGGATACGGCGCATGCTGCGGTTTATGCACCGCCGGCTGCAGGTAACCGATGGCCCTGATAAAGCGCATCGCATCTTCTCTGGTAGACAATAATGACATGGTCGCTGACTCCTTTTTTTAATCCGACGGCTCGACAAATGATCATTCGAAATACCATCTACATTAGAATATAAGCGTTTACTACTATTCGTTTTGACAATGAACCGCTGGTTATTCGCCGCTCTGCTCAGACCGGCAGTCGGTGCCTGTGTAAATTTGAAATCTCAGTCGACACCAGATATTGTGCAGCGAAGACGCGCATGAAATTCTCCCGGACTTTTGTGGCGTTCATCATGCTTTAAAAAAACCCAAACAGTCCAAGATTTTATTGTGATTAGATGTATAGGAGAACTTTATGCAAGGAGATCGTAATACGATGACGCTGCGCGCCATTAGATATTTCGTCGCCGTTGCGGAACATCACAGCTTCACCCGAGCTGCGGAATTGCTGTTTGTCTCGCAGCCGAGCCTGTCACAACAAATCAAGCTGCTGGAGGAATCGCTGCGCGTACAGCTATTGGACCGCTCAGGACGAAATGTACGCCTGACCGACGCCGGCGAAATTTATTTGCGTCATGCCCGTCGTATTTTGCGGGAGCTGGACGCCGCTAAGCTGGCCATCAACGACGTGCAGGATCTCAACCGCGGCTCATTGCGGCTGGCGATGACCCCGATCACCGACTTCCTGATCCGCCCGTTGTTGGAGAGCTTCAATGTCCGATATCCCGGCGTTACGGTGAGCATCCTGGAAATGTCCCAGAATCAAATCGAGGCAGCGCTGGCCGGGAACAACGACGACAACATCGACATCGGGATCGTTTTTACCGATACCTTCTCATCCGAAGCGCGCTCCAACGAGCTCGAGAAACATCTTTTATTCGTCGAAAAACTTATCTTCGCCGTCGGCAAGTCCCATCCCTATGCTGGAAAACAGGTGCAGATGAGCTTGCCTGCGCTGGAGCAGGAATCGCTGGCGCTGCTCAGCAATAAATTCGCGCTGCGGCGTCACGTCGACCAGTATTTCCACGAGCACGATGTCTCGCCGCACATCGCGTTGGAGACCAATTCCGTGGGCGTAATCCTGGACATCGTCCGTCACGGTCACCTTGCGACAGTGCTTCCCCATACGATTGCCAGCGAACAGGATGGGCTCTATTCCATTTCCATGCAGCCAGAGTTGCCACACCACACGATAACCATGATCTGCCGCAAAGGCGCCCATAAGAGCGC
>JBLMWS010000285.1:0-14793 GCA_050257355.1 Gemmatimonas sp.
CGCATCACGGGAAAAGCTCGCCGAAATCGGCCGCCTCGCCATGCGCGCCTGGCCGGCCGGGGGCAAGGTGCGGGCCCGATCGAAGGCTGGCCGCAAAAGCCGTTGATCAATCAATCTGATCTCGAGGGGCTTCCGCGCGCCGGGCGCGCGTCGGAAACGATCTGCCTGCTCGTTACTTGTGAAACTGCACCGGAGCGGGAATAGTCGCTTTCGTCGCAACACCAGTTCGGGAACAGGCATGTGTCGGGCAATCCGCTGGCGCCGGCCTGGTATCTTCTGCTCGCCGCAATCGTCGGACTGGTTGCGATGAGTCTGATGCCGGAGACGGCGCCGGTGAAGGTCGGTCGAGGCTGAGTTCGTTCCGCCCCAGCGTCAGGACGCTTTCCTCTTAAGCTTCATCGTGCGCGACCGGGTCGTCACGTGATCGATGAAAGCGCGCAGCTTCGGCATCACTTGCTGGCGGCCGGGATAATAGAGAAAGACGCCCGGCACCTCGGGCGCGTAGGCCTGCAGCACGCGATCGAGCTTTCCGGCAGCCAGCGGGTCGGCGGCGACAGGCTCAGGCAGTTGCGCAAGGCCCACACCTTCGAGCGCTGCGCTGAGCGCAGTGGGAAAGTCGTTGACGATGAAGGGGCCCGATACGGCAATCTCGATGGCGCGCCCGCCGTCGTTGAGGGTCCAGAGCGCGAGAGCCCCGTTGGAGCGCCGCATTCGCACGCATGCGTGGTCGCGCAAATCCTCCGGCCGCTCGGGCCGGCCGACGCGTGCGAGGTATGTCGGGCTCGCAACGACCACGAACCGAAACGGCGGTGTGAGGCGCACCGCGATCATATCGGCGGCGATGAACTGGCCGAGCCGGACGCCGGCGTCAAAGCCTTCCGCCGCAAGGTCGATCAATTCCGCGCTCGCGGCGATCTCCACCTCGACCTCAGGATAGGCCTGACAGAACGAAGCGAGCAGCGGCTGTAGGATCGGCACCATCGCGCGCGGCACCGAAAGTCGCAAGAGTCCGGCCGGCCGCTGTCCGAGGTCACGGGCGATGGCGCTTGCGGCGACGAGTTCCTCGAATGCGGGCTTGGCGCGGGAGAGAAATCTTTCGCCGGCTTCGGTCAACCCGACGCTGCGTGTCGTGCGTGTGAACAGCGCCGCGCCGACGCGAGTTTCGAGTGCGCGCACCGCCTGGCTGATCGCGGAGGGCGTCACGCCGAGTTCGGCAGCAGCTCGGCGAAAGCTGCGGTGTTGGGCGACGCTCAGGAACGCCTCCACACCGTCGAGCGCGCCGTGTCGGACTGTGAAGTTCTGCTTCATAGCTCATCGACATTATCGCGAATAGTCGCTCGCGAGAAGCGGTCATAGATCGGACTTGCCGATGAGACCAGCCACGTGCCGCGGTGTCGTCGGCCGTGCCGGAAGAGGAGTTCTGCAATGAGCGACGGAGTTGACGGCGTGCGCGACCATTATCGCGCGACCGGCCTGACCGAGCGGCTGAAGACGGCGCTCGCCGTGATCGGACCGGAAGATCAGCGGCTCGCGCCGCAGCAGCTAAGCGCGCTCGATCAGTTTCATACACGCGGGCTCGCTGCCACCGTCGAGCTTGCCAAGCTCGCCGGGATCATCGCGGAGACCTCGGTTCTGGATGTCGGCTCCGGTGTCGGCGGGCCGGCGCGCTTTCTGGCCGCGGCCTATGGCTGCCGCGTCACGGGCGTCGACCTCAGCGAATCCTTCGTGAATGCCGCGCGCTATCTGACTGAGCGCACGGGGCAGAGCGAGTATGTCTCGTTTCAGGCTGCGAGCGCATTGGCGCTGCCGTTTGACGACGGAAGCTTCGACGTCGTGCTGTTGCAGCATGTCGCGATGAATATTTCCGACCGGGCGCGGCTCTACCGTGAGCTTCGGCGCGTGCTGAACCCGGGCGGCAGGTTTGCGACCTTCGATGTCGTGTTGAACCGGGGCGAACCGCTTTATCCCGTCCCCTGGGCACGGACGCCGGAAACGAGCTTTCTGCTGACGGCCGCCGACACGCTCGCCGCGGCCGAGTCCGCCGGCTTCCACACCCTCATTTCCCAAGACGATTCCGAGGCCGCCAAGGCGTGGGTCGCGCAAATCCGTACGGCCGGGCCACCGCCTTCGCCAAATCTCGGCATCGTCATGGGCCCCGACTTCGCGCAGCTTTCCGCGAATTTGGGACGAAATCTGCTCGAAGGCCGGCTGGGCATCCTGACCGCGGTGTTCGAGGCCGTACCGATCAACTCCTGATGGGAAGAGCAAAATGTCAACCGCAACCGTCTTCCAGATCCATCTCGTTCTCGGCTATGTGCCCTGGCTGCTTTGGGTGAGCGCTTATGTTTTCCCCCGGTTGAAATCGACGGACCCGGTGGAGGCGCAGCGCGCCATCGCGACGCTGCACAGCTTCCGCTTCTTCGGGCTGGTCTTCATCGTGCCTGGCGTCGTTGGTCCCAATCTGCCCGCCGGCTTCACCACGTTCGCAGCCTATGGTGACTTTGCTACGGGCGTGCTTGCCATGCTGGCGCTTCTGGCGGTGCGGGTGCGTCCGCTGTTCTGGTCACTGGTGGTCGCCTTCAACGTCGTCGGCACGATCGACATCATCATCGATTATTACCACGGAAATCAGCTCGGGCTTGCGACCGTAGCGGGAGAGCTGGGCGCCACTTATGCGATCCCGATCATCTACGTGCCGCTCTTGATGATCACCCACGCCATCGCATTCTATCTGCTGCTGGGTTCAATCAGGCCGGCAGCAGACCGCGCGACGCCGGCTCGGGCTGGCGTCTGAGGCAAATGCGGGAGAAAGCTTCACGCGCAAATCCAGATGATCAGAAGCGCCACCGGAAGGCCGATACCCAACGCGCCTGCGATCATCAATGCGAACGCCGAAAGCAGATTGCCATCGGCGTAGAGTTCACGCCTAGACATGTCGTTCTCCATCGAGCCCGAAAGCGGACATCGTCCGCAATCCAGGGGATGATCAAAAGAAGCAGGGACAAGACCACTGACATTTCCGAATCTAACGTCTTGTCCGGAAGATACACTTAAAAGTTGAATCTGTCCGGTTAAGAAAAGATTAACGGGCGCGATCCGGTCGGCGGGTCTCAGTTCAATTCATCTGGAGCAGCATTCGCGCCGAAGGGCCGGCAAGCCAATGCAGAGCATCGCCCGCGAGCATGTCCAGTGACGGGCTGCTCACGCTCCTACACTTCGAGCCATTCCTTGCGAACGGCATCATTGGTCCTGAGTTCGTCGGGCGTGCCCTCGAACACGATGCGACCATGGCCCATGATGTAGACTCGATGTGATATCCTGAGCGCGATGGACAGCTTCTGCTCGACCAGCAGGATGGCGACGCCGGCCTTCGCGATATGTGCGATCAGGTCGCCGACCTGCTGCACGATCAGCGGCGCCAGCCCTTCGGTGGGCTCGTCGATCATGATGAGCTCGGGGTCTCCCATCAGCGTCCGGCAGGTGGTCAGCATCTGCTTTTCGCCGCCGGAGAGCACACCGGCGGGTGTGTCGGCGCGTGCTGCGAGGTTGGGGAACATGTCGAGCATGTCCTGAAGCCGCCATTTGCCGGGCCGCCGTGTATCCTTGATGCCGAGCAGGAGATTCTGGCGCACCGTGAGGCCGGGGAAGATGTCGCGATGCTCCGGCACATAGCCGAGCCCCAGGCGCGCGATCTTGTGGCTCGGCAGTCCTGCGATGTCTTGTCCCTTGAAGCGGATGGTCCCGTGCGGCGCAACTTCGCCCATGATCGCCTTGACCGTGGTGGAGCGGCCGACACCGTTGCGGCCAAGCAGGCTGACCACCTCGCCGGCGGAAATCGAGAGATCGACACCCTGGAGGATGTGGCTCTTGCCGTAATAGGCGTGCAGGTCCCTGACCTCGAGCATCAGTGTGCCTCCTCGCCGAGATAGGCTTCCTTGACCTTCGGGTTGCCGCGGATCTCTTCGGGCGTGCCGGATGCGATGATGCGGCCATAGACCAGCACCGAGATGCGGTCGGCTAGGCCGAACACCACGCTCATGTCGTGCTCGACGATCACGAGGGTGCGTCCCTCGGTGAGGCGGCGGATCAGGGCGACGGCGCGCTCGGTTTCGGCGTGGCTCATGCCGGCGGTCGGCTCGTCCAGCATGATGACGTCGGCGCCGCCGGCGATGGTGATGCCGATCTCCAGTTCGCGCTGCTCGGCATAGGTGAGCAGCCCCGCCGGCACATCGCGGCGGTGGCTCAGATGAATGTCCTCGAGGATCTCGGCGGTGCGCCGCCGTACCTCCGGCAGCTCGTCGACGTTCCTCCAGAAAGCGTAGCGGTAGCCTGCGGCCCAAAGCACGGCGCAGCGCACATTCTCCCACACGGTCATGCGGGCAAACACGTTGGTGACCTGGAACGAACGCGAGAGGCCACGCCGATTGATCTCGAACGGCCGCAAGCCCGAGATCAAATCGCCGTTCAGCCGAATCTCGCCCGAACTCGGTTTGATATAGCCGCTGATCAGGTTGAATGTCGTCGATTTGCCGGCGCCGTTGGGGCCGATGATGGCGTGGCGCTCACCTTTCGCGACGCTCAGATTGAGGTCCTGAATGATGCTCACATTGCCGAAGCGCTTTTCGACGGCGCGAACTTCGATGGCTGGGGTCACGCGAGATACCCCCGATCACGAGCCATGCCGGCAGCACGGTCCCAGGCCTCGGCGATGCGCCGCCAGGTGAGGCGGGCGACGACGAAGCCGACAATTGTCAAAACGGCCGCCGTAGCCCAGGTCGCCGGTGCGGTCGCGTCGAACGGAATGCCGAACAGATTGATGATGGTGTCCTCGCCTTCGCTGGCTGTGTAGCGCGCCACCGTCTCGATCGAAAGAATGACGCCGCAGGCCAGCGCCAGCGTCGGGAGAGCAGCTGTCAGATAGGATGGGATCACCATTCGAAGCGTTCCGGCCCGGATCAGCGGCCGGTGCATCATCAGCAGGCCGGCGATGCCACCCGGCGCGAACATGACGATGCCGATGAAGATGATGCCGAAATAAAGCTGCCACACGCTGGTCAGGTTGGTCAGCCCGAGTTGCAGATAAGTCACGAGAATGGCGCCGAGGATCGGGCCGAAGAAATAGGCGGTGCCGCCGATGAAGGTCGCAAACAGCACCATGCCGGACTGGGTCGCGCCGAGATAGGCGGAGTTTGCAATCTCGAAGTTGACGGCAGCCAAACCGCCGGCGATGCCGGCAAAGAATCCCGCAAAGCAGTAGGCGAGATAACGGACGACATGGGGATCGTAGCCGATGAACTCGACCCGCCCGGGATTGTCGCGGACCGCATTGCAGATCCGCCCCAGGGGCGTGCGGGTGAGGGCATACATCGCCGCCGCCGAGACCAGCACCCAGAACGCGATCAGGTAATAGATCTGAATCTGCGGCCCGAAGCTCCAGCCGAAGATCTGCGGCAGCGCCGTGCGATCCGTGGTGATGCCGGATTCGCCGCCGAACACGCTGCGCAGGATCAGCGACGAGGATGCAACCAGTTCGCCGATGCCGAGTGAAATCATGGCAAATACCGTGCCGGCGCGCCGCGTCATCACCCAGCCGATCAGGAGCGCGAAGCCGAGGCCGCCGAGGCCGCCCATCAGCGGAATCAGGGGCAGCGGGATCGGCAGGCCATAGGCGGCGACGGCATTCATCATGTGGACGGCAGCGAAGCCGCCAAGGCCATACTGAACGGCATGGCCGAACGACAGCAGGCCGGTCTCGCCAAGCAGGATGTTGTAGGAGAGGGCGAAGACGATCGCGATCCCGATCAGGCTGAAGGAGGTCAGCGAGCCGCCCGAGGAGAAGACCAGGGGCAGCACGACGAGCGCGATCGCCGCGACCACCCACAGGCCGTAGAAGTGCAGGCTCTGGCGCGGTCGTGTCGCGCCGATGTTCGATGCGGTGGTGACGGTGCTGCTCATGTTTCACGCGTGCCGAGAAGGCCCATGGGGCGGACGATCAGGATCAACACCAGCAGCACATAAGGCAGAACCGGCGCGATCTGGGCGATGGTGACATTCCAGATGTCGGTGAGGACCGAAGGGCCGGCGCTCGGATCCAGCGGTCCGAACGCGCTGGCGAGCGAGCCGTTCAGCGCGACTGCAAAGGTCTGCACCAGCCCGATCAGGAGCGAGGCGATGAAGGCGCCCGGCAGGGAGCCGAGCCCGCCGAATACGATGACGACAAACAGGATCGGGCCGAGCAGGCCGGCCATGTCGGATTGCGTCACGAGCGCCGGACCGGCAATGACGCCTGCCAGTCCGGCGAGCGCGCTGCCGACGCCAAATACCATCATGAACACCCGCCCCACATTGTGGCCGAGGTGACCGACCATACTGGGATGCGTCAGCGCAGCCTGAACGATGAGCCCGATCCGCGTGCGTTTGAGCGCAATCAGGAGCGCCACGAACACCGCTACGGAAACCGCCAGCATGAAGATCTTGTAGGCGGGATAGTTGGTGGAGAACACGGTGAAGGCCGGAAAATCCAGCGCCGTCGGCACCCGATAATCGACCGGACTCTTGCCCCAGATCATCGACACGATCTCTTCGATGGCAAAGGCGAGCCCGAATGTGAGCAAGAGTTCGGCGACATGCCCGTGCTTATGGGTGTTGCGCAGGCCGTAACGCTCCACCGCCATGCCGACCGCGCCCACCAGCAACGGCGCAAGCGCGAGCGCAGGCCAGAACCCGATCCATTTCGTGAGCTGGTAGCCGAAAAACGCGCCCAGCATATAGAAACTGGCATGGGCGAAATTGAGCACGCCCATCATGCTGAAGATCACGGTTAGACCACTGGACAGCAGAAACAACAGCATCCCGAACAGGATGCCGTTGAGGCTCGAAATCACGATCAGCTCAAGCACGGTTCACTCGCCAGTCGTTCAATCAGCTGCGTCGCATGGTCGCGGCGCGGCGGCGAAAGAGAGATTCCATCGACGGCCGGCCGTGAGGCCGGCGATGCAAGCGGAGATCCCCGCTCCGGATGTCCGGAGCGGGGACGGACGCGAGCGGTTACGGCCGCTTCATCTTGCAGGTGGTCGGTAGCACGGTCTGCGGCGTGTCGACCTTGGACACCAGCCGCCAGCCCCATCCGGTGTTCTCCTCGTCGAACGGCTCCTTATCGGTGCGGCTGCCGAATGACGAGATGTAGATCGGCTGGAAGAACTGATGGTCGTCCTTGCGCATGAAGCCGCTGCCGCCGTCGAGAACATCGAACTTCATGCCTTCGAGCGCGGCGGCAACCTTCGCCGGCTCGATCGAGTTGGCCTTTTCGGCGGCGGCCTTGAACATGCGCATCTCGTTGACCGCGCGCGGATACCAGAGCGACAGGCCGACCTTGGCGCGGAACGCCTTCTCGAAATCCATCGCCGCCTGATCGCCGGAATTGGGGATGCCTTCGGTGATCTGGAACACCTGGTGATCGAGATTGGCCTGCTTGATCGCGGTCGGGCCGCCGGCGCCGCCGGCGTAATAGGTGTACCAGTTGACCTTGAGCCCGGCATCCGCCGCCGCCTTGAGCAGGAGCGCGATATCCTGTCCCCAGTTGCCGGTCACCACGCTATCGGCGCCCGACGCCTTGATCTTGGCGATGTAGGGCGAGAAGTCGGTGATCTTGAGCAACGGGTGCAGTTCGTCGCCGACGATCTGGATATCCGGCCGCTTTTCGGCCAGCATCTTGCGGGCTGCGGTCCGCACCGCTTGACCGAACGAATAATCCTGGTTGATCAGGTAGACTTTCTTGATGGAGGGAATGCCCTTCATGTAGTTGGTGAGCGCTTCCATCTTGATGTCCGAGCTGGCGTCCCAACGGAAATGCCAGAAGCTGCACTTCTCGTTGGTCAAGCTCGGGTCGATCGCGGCATAATTGAAGTAGAGCACCTCCTTGCCCGGGTTGCGCGTGTTGTTCTTGGTGACGAAATCCTCGAGCGCCGCGCCGACCGAGGAGCCGTTGCCCTGGGTGATGTAATGCGCGCCCGCATCGATCGCCTTCTGAGCCTGGACCAGGCTTTCCTGCGGATTGGTCTTGTTGTCCAGCGGCAGGATCTCGATCTTGTGGCCGAGAATCCCGCCCTTGGCGTTCAGCTCGTCGGCCAGATATTGGAATGTCTTCAATCCGCCTTCGCCGACACTGGCGCCGCCACCGGACAGCGGATCGATGTAGCCGATCTTGAGGGTGTCCTGCGCGTAGGCGGCTCCACTGAGCATCGGCAAGGTCATGGCGATGACCCTCGCTATTTTAAGCATTTTTCTTGTTTCCTCGCTTCGGTATGGATTTGGTGTTGTTGCGTGTTGCGCAGCACAATTTGAGCCATACTGCGAATGATGCGGCGTTGACAAGCCCCGCACAGAGTAGACGTGCGATGCGGTTCGCGGGAATGGCTCGCAGGTGCTGTTCGGCTCTGGGCCCGGCAAGCGGCTTCGCCGGAATTGGGGGACGCTTCGCCTGCTCCAATTCCACATCTTGCTGATCGGGCGGCCTTCCGGGGATGCATGTCTGCGGAGCCGTGCACGGTTTCACAAATTGATTGGAAGGGGCAGCCAGTGTATCAAGCCTGCGCAGATGATTGAGCGTGGGATTTAGAGATGGCCGAAGCGGACCTGGATGTTGTCATTCGGTCGATCGCAAAGAAGCAGATCAAGACTCTGACGGTTGCAGCCAAGAAGCGGCAGGCCCGGTTCATGGGGTTGGCTGCCAAGGCGAAAGACAAGGCTGCCAAGGACCGCTACAGGCACCTTGCCAGGAACACCCAAGCCTTGGCGGCCGCGGCCGCGCGGCGGCTGCAGATTACGGCCGAGAATGCCGCCGACAGCTACGCGCGCTCGATCAAGAAGGCGGCCGAGGAATTGGCCCTGGCAAGGCCCGCCAAAGACAAGGCCAGTCCGAAGCCCAAGCCCAGTCCTGCCAACAAGAAACCGGCCAAAAAGAAGAAAGCCTGACGTGCAATTGACCGGTCTCGTCCTTGCGTATGCGAGCGGCCACCGATGACGACCTCCGTCGATCCGATCACCCGCTCCGTCGTCCAGCACCGTCTGAGCGGCATCGTCGCCGAAATGGGCGAGGCCATGCTTCGCACCTCCTATTCGCAGATACTCAACTCCAGCCGGGATTTCTCGCTCGCCATCTGCGACGCTCAGAGCCGGCTGATCGCGCAGGCCGACCACATCCCGGTCCATGTCGGGGCGCTGCCGTGGGCTGCGCGCGCCGTGGAGGCGCGCTTTACGGAGGTGGCGCCGGGCGATGTGATCCTCATGAACGATCCTTACCATGGGGGCAGCCATCTTCCCGATCTCACCATCTTCGTGCCGGTCTTCGCGTCCGGATGGCGGCTGTTCTGGACCATCGTGCGGGCGCATCAGAGCGACATCGGCGGCGCCACTCATGGCGCCTACAATCCCGACGCCACCGAGATCTGGCAGGAGGGCCTGCGCATTCCGCCGATCAAGCTTTACGAGGGCGGCAAGCTGCGCGACGACATTCTCGATATGCTCGCGCTCAATGTCCGCAACGCCTACGATTTCCGCGGCGATCTCTTCGCGATGATCGGTGCGGCGCATCTCGGCGAACGCCGGATGCAAACACTGTTTGCCGAGCTCTCCGCGCCCGTCGTGCAGGCTGCGATCGAGGGCGTGCTCGATGCCGCCGAAGTCCAGGCCCGCGCCGTGGTGGCGACCTGGAGGGACGGCACCTTCCATGGCGAAGCTTTTCTCGACGACGATGGACGCGGCCACAATGATATCCGCATCGCCGCCAAGGTTACCAAGCGCGGCAGCGACGTCGAGGTGGATCTTACGGGATCGGATCCGCAAGTCGCGAGCTTCGTCAATTCCTCGCACGCCAATATGCACGCGGCGGTCGCGATGGCGTTCTTCTATCTGATCGATCCCGACACGCCGAAGAATTCGGGCGCATTGCGGCCTTTGAAGGTTGTGGCCAAGGAAGGCACCGTGGTCTGGGCGGAGCCCGGCCTGCCGGTGACGCTGTGCACCAGCCATCCTTCCAACGAGATCGTCGAGGCCATCATCAAGGCGCTCGCCGCCTCCTGTCCCGACCGGGTGATGGCGGGCTGGGGCCGCCGCTTCCGGATCGCGATCAAGGGCGAGAACCCGCGCACGGGCCGTCCCTTCATCTGGCATCTGTTTCACGCCCGACCCGGCGGCGGCGCCTCGGCTGGCGGGGACGGCTGGTCCTCGATCGGGGAATGGCACTCGGTCGGCGGCTTGAAGTTCGGCAGCATCGAAGTGGCGGAGGCGCGCTTTCCCTTGCATTTCCGCCATCACGAATTCCTTCCCGACTCCGGCGGCGACGGCCAGTTTCGCGGCGGCCTCGGTGTCGCGCTCGACCTCATCGTCGAAACTGAAAAGCTCGCACTTGGCAACACTGCGGGCGAGGGAACGCGGCACGGCTCGGCCGGCCTCGTCGGCGGCGAGGACTCCAGACCGCATCGCTATCGCCTCGTGTCGAAGGATCGGCCGCCGCGCGAGCTGCGCACCAAGGAGGTCGGCATCGAAATCTTTCCGGGCGATTGCCTGGAAATCCGCTCCGCCGGCGGCGGCGGCTGGGGATCGCCGGAGAAGCGCGCGGCCGATGCGCGCGACCGCGACCGCCTGCAGGGCCTGGTAACGGGTGATGCACCCAAGGTGCGGGCAGACTGACCATGCTGACCATTGGAGTTGATGTTGGCGGCACCTTCACCGATCTCGTCGCCATCGATGCAGCTGGGCGCGCGAGCTTTGCGAAATCACCGTCCACGCCGCAGGATCAATCGATCGGGGTGATGGCGGGACTGGAGGAGCTGGCGCGCCGGCTCGGGCTCTCGCTGGCGGACATGCTGGCGCAAACGCAGCGGCTCGTGCACGGCACCACCGTTGCGACCAACGCACTGCTCGAGCGCAAGGGCGCCCGCGTCGCGTTGCTGACCACCGCAGGCCATCGCGATATCCTCGAAATGCGCGAGGGGCTGAAGCCCAACCGCTATGACCTGCGCTCGCCGCCGCCCGAGCCGCTGGTGCCGCGCGAATTGCGTTTCGGCGTGCGCGAGCGGCTCAAGGCCAGTGGCGAGGTTGTGACGCCGCTCGACCAGGACTCGCTTGGGCAGGCCATCGCCGCCATCAAGACTTCCGGCGCGACCTCGGTTGCGGTCTGTTTCCTGCATGCCTACCGCAACCCGGCCCACGAGGCCGCCGCCGCCGAGCGGCTCGCGCGCGAACTGCCGGACGTCAGCGTGTCCTGCTCCAGCGATGTGCTGCCGCAGATCAAGGAATATGAGCGAGTCTCCACCACGGTGGTGAACGCCTATGTCGGTCCGGTGGTGCGGCGCTATCTGGAGCGGCTGGAGCGGCGGTTGCGCGAGGCCGGCCTGAAGCGCTCGCTGTTCATCATCCTGTCCCATGGCGGCATGGCGCCGGTCGAAGAAGCGGCACGGCTGGCGGCGGCGACCGTGCTGTCCGGGCCTGCGGGCGGCATCTCCGGCTGCCGGCGTTGCGCCGCGATGCTTGGGCTCGCTGATATGGTCGCCTTCGACATGGGCGGCACCTCGACCGACATCTCCCTGGTCGCGGACGGTCGCGTCACGCTGTCGGCCGACGGCGGGTTAGCCGGCGAGCGCATCGCGTTGCGCAGCCTCGACATTGCGAGCATCGCCGCCGGCGGCGGTTCGATCGCATCGGTCGATGCAAGCGGCACTTTCCGCGTCGGCCCGGAAAGTGCCGGCGCCATGCCGGGGCCGGCGGCTTACGGCAATGGCGGCGTTGCGGCCACGGTGACCGACGCCAACGTGGTGCTGGGTTATCTCGACGCCAAGGCCTTCATGGGCGGCAAGCGACCGCTGGACGTGGCGGCCGCCGAAGCGGCGATCGACCGCTTGGCCGCTGCCCTGAACATCACCCGGCTTGAAGCCGCTGCCGGTATCTTTCGCCTGGTCAACCTGAAGATGGCCGACGGGATCCGCCTGATGACGGTGCGGCGCGGCGTCGATCCGCGCCGCTTCGCCCTGTTGAGTTTTGGCGGCGCCGCCGGTCTGCATGCCGCCGAGCTGGCGCGGCAGCTCGATATCGCCCGGGTCATCGTGCCGAGGACGGCCTCGGTGCTGTCGGCCTGGGGCATGCTGACCAGCGATCTCCGCTATGAGCTCAGCCGCACCCATTTCGAGACCGGCGCGCGCACCACGCCTGAAGAGGTGCGGGCGATCTTTTCCGATCTGGAAACGCGCGCGACGACGCGGCTACGCGGCTGGTTCGATGGGTCGATCACGGCCGAGCGTTCGGCCGAGATGCGCTACGGCGAGCAGATTTTCGAGATCGATGTGCCGCTCGATGGCGTTGATTTCACGTCAACGGGGCTGATTGGCGAGATCGAGGACCGCTTCCACCGCCGCCACGAAGAGCTCTACACCTATGCCTCGCGCGACCAGGAGGTCGTGCTCGTCAATGCCCGTGTTGCGGCGATCGGCGCGGTGTCCGTGCCCGAGCAGGCTGCGCGCGCAGCGAACTCGAGCGCGCCGTGCTCACCGCGCTCGCGCCGCAAAGCCCATTTCGGTAGCTGGCGGGAGGTCGATGTCTATGCGCTCGACGATCTCGAGGCAGGGCAGATGATTGAAGGTCCGGCCATCGTCGAGGCCGAGACCACGACGGTGCTGATCAATGAGGGCGATGTGCTCTCGGTCAATGGGCTGGGGTGGCTCGATATCCGCATCGGCTGACTCGACGCTCCGACCGGTCGCGCGACAGCAAGCCAGCGCGCGGCTGCCGTAGGCGCCCCGTCTATTTCTCGGACTCGCCCAGCAGTTTGCCGGTCGCGCTGTTGATGAAGTGCAATTTGGAGCACGCCGGACAGGGGACGGCCGTATGGCTGTCTGCAGGTTTATCCGGCGGGGCGGTCAACCAGTGCTGCACGTTCATTCCGGTGTGAGGACATTTGAAGATGATGTGACGGCCCATGGGCCGGAATATGAGCAATCCCCGCTGCGGACAAAACTACGGATGTTTACGTAGGTCCGTAAGCGCTGCGGAACTGAGCAAGCGTTCGCGTCAATCCAGGTAAGCGATGTAGATGATCGCAGCACCGAGCACGGTTGCGATGGACCATAGCGCAGGGTCGAAGCCGTCAGATAATGGACGTCCTTTCGCGCGTCGCATGGAACGCCTCCGTCTACTCCGTCAACATCAGATCGGCGCGACTGACGGCCATCGGCTTGCCGGCCTTCGCCACCGCGACGGTCCCGGTGTCCGCGCCGACCCTGGCCGAGATCGCAAAGCCGGAGATCGCAATGCCGGCGACAAGGGCCAGTGCCACGATCTTCAGATGGGTGAGGCGATCGGCGCTGTAGATCGAATGGTTCATCGAACCCTCCGAGAGGATATTCCGTTAACTATCGCTTAGGGCAGATTCCTGCGCGCCGATATTTCGCGCCTTATCTTAAGGCGGGTTCCTTACGGGGTTTCCCGGAGCCCCTCGGCCGCGGATCACAACCTCGGTCGTTCGCCCCCCGCGCGGCCCGCAGATGGCCGCATGCCGCCAACGCAGGGCTCGGAGTCGGAAAATGGTGTATCGGCAGGCGGTTCGGCGCGCTCGAGCCGCCGCAAGACCTAAGTTGTTCCGGAGGAAGCTTTCATGTCGGCCTTGCCGCTTTCTGGCATCAAGATTCTCGACCTCACGCGCGTGCTGGCGGGACCGCTCTCGGCGCAGATGCTGGGCGACCTCGGCGCCGACGTGATCAAGATCGAGCGGCCGGGCACCGGCGACGATGCGCGCGCCTTCGGGCCGCCTTACCTGAAGGATCCGGAGGGCCGGGAGAACAACAACAACTCCTTTTACCTCTGCGCCAACCGCAACAAGCGTTCCGTCACCGTGAACATCGCCAAGCCACAGGGGCAGGCGATCATCCGCGAGCTCGCCAAGGACTGCGACGTCTTCATGGAGAACTACAAGGTCGGCGATCTCAAGCGTTACGGCCTCGATTACGACTCAGTCCGCAAGGTCAATCCCGGCATCATCTATTGCTCGGTGACCGGCTTCGGCCAGACCGGGCCTTATTCGCCGCGCGCCGGCTACGATGCGATCTTCCAGGCCATGGGCGGGCTGATGAGCGTGACCGGCCACATGGACGGCGAGCCGGGCGCCGGACCGATGAAGGTCGGCCCGTCGATCGTCGACTACATGACCGGCATGAACACCTCGATCGGCATCCTCGCCGCACTCTATCACCGCAAGGCCAATGGCGGGCAGGGCCAGCACATCGACGTCTGCCTGCTCGACACCGTGATCGCCTCGCTGTCGCATTACGCCCAGATCTATCTCGTGAGCGGCAGGACGCCGCCGCGGCGCGGCACCTGGGGCAATGGCGGCATGCCGGCGGGCGTGTTCCGCTGCGCCGACGGCGAATTGATGCTGGTGGTCGGCAACGACGCGCAGTTCGCGCGCACCTGTGCGGTGCTGGGCGAGCCGGAGCTCGCGAGCAATCCGAAGTTCATCAAGAACAACGACCGCGTCGTGCACGGCAAGGAGATCATGGCGATCTTCGCCGGGCTGTTCTTGAAGAACGACGTCGCCTACTGGCTGGAGGAACTGGAGAAAGCCGGCATTCCCTGCGGCCCGGTCAACGATTTCGCCCACGTGTTCGCCGATCCCCACGTCCGCTCCCGCGGCATGGAGGTAAAGGTCGACCACCCGTTCGAACACTCGCTGTCCCTGATCCGCAATGCGCTGACCTTCTCGGAGACGCCGGTGAAAGAGTATCGCCATCCGCCGCGGCTGGGCGA
>JBLMWS010000286.1:0-12160 GCA_050257355.1 Gemmatimonas sp.
AATTTCGGCAATATCGACGGCGATAACGCCGCCGCCTATCGCTACACCGAAGCGCGCATGACCGAGGTGGCGCAGCTTCTGCTCGACGGCATCGACGAGGAGGCCGTCGACTTCCGTCCGAACTATGATGGGCAATCCAAGGAGCCGGTGGTTCTGCCCGGCGGCTTCCCGAACCTGCTCGCCAACGGCGCGCAAGGCATCGCGGTCGGCATGGCGACGGCGATACCGCCGCATAACGCCGCCGAGCTTTGCGAGGCTGCGCTGCATCTGATCGAGAAGCCGACCGCCAAATCGCGGGCGTTGTTGCGCTGGGTGAAGGGGCCGGATTTCCCGACCGGCGGCATCATCGTCGACTCGAAGGAAGCGATCGCGGAGGCCTACACCACCGGGCGCGGCTCGTTCCGCACCCGCGCCAAATGGGTGCAGGAAGAGGGCGCCCGCGGCACCTGGGTCATCGTCATCAGCCAAATTCCCTGGCTGGTGCAGAAGTCGCGGCTGGTCGAGAAGATCGCCGAACTCCTGAACGAGAAAAAGCTGCCGCTGGTCGGCGACGTCCGCGATGAATCGGCCGAGGACGTCCGCCTCGTGATCGAGCCGAAGTCGCGCAGCGTCGATCCGGAGCTTTTGATGGAATCGTTGTTCCGGCTCACCGAGCTGGAAAGCCGCATCCCGTTGAACCTCAACGTGCTGGTCGGGGGCAAGATACCTAAGGTGCTCGGCCTTGCCGAATGTCTGCGCGAATGGCTCGACCATCTGCGGGACGTGCTGATCCGCCGCACCAACTATCGCAGGGGCCAGATCGAGAACCGGCTGGAGATTCTCGGCGGCTACCTGATCGCCTATTTGAACATCGACAAGGTGATCAAGATCATCCGCACCGAGGACGAGCCCAAGCCGGTCCTGATGAAGACCTTCAAGCTGACCGAGGTTCAGGCGGATGCCATTCTCAACATGCGTCTGCGCTCGTTGCGCAAGCTCGAGGAAATGGAGATCCGCACCGAGGACAAGGATCTTCGCAAGGAGCTGAAGGAGATCGAGGCACTGCTCGGCTCCGAAACGGCGCAATGGTCGAGGGTCGGCGAGCAGGTGAAGAAGGTCCGCGATATGTTCGGGCCCAAGACGCTGCTGGGTAAGCGCCGCACGCAATTCGCGGACGCGCCGGAGCACGATCTTGCCGCGATCGAGGAAGCCTTCGTCGAGCGCGAGCCGGTCACGGTGGTTGTCTCGGAAAAGGGCTGGGTGCGCACCCTGAAAGGCCACATCGAGGATCTCTCCGGGCTCACCTTCAAGACCGACGACAAGCTCGATCACGCCTTCTTTGCCGAGACCACGTCGAAGCTGCTGTTGTTCGCCACCAACGGCAAATTCTATTCCCTCGATGTGGCAAAGCTGCCCGGCGGGCGTGGCCACGGCGAGCCGATCCGCATGTTCGCCGACATGGAACAGGATGCGGCGATCGTCTCGCTGTTCGTCAACAAGGGCGGCCGCAAGTTCCTGATCGCAAGTTCGGAAGGCCAGGGCTTCGTGGTCAAGGAAGAGGACTGCGTCGGCACCACGCGCAAGGGCAAGCAGGTGCTCAACGTGGAAATGCCGAATGAGGCCCGCGCCATCGCCACCGTGGCCGGTGACATGGTCGCGGTGATCGGCACCAACCACAAGATGGTGATCTTCCCCATCGACCAGGTTCCGGAGATGGCGCGCGGCCGCGGGGTGCGGCTGCAGAAGTACACCAGTGCCGCGCTCTCCGACGTCAGCGTGTTCGATTCCAAGACCGGATTGGGCTGGAAGGATTCCGCCGGCCGCGATCAGGGCATGAGCATGAAGGACCTGTCCGACTGGCGCGGCAATCGCGCCGACGCCGGCCGGCTCGCCCATGGTCTGCCGAAGTCGAACCGGTTCGGGAAAGTGGTCGAATAGCTGTAATAGTATTCAATTTGGCCCTGGCTATAACCCTCGTTCGCGAACGAGGGTTATAGCCGGATGGCGCATGCTCACGACCACTCCCACCCGCCCGGACACGCCGGACATCGGCATGGGCCGCAGAGCTTCGGCTTTGCCTTCGCGATCGGCGTGATCCTCAATTCGGCTTTTGTGATCGCCGAACTGATCTTCGGTTATCGCGCCAACTCCCTGGCGTTGATTTCCGACGCCTTGCACAACTTTTCCGACGTGATCGCGCTGCTGCTGGCCTGGGGCGCGGCCTGGCTGGCGACCAGGCGTCCCACCGAGCTGCACACTTATGGCTACCGGCGCGCCTCGATCCTGGCCGCTCTCGTCAACGCTGCCCTGCTGCTGCTCGCCGTGGGAGGCATTGTGGTGGAGGCTATCGATCGCTTTCATACGCCGGCGGAGGTTGCGGGGAGAACCGTGATCGTGGTCGCGGCGCTCGGCATCCTCGTCAACGGAGTGACCGCTCTGTTGTTCATGCGCGGCCGCCACAGCGATCTCAACATTCGCGGCGCCTATCTGCACATGGCGGCGGACGCGGTCGTCTCCTTGGGCGTGGTGGTCGCCGCGCTGGTGATCACGCTGACGGGCTGGCGGTGGGTTGATCCCGCAACGAGCCTTGCGGTTGCGGCCGTGGTGCTTGCGAGCGGATGGGATCTGGCGCGCGACAGCGTCAATCTTGCACTCGATGCGGTGCCGAGAAGCATCGAGTTCGCCGACGTCAGGGACTACCTCGCCGGCCTCGACGGCGTTTCCGACGTGCACGACCTGCACATCTGGGCCATGAGCACCAACGAGACCGCGCTGACCGCACATCTCGTCCGCCCCGGCGGCTCCGATGATCTGTTCCTGCACAAAGTGTGCGACGGGCTCGCGCACCGCTTCAACATTCACCACGCCACGCTACAGATGGAGACCAGCCGCGAAGCCTGCCGGTTGGCGCCGGCAGAGGTGGTGTGAGGCGTGGCGAAGGTCAGGGTCTAATCCGCGCGCTTGGTATTCAATTTGCGCACGTAGTAACCTTGCTTCTGAACGTCGCGCCTGATCTCCTCGCTGACGCTGACGACCCTTTTCTTCTTGCGCCATCTGCTTGAGGCGCTGTCCCGAGGTATTGGAAATCCTTTGCGCACGACCAGCAGATCGCGCCTGCCGTTGAGATAGACATCGAACATCACTGCGGCCCCCCAGCCTGAATTCAGCATAGCGCCGGCAGCGCGGGGAAAACCGTTACGCTTCTGCAACAGGCGCGGTTTTTTCGGCGCTGTTTCGCCCATTGATCCGACCGACGATCGATCGTCAACCTTTACGCGCGGTGGATTGACCGAATGGTCCCGCGCTTGCGGTCCCAGAGGAGAGTGATGCGGGCCGACGCCAGTGGACGCGGCGATGCAAATGAATAAGCCCCCGAACTTGTTCGGGGGCTTATTCGGATCGCCTGAGGCTGGGTACATCCGCCGTGCCTCATGCGCCCAATTTGTGCGCCGATAACTTGTTGACGATGGTCACCGGCAATTCCTCTTCTTCTTCCTTCGCCAGCACCCGAAGCATCTCGACCCCGATCTCGCCTTCGTGCGGGGACGTGATGAAGATGATCTCCTCGTGACTGCGCTGCAGTGCATCAATGATCGCCAATGCTTCCTTTGCGGTTGTCGCATCGGTGGCCGAGGCGTCTCCATTGTTCATCGCGCTGAAAACAACAGTGTATGGCATCTCTCGTACCCCTGTTTTCGAGCGTATCGTCGCGCCAGCTTGGGGCAGTATTGCGACCAACGCTGGGTTCTTGCGCGGCCGATCCGGGCAACGTGGTGGCAGCACCGGCGCCGCGGAACCCGCCCACACGCGCCGAGGTGGGAGATGAGAGCCCGAGGTGATCGACATAGGCCGAAACGCGCACAGCCAATCTCATTCAATTCGGGATCGCGCGATTAGGGGACCTTTAGGGATCGTGCAATTAGGCTGGCGGCACACGTGGGCCGAGGTCGTAATCCCGGCAGCCGAGACGAAGCGCCGAGCCGCGCAGGATGGAACAGAAGACGTCAGCAGTTCGAGCAAGCAGTCGGGAGCCGCAGGCGGGCGCAGTGCGCACGGTGTGGATCGATTTCGCGCGCGGCTTCGGCGTCATCCTGGTCGTGTACGGACACGTCCTCGGCGGCCTGGTACGGGCGAACATCGTCCCCGGCGGTCCTCTGGCGCGGTGGATGGATTACACGCTCTATACGTTCCATATGCCGCTGTTCTTTTTCCTGGCGGGACTGAACGTGCAGCACAGCCTCCGGCGCGGCGCACGCCCCTTCCTGGAGGGCAAGGTCTGGACGATTGCGTATCCCTACGTGCTTTGGTCGCTGCTCCAGGGCGGCATCACCATGGCGCTCTCGCGTGACGCCAATATCCCGATCTACCCGAGCGATCTCGCCGCGATCTGGTATCGTCCGATCGCGCAGTTCTGGTTCCTGTACGCGCTCATGATCTGCCACGTCATCGCGGTGCTGATCCCGTCTCGCAAGATGATGATCGGGTTGGCGCTGTTTGCGCTTGCGCTGTTCCTGCTGCTGCCGGTGCGGCCGGATCTCGCGCTCACCCTGCATCATTTCGTCTTCTACGTCGCCGGGCTCTACGGCGCGCGTGCGGTGACGGCCTGGCAACCTGACCGCTGGTCGGTGCTGGCCCTGATCGGGCTCGCCTTTGGCGCGGCGGTTGCGCTCGGGGGCGGTCTGTCGGGCATGGATGCGAATGGACTGGCATCCTTGCCGGCGTGCGTGTTCGGGATCGCGGGGACCGTTGTGCTCTGCAAGCTGCTCGATCAGACGCATCACCGCTGGCTCGCCGTGACGGGCGTCGCGTCGATGACGATCTACGTGCTTCACATCCTCGCGGGTTCGGGCGTGCGCATCGTCATGCTCAAGCTCCAGGTACCGCCGCAGCCATGGCTCTACCTCGTCGTCGGCACCGCGGCCGGCGTCGTCCTGCCGCTGCTGGCCCACCTTTTGCTGCAGCGGTTGCACCTGCTTGCAGCCTTCGGGCTCGCGCCGCTGGCCAAGCGCGGAGCCGTGCCGCTCGCGGCGGCTCAGCCGGCAAGCCCTGGTCGGACGGCCGCCTAGCTTCTCTCAGGCAGCGCGGCGGCCTCGACCGCGCCCACGGTCTGATCGATGGGACAGGCCATCGCCACCAGCATCCAAAACAGCGCGGACACCTCGCCGGACGACACGCTGGTCAGCGGCATCTGGATCGAGAGCGCCCCGAACGCCAGCGCGCCGAGGACGACGCCTTCCCGCGTCGGCATTCGCCAGGCGGCCGAGGTTGCCCACAGGGCCGTCCAGATATAGGCGGCCAGGCACACCAGTCCGACCGGAATGCCCATCGTCACCCAACTCGAGATGATCTGTCCGTCGATCGGCATGGCGCCGGCGACACCGACGTCCGTGATCGTGAAGCCTGCGCCCAGGACCATGCTGTCGGGTGCGTTCCACAGCGTCAGGAACTCGCCCAGCCGCTCGCTGCCGCTGCTGTCGTTCGAAACGCTGCCAAGCGATTCAAGTCGCGACGTGATGACGTCGCCGAACGGCGTCAACATGACGGCGGCGACGGCCGCGCCGGCAATGGCGATGGTGGTCAACAGCGCCCGTTTCCGGGTCGACTGGAACAACACGCAAAACAGCATGGTCACCACGAGCGTGATCCAACTGGTGCGGTAGAGCGAGAGCAGCAGTCCCAGCGCCGCGGGTATCGTCGCCGCCAGCGCCTGCCAGCCGGGCCGCAGGAAGCCGACCAGCAGCAGGCCGGTCGCGGTAAAGGTCGCATAGCTCGCGGGCGCATTCATCGTGCTGAACACGCGCACCATGTAAGGGAGCGGATAGCCGACCGAGGTGATGGCGGCATTCACCATCCAGAACCGATCCCAGCTCTGCGGATCGACATATTGCCAGATGCCATAAAGGCCGGTGACCGGCAGAATGAGCAGGAAGATGCGCGCCATCGCATGGACGAGTGCGGCGGCCGAGTCGGCCCGCTGCTGCAGGGCGATGGCGTAGAGCACGGGAGCGGCCCATTTCATCGCGCCATACGCGGCATTGAACCAGTCGTTCTGGAACATCGAGAGCGCGGCGCCATAGACGACGCAGGCGAGGATGATCAGGGGCGGCACCAGCCAGGGATTGCTGGGCCGGTCCTTGGCCGGCGATGGCGCCAGCAGACTTGGCAGCGGCGCCAGAATGAACAGCAACGGGCCGCTCAGCATGATGCCCGAGGCATCGAAGCCGATGCCGACATCGACCAGGCGGCGGACGAAGGGCGCGAAGGCGAACAGCAGGATCGCCGACTGAACATGCGCCTCCGTGCTCTTGCGCCAGGCGAACCAGCCGAGCGCCGCGCAGCCCAGCACGAACAGCGGTCTGACCAGGCCGCCGAGCGCCGGCGCGCCTGCGGCAGTCCCGGCCAACAGCAGCGCGGTCGGCCACCAGCCGGCGGAGATGAATGCGAAAATCTCCGATTTGATTCGGTCCTGATTCATAAAGGCGGACTATAACCCACTCCCGATGCCGACGAGGTCGCCGTGCCGCGGCCGGCACGACGAGACCTTAACATGACGCTCTTTCTCCGGTCCGTGGCAGGCGGCATCGCCGCGCTGTGGCTGACGCTGATGGTTGCGAGCGGCGCCGCCGGCGCCGAGGTGCTGCCCGAACGCGACGCCTGCCAGCCGACCACGTCGGCCAAATCCCGCGACGCCAATTGCGTCCCCTGTGCCGTCGGGCCGATCTCGACCAGCCCGCGCTTCCTGGCGCTCGTCGATCAGGTCCGTGCGCGCCGCGCCATTTTCGACGACATCGATCGGCGGATCGATAACGCCAGCAGCGATCCCGAGGTGAAACGTCTGCTCCGGGGGCGCAATCTCGCGCACGCCTTGTACGGTTCGGATGCGGATTTCATCGCGGGCGGCAACGCCTCGCGCTGTCTGCCGCAGGACGACGAGGCCGGGCGGGCCAAGGCGACGCCAATTCCCTGCGACCAGATCCCGCGCGAGGGGCTGGCGGTTCTGTTGACCGCCGGTCAGTCGAACATCGCGAACACCGGGGCGGCGGAAGGCAAAGAGCTCTACCAGCCTCACAACCGGTTCTACAATTTCGACCATTTCGACGGCCGATGCTATGTCGCGCGCAATCCGCTCTTGGGAACGACGGGCGAGGGCGAAAACGTGGCTGTACAGCTCGGCGACGACCTGATCGATCGGGGGCTCGTGAAGAACGTGGTGATTGCGCCTGCGGCGATCAGCGGCACCTATGTGGAGGAATGGCGTCCGCGCGGCGGCAAATATTTCGAGGTGCTGTTGGCGACCGTCGCGGCACTACGCGAGGCGCATTTCGAGGCGAGCGCGGTCCTCTGGCACCAGGGCGAGTACAACGCCTTCGCGTTCTCCACGAGCGGCGCCGAGGACGGCACGATCCTGCATGTGACGCCGCAGATGAAAGAGGCCGGCCGCCTGTCATATCTGCGCAACGACCTGGAGATCATCGCGGGCCTGCGGGCGGCCGATGTCACGGCGCCGGTTTTCGTCGCGACGGCGACGCTTTGCGGCAGCGTCCCCGACGAGATCATCCGCTCGGCGCAAGCGGCCGTGCCCAACCCCGCGCAGGGCGTTTATGCCGGTCCCGACACCGACAAGATCGGGCTCGCCTTGCGCTATGACCGCTGCCACATGAGCCATGCCGGCACGGTCTTGCACGCACGGATGTGGGCGGACCGTCTTGCGGAGTATTGGGCATCCCACCCGCAGCCGTGACCGCAGCCGCCCGCTAGGTCCGGAACGACGTGGACCTGCGCCGCTATCTGACCGGAGCGGAGACCGGGGGCGCAATCGGGGTGATGGTCTTTCTCGGATTCAGCGTTCCCGCATAGAACGAGACCATCCACACCACGATCAATCCCACGAGATAAAAGACGTAAACCTGCGGCGGCTTGCTCAGCCATCGCCACAGCCGTTTGACGCTCCCGGGTTCGGTTCGATGATCCATGGAGAGCGGTTGTGCGGCAAATGCCGGGCGAGGGAAAGAGCAATTTTCGCCACGTCGCCTCAAGATCGCAGCGGCTTCTGCTTCAGCATCATCAGCGCAACCAGCGCGGCGAGGCTGAGCGCGGAGGAGACGATGAGGATGCCGCTTCCCATCACATCGATCAGAAGGCCGAACAGCAAGGGCGCGGCGGCCTGCGCCATACGCGACGGCGCGCCGAGCAGCCCCAGCCGATAGGCGTAGTTTTGCGGGCCGAAGATGGCGAGCGGCAGGGTGCCGCGGGCAATGGTCAGCACGCCGTTGCCGGAGCCGTGAAAGACCGCGAACAGGCCGGGCGCCGCGCCGCCCGTCAACGCAAGGATCGCCGCGCCCAAGGGATGCGTCAGGCAGGCGAGGCGGGTCGAGACGAGGGGATGGTAGCGCTTCAGCAGGCTCGCTTCGATGATGCGCGCGCCCACCTGCGCCGGCCCGATCAGCGCGCCGGCCGCGACCGCTTCGACGGGCGTCGCGCCCGCCGCTTCCATGATGCGCGGAAAATGCGCCGCCATCGCCCCCGTCACGGTCCAAGCGGCCGCGAACGCAAAGGCAATCAGCACCATCGTGCGGTCGATCGGGATATGCGGCTTGACGGATGCCGTGGCGCCCGGTTTCGCGCCGGGGACCGGCGGAAGCATGAAGAAATTCAGCGGCAGGCCAATGAGAATATGAGCGGCCGCCCAGGCAAAGCAGGTCTCGCGCCAGCCGATCTGCGCCAGCCCCAACGCTGTGAGCGGCCAGCCGATCGTCGAGGCAAAACCGGCCATCAGCGTGATGCCGGTGATCGGTCCGCGCGCGGCATCGCCATAGATGCGCCCCAGCGCACCGAAGGCTGCATCATAAAGGCCGTAGCCCATGCCGATGCCGAGCAGCAGCCAGGCGAGAATCAGCATGGAAATGGAGTGGGTGAGGCCGAGCGCCACCAGTCCGCCGGCCAAGGTCAGGCTTGAGATCGTCAGCACCGGCCGGCCGCCGATCAGATCGATCTGGCGGCCGACGCGCGGGCCGAGCACGGCCGAGATAACAAGCGATGCCGAGAAGGCGGCAAAAACCCAGTTGGAGGAAATCGAGAGATCGCGCGCGATCGGATCGGCCAGGATCGCCGGCAGATAATAGCTCGAGGCCCAAGCCAGCGTCTGGGCGGTGCCGAGTGCCAGGATGAGGGGAAGCCGACGCCCGCTCATGCCGCCGGGCGCCATCGTGTTTGTCGCGTTTGCATCTTGTCCGGCATTTGGGCCGCCTCCGTCCGTCCCGTCAAGCGGGGCTCACCTTCCGCCGGACATGATTGCGCGGCATAATCGCTCGCATGGAACTTGCCTCCCGCCTGGACCTGATGAACTGGCTTGTCAGCCAGGGTCTCACCGGCCTTCCCGAGACCGATCTGATTCGCGGCTTCTGCGAACGCTGCCGGGCGGCCGGCCTGGCTTTATCGCGCGTGATCGCCTTCATCGACACCCTGCACCCGATCTATGAGGGACGCGGCTTTCGCTGGAACGACAAGGAAAGCAACGAAAGCGATACGTTCCAATACACCTCCACCGCCGATGGCGATGCGGCCAAGAACTGGCGCCGCTCCGTCTTCCACCACATGCTGGAAAACGGCCATGACGAGTTCATGATCGACCTTCGCGATTGTGCCTCGCTCGACTTCTCGATGATCGGCGAATTGGCCGAGAACGGCCACAAGCACTTTCTGGCCTTCGTGCATCGCTTCGGCGACGCCGGAAGGCTCGGGGAGATGGACTGCTTCTATTCGTATTGGACGACGCGTCGCGCGGATGGTTTCACTGAGGGACAGCTTGCCGCGCTGCGCGATCTCGTACCGGTGCTGGGCCTCGCGATCAAATCCGCGCAGCATCTCGATATCGCGCGCACCCTGGGCCGGGTCTATCTCGGGCGTGATCCGTCCGAACGGGTGCTCGGCGGGCGCATCTCGCGCGGGGTGACCGAGCGCATCACCGCGGTGTTGTGGTTTTCCGACCTGCGCGGCTCGACCAAAATTTCCGAGAGCATCGGGCCCGACGAGATCATCCCGTTTCTCAACGATTATGCGCAGGCCTCGATCGATGCCATCCACGATGCCGGCGGCGACGTGCTGAAGCTGATCGGCGACGGCGTGCTCGCGATCTTCACCGGCGAGGACATGGCGTTGGCAAGTCGCGCCGGGCTACGCGCGGAGCACCGCTTCCGGCTCAACATGGACGAACTCAACGACCGCCGTGCGGCCGCAGGGCGGCCGGTCACCTCCGCCTATGTGGGGCTGCATGTCGGCGAGGTCTTCTACGGCAATATCGGCAGCGAGGACCGGCTGGATTTCACCGTGGTGGGGCCGGCGGTCAACGAAGTCAGCCGTATCGCGTCGATGTGCAATTCGGTCGACCGCGAATTCTTGGCCTCGTCGGAATTTCGCAAGGGGCTTGATGCGACAGGGCGGCGCTATCTGGTGTCAACCGGCCGCTACGCGCTGCGCGGGATCGGACGCGCGCAGGATCTCTATACGCTCGATCCCGACATGGCCGGAAACGAGGCCATGTCGGGAGGTTACGAGCGCTATTTGAAGAGTTAGGTTGTCAGCAGGCGGGCGCGGGTTGCCCGTCCTCCACCATGTCCGGCTGTCGTGCGAGGCTCACCGCGGGCGACAACAGGATCACCACCGCCTGCACGGCGAAGACGGCGAAGGCGAGATAGAGGCAGGCTTGCGCGCCGAAGATGCCGCCGACGATGGCGCCGATCGCGGAGCCGAGCGGGCGCGCGCCGTAGCTCAGGATGTTGATCGCAGAGACCCGGCCGAGCAGCTGCGGGGGCGTCACAGCTTGCCGCAGAGTGGTGGTCGAGATCACCCACAGGATCGGCCCGACGCCGAGCAGGAAATAGCTCAGGCCCGCCAGCAGCGGCGTCGGCACGATCGTCGTCAGCGCCATGACCCCGGCGGCAACGAAACCGCACACCGGCCCGAGCCCGATCACGGTGCCAAAGGCGAGCCGCCCCATGACTCTCGTCGCGACCAGCGCACCGATCACCATGCCGACGCCATACATCGCGAGCGTGGTGCCGACACCCGCGGCCGACAGCGCGAGATGGTGCACCGCGTAGGGTACGAACACCGCAAGGATGACGAACCAGCCGGTGTTGAAGATGAACTGGGTGACGAATACCGGCCGCAGCAGTGGATGATGCAGCACAAAGCTTGCGCCCTCGCGGATGTCCTGCAGCGGATGGCGCCGCGGCGCAGGCTGCCGCGCCGGCTCGTAAATGCCCGCGAGCAGCACCACCGCGATCATCGACAGTGCGGCGGCAAATCCGAACGCCGGTCCGGCGCCGACCCAGCCGACCAGCATGCCGCCGAGCGCAGGGCCGGCGGCAAAGGCGACGGTGCGCGCAAGCTCGATGCGCGCGTTGGCCGCGGGCAGAGTCTGCGGGGAGACCAGCGAGGGGACCAGCGCCGGCGCCGCTACGCTGTAGGCAACCGTCCCGCACACCGCGGCAAAGCCGAGAACTGCGAGCCAGGACAGCGTCAGCCAGCCAAGCCAGATCAGCACCAGGATCGCGGCCAAGGCTGCGGCGCGCAGCGCCTCCGCGCTTGCCATCAGCACGCGGCGGGAGATGCGGTCGGTGAGCAGCCCGGCCGGAATGGCGAACAGGACGAAAGGGGCGGTCAGCGCGGTCTGCAATAGCCCGGTCTGGCCCTCGGCCACGCCAAGCGACAGCACGGCGACGATGGGCGCGGCGGCGAGCGCAACCTGCTCCGCCGATTGCGCGGCAAGGTTCGACCAGGCGAGCCGATTGAAGGTCGAGGGCAGGTGGACGGTGTCTTTGATCGACGACATGGCAGGTTTCCCGGATGCTTGAGGATTGACCGGGATTTTGGGGAACCAGAGCCGCCAAACCCACCCGCTTGCCGATAAGCGCGAGGGAAACAAGAGCGCGCGAATCCCCTGAAGACTGCCGCCTGCCCGGGTTCAGTTGCGAATGAATCGCAAGGAAAACGGAAATCAGGCAGTCTGCTGTTTTGCACCCGCAGGGCCGACGCACGGGTTGCGCGATCCCCGCTGGGGGGCCTGACGGTCGTGCCTAGACGACGATGCTTGCGCTAATCCTGCGGCTCGGATGCGACGTTGCCCGCAGCGTCGACCCGCAGCCAGCCTGACGGCGCAAGCCGCTGCTGCGGCAGGAAG
>JBLMWS010000287.1:0-13335 GCA_050257355.1 Gemmatimonas sp.
AGGCGCTGTGGACGGCGGCGCATCACAAGCTGCCGCTCACGGTCGTGATCGTCAACAACGGCGGCTATCGCATCATCAAGCAGCGGCTGCTCTCGTTCCACGGCGACGACAATTATGTCGGCATGGACTTTCTCGATCCACCGGTCGATTTCGCCGGCATCGGACGGTCGTTGGGGCTGGAGGCGATGAAGATCACTAACCCTGCGGAGCTGAAGCCACGGCTCGCGTCGGCGTTCAACCGGCCCGGCGCAAAGCTGATCGAAGTGGTGGTGGACGGGAGCGTTTGACGAACGTCATTCCGGGGCGATGCGGAGTATCGAACCCGGAATCTCAAGAGTCCGGGTCTGGTCCTTCGGACCACCCCGGAACGACGTTGCATTTGGACCTTTATTTCGCGATATTCGGCCGGTAGCGCGCCGCAGGATGCGGTGCCGCTAGCCGCGCGCGGCCGGCGCCGAACAGCTTTTCGCGCAGCGTGCCTTCGGCATAAGCGGGTTTGTAGCGTCCGCGCCGCGTCAATTCGGGCACCAGCATGTCGGCGATGTCTTCGAAATCGCCGGGCGAGACCGCAAAGGGCATGTTGAGCCCGTCGACATCGGTTTCTTCGAACCAGGCTTCGATTTCATCGGCCACCTTTTCGGGCGTGCCGACGATCACAGGTCCAATGCCGCCGATCCCGACATGTTCGGCGACCTCGCGCACGGTCCACACCCGGTTCGGATCGGCGCGGGTGATGTTGTCCATCGCGGACCGGCCGGCGTCGTTGGTGACATGACGGACTTCCTCATCCAGCGCGTAGGTGGAGAAGTCGACACCGGTCCACCCCGACATCAGCGTGAGCGCGCCCTCGGGGCTGATGTGCCGGCGATAGTCTTCATATTTTGCCTTGGCTTCCGCCTCGGTGCGGCCAAGGACCACGGTGAACATGCTGAACATCAGGATTTCCGCCGGGTTGCGCCCCAACTCCGCGGCCAACGTGCGGATCGCTTTCACGCGGGGCGCGATCACCTTGGCCGACGGCCCCGACATGAAGACGCATTCGGCGTGTTGCGCGGCGAATTGCCGGCCGCGTGGCGAGGTGCCGGCCTGGTACAGCACCGGCGTCCGCTGCGGCGATGGCTCGCTCAGATGGATGGCGTTGAGGCGGTAATTCTTCCCCTCGTGCACAACAGGATGAACCTTGGCGGGATCGGTGAAGATGCCGCGTGCACGGTCGCGCACAGCTGCGTCATCCTCCCAGCTGCCTTCCCAGAGCTTGTACGCCAGCTCCATATACTCGTCCGCGATGTCGTAGCGATCATCATGAGCGGTCTGCTTGTCGCGTCCCGCGCCGCGCGCAGCGCTGTCGAGATAGCCGGTCACCACGTTCCAGCCGATCCGTCCTTCGGTCAGATGGTCGAGTGTCGACATCCGCCGCGCGAATGGATAGGGCGGCTCGAAGGACAGATTGCTGGTCACGCCGAAGCCGAGATTTTTCGTCGCGGCTGCCATTGCCGAGATCAGGAGCAGCGGCTCGTTGGCCGGTGTCTGCGTGGCATGACGCAGCGCCGCGTCGGGGCTGTTGCCGTAGACGTCGTAAACCCCGAGCACGTCCGCGAGGAACAGGCCGTCGAAGCGACCGCGCTCCAGCGTCTTGGCAAGGTCGAGCCAATAGGGCAGGCGGTTGTACTCGGCCGTGCGGTCGCGCGGATGCGTCCACAGCCCCGGCGACTGATGCGCCACGCAATTCATGGCAAAGGCATTGAGGCGGATTTCTTTGGGCATGACGGACCACGGAACCGAAGGAGCGAACTGCCGCCCAAATTGCTGCAAGCCTGCGCGCCTTAGCAAGACAAATCTGGCATGCGAATTGCCACTTCCGAGCGCCACCGTGTATCGATACGGTCGGCCCAATCAGTCAGACGATCCAAAGGCATGACATGACCAGAAACGACGCCATCGCGCAGGCCAGAGAGCAGCTCCGGTCGGGCAAATTCCTGCGCGAACTGGATCGCAGGGTCGCCTACAAGACCGAAAGCCAGAATGCGGCGCGAGGCGAGGCGCTGCGGGCTTACCTGGAGGACGAGCTCAAGCCGACGTTTGCGGCGCTCGATTTCGAGAGCCTGGTCATCGAATCGCCCAGCGGAAAGTCGCCCTTCCTGGTCGCAACCCATCATGAAAGCGCGTCGGCGCCAACCGTCCTGATGTATGGTCACGGCGACGTCGTCGACGGCATGGTCGGCGAGTGGCGTGATGGATTAGACCCCTGGGTGACCACCCGGGTCGGCAACCGTGTCTATGGGCGCGGCACCGCCGATAACAAGGGGCAGCATTCGATCAATCTCGCCGGCTTGCGCGCGGTGCGGGAGACGCGCGGCGGCAAGCTCGGCTTCAACGCCAAATTCATCATCGAGATGGGCGAGGAGATCGCCTCGCCCGATCTCGGCAAGGTCTGCGCGGATTTGCGCGATGAGCTGAAGGCCGACGTGTTCATTGCCTCCGACGGGCCGCGGCTGTCGGCGGATCGTCCGACGCTCTTTCTCGGCTGCCGGGGCGGCTACCGCATCCATCTTGATCTGAACCTGCGAGAAGGCGCCCATCACTCCGGCAATTGGGGCGGTGTGCTGGCCAATCCCGCAACCATCCTCGCCAATGCGATCGCCACACTGGTGGATGGACGCGGCCGACTGCTGATGGAAGAGCTCAAGCCGCCGCGGCTCTCCAACCAGATTCGCGACTGGCTCGCCGACGTCAAGGTCGATCCGACGGCGGAAGAGCCGCCGCTTTCGGAGAATTGGGGCGAGGAGGGACTTTCCGCCGCCGAACGGCTTTACGCGTGGAATACGCTGGAGGTGCTGGCGATCTCGGCCGGCAATGTCGACAATCCTGCCAACGCCATTCCGGGACGGGCGCGCGCGGTGCTGCAGCTGCGCTTCGTGGTCGGCACCAAGATCGACAATCTCGTCGAGGCCATCCAGGCCCATCTGCACGACAAGGGTTTTCCGATGATCGAGGTTTCCGGCGCGCAGCGTTTTGCAGCCTCGCGCACTGATTTCGGAAGCCCCTGGATCAAGTGGGTGGCGGATTCGATTGCGACCACCACCGGAAAGAAGCCGGCCGTGCTGCCGAATTTTGGCGGCTCGCTGCCCAACGACGTCTTTTCCGACACGCTCGGGCTTCCGACGCTCTGGGTTCCGCACTCCTATCCCGGCTGTTCGCAGCATGCGCCCGACGAACACATCCTGCTGTCGGTGACGGAGGAGGCGCTTGGGATCATGGCGGGCCTGTTCTGGGATCTCGGCGAGATCCCGCGCTAACGCTGACTGTCGTTGCGGGTTCGCTTGCCGTGGCGCCCCGGAATGCCGGCGTCGGGGTTTATGCGCGAGAGCGATTGCCCTATATCATGCAACTTTCGTCGCTGTCCGACAGGAGACCCGCTTGGACCCGATCGCCTATGTCAACGGATCGTTCGTGCCGCTTTCAGAAGCCAAAGTGTCGATCCTCGATCGTGGCTTTCTCTTTGCCGACGGCATCTACGAGGTCGCGGCCGTGCTGGACGGTATGCTCATCGACAACGCCTCGCATTTGGCGCGGCTCAAACGCTCGGTCGACGAGATTGCGCTGGAGCTGCCGGAGAGCCTGGAGCGGATCGAGCAGGTCCAGAAGGAACTGATCGCACGCAACGCGCTCGAGAGCGGCATGGTCTATCTCGAAGTCACGCGCGGAGCCGATAAGGGGCGTGATTTCGCGTTTCCCAAGGCCGTTCGCCCGACGCTGGTCATGTTTACCTCGGCGAAGGACATCATCAACGCGCCGTCCGCCAAGACCGGCATGGCCGTGATCACGGTGCCGGATATCCGCTGGACGCGACGCGATATCAAAAGCGTGGCGTTGCTCGCGCAGGTGCTTGCGAAGCAGGCGGCGGCGGAAGCCGGAGCGGGCGAGGCCTGGATGATCGAGAACGGCGCGGTGACCGAAGGCGGATCGTCCTCGGCTTTCATTCTCACCCAGGACAACGTGCTGGTGACGCGGCATAACAGCAACGAAATCCTGCCGGGCTGCACCCGCAAAGCGGTGCTGAAGCTTGCCGAAGAGCGCCAGCTGCGCATCGAGGAGCGGCCGTTTTCGGTGTCCGAAGCGCTCGCGGCCAAGGAAGCGTTCGCCACCAGCGCCAGCCTGTTCGTGCAGCCGGTGATTTCGATCGACGGCAAGCCGGTCGCCGACGGCAAGCCGGGCCCCATGACCAAGCGGCTGCGCGAGATCTATATCGAATTCGCCCGAGCGACGGCGGTCTAGTCGTTCTTCTTGAATGAAGCGGCTAGGGACGTCATTGGCGCTGACCGTCGAGTGGCAGACGCGGACAGCAAGTCGCGTGATCATGGCCGGCCTGCTGCCGTGCCTCACGCCGCAGTCACGGCCTTTGCCTTGACTGGCGGCACTGAGCGAAAGGCAATGGCTAGCCTGTTCCAGGAATTGATGGCCGCAATCAGCATCGTGAGATTGACGGTCTCCGCCTCCGAGAACTGCGCGCGAACCTGCTCGTAGATGTCGTCGGGCGCATGCGTCTGCGAGATCAGCGTCAGCGCATCGGTCCAGGCCAGCGCCGCGCGTTCGCGCTCGGTATAGAGCGGCGCTTCCCGCCAGGCGTTCAAGAGGTAGAGCCGTTGCTCGGTCTCGCCGTGCTTGCGCGCGTCCTGGGTATGCATGTTGATGCAGAAGGCGCAACCGTTGATCTGGGACGCACGTGTCTTCACCAGCTCGATCAGCGATTGCTCGAGGCCGCTCGATCGGATCTTGTTCTCGAGCGCGACGAGCGCGTCGATGGTTTCGGGGGCGGCTTTGTAAAAGTCCATGCGCGGCTTCATGATGTTCTCCTCTTCCTTTGTTTCCTTTGTTTTCAGTGGGCGCCACCGGATTGCATGTGGTCCGGCTTGTTGAGCAAGAGTCCCGCTAACAGCGCTACGATCAGCCCGGCGCCGAGCAGATAGAAGGTGTCGCTGAACGCAAGAATGAAAGCCTGCTTCTGCACGACGTGGCCGATTGCGACATAAGCGCGATTGAGCGCATCGGCAGGGTTGGTGACGCCGTGGCTCATGAAATAATGCGTGAGCTGATCGAGACGTGTGCGGGTCGCCTGCTCGAATAGAGAAACCGACTGGCTGAGCACGTTGGAGTGATATTGCTCGCGCTTGGTGAGAAAGGTCTGCAGCAGCGCAATGCCGACGGCGCCGCCGAGGTTCCGCATCATGTTGAACAGGCCGGAGGCCGAACCGGCATTTTCCGCTTCGATGCCGGCGGTCGCGACCGCCGACAGCGGCGTCATGACGAAGGCCTGGCCGATCGCGCGCACCACGTTGGGCCAGAACAGCTGGTCGGTGGCGTAGTCCGCGGTCATGTAGATGTTCATGAAGTTCGAGGCCGCGAACAGCGCAAAACCGACAGCGATCAAGAGCCGCGGATCGAGCCGCTGCATCAGCCGGGGCACCAACGGGATCAGCACGAGTTGCGGCAGGCCGGTCCAGGCCAGCACCATGCCGATCTGCTCGGCATTGTAGCCCTGAATGCGCGAGAGATATTGCGGCAGGATGAAGACCGAGCCGTATAGCGCGACGCCGAGCAGGAAGTTGGCGAGAATGCCGAAACCGAAATTGCGGCGGTACAAGAGGCGCAAATTCAACAGCGGCTTTTTGGTTGTCAGTTCGACCACCAGGAACAGCGCCAAGGCGACTGCGGCGATGATCGACAGGCGGACGATGAAGGGCGAGCCGAACCAGTCGTCCTTGTTGCCTTCTTCAAGCACGGTCTGCAGCGCGGAGAGCCCGATCGCCATGGTGATGATGCCCGGCCAGTCGCCTTCGCGCAGCAGATTGAGCCGCATCGGTTTGGCGTCGAGGGAAAAATAGAGCATGCCCACCATCAGCGCGCCGGGCGCCAGGTTGACATAGAAGATGTATTGCCAACCCCAGTTCTCAGTCAGATAGCCGCCGATGGTCGGGCCGATCGCGGGAGCAAAAGTCGCCGAGAGCGCAAACAATGCAAGCCCGATCGGTTGCTTTGTCTTCGGCAGGAGCGTGATGATCAGCGTAAAGGCCATCGGAATCAGCACGCCGCCGCTGAAACCCTGCAGCGCGCGGATCGCGATCATCTGCGGCAGGTTCTGCGCCAGCGCGCAGGCGGCGGAAAACACCAGGAACAGGACCGCATTGGTCAAGAGATAGATGCGAATCGAGAACACCTGGGCGAGCCACCCGGAGAGCGGGATCACCACGATTTCGGCGATCAGATAGGAGGTCGAGATCCAGCCGCCGTCATCGATGCCGGCGCCGATCGCGCCCTGAATGTCGGCCAGCGAGGCATTGACGATCTGGATGTTGAGCACCGCCATGAAGGCGCCCAGCGTTGCGCCCAAGACCGCGATCCAGATCTTTGCGGAAACAAGCGGAGCGGCCGGCGTCGCCGCGGTCGGCGCTATTGCGCGGGTCTGTTGGGAGGTCCCGAGGCTTGCCTGGAGCGCAGTCATGGATCTCTCCTCTCCTGTTGCCGAGGAAGATGCATTGAATGTTGGATTTTGATAATCGAGGGAAAGATCGGAAGGATTATCCGGCAGGACTGGAGAATCGCTCCTGCCGTGGCAGGCCGTCATCTGCGGGATTGGCGGCAAGCCGGCTGTGACGCTCGCGTGCTGCGAGGACGGTCGCCTTGGTGTCGACGGTCGGCTCGGCCGACATGCCCGGGCGCAGCAGTCCGGTCAGGCTCTGATCGTCCAGCACGATCTTCACCGGCACGCGCTGCACGACCTTGGTGAAATTGCCGGTCGCGTTGTCCGGCGGCAGCAGCGCGAATTCCAATCCGCTTGCCGGCGAGAGGCTGTCGACATGGCCACGGAGCTTGTGGCCGGGAAAGCTGTCGATGCGCAGCTCGACGGGCTGGCCGTTGCGCACATAAGTGAGCTGGGTTTCCTTGAAATTTGCCACCACATAGACCGCCTCCAGCGGCACCACGGCCATCAACTGTGTGCCGGCCTGGACGTACTGGCCGACCCGCAGCGAGCGCGCGCCGACCGTGCCGTCGACCGGCGCCGTGATCCGCGTATAGGACAGGTTCAGCGTCGCCTGTTGTTCCAGGGCGCGGGCATGCGCGAGTTGCGCGACCGCCTGGGCGCGTTGCGTCGAGAGAACCTCAAGTTTCTTGTTGGCGGCGATCAGCGCTGCCTTGCTCTGCTGCAGTTGCGCGTTGCTGGCGCGCAAGGCCGCATCGGTCTGTTGCGCGCGCTGCACGGTGCCGGCGCCGGTCTTCATCAACTCGTCATAGCGGGTGCGTTCCTGCTGGGCGAATTTCAGGTTGGCATCGGCTGCGTCCACTTCCGCCGCCTGTTGCTGGATGACGGGCTGCTGCAATGCTAACTGCGCGTCCAGATTGCGTACTGCGGCCTCGGCCGCGGCGACGTCCGCGTGGGCCTGATCCAGCGCGGCCTTGAAATCGCGATCGTCGATGCGGGCCAGCAGCTGGCCGGCTTTGACGGGTTGGTTGTCGGAAACCGCGACGTCGGCGATATAGCCGGACACTTTCGGCGCGACGATCGTGGAGTCGGCCTTCACATAGGCGTCGTCGGTGGTTTCCAGATAGCGTCCCGTGGTGAGATAGTTGTAGCCGAAGTCGGCCGCGGCGGCGGCGCCCAGCGCCAGCGCCAGCATGAACGCGCCGCGCTTGATCGCCGTCCGGGACAGGCGAAGGCCGGTTTTTGCTTTTCCTTCAGAGGCATAAGACGCGGTCGACATGGCAATCTCCGAAACCCCCTGGCGCTGCGGCCGAAGCTGGCCGCCGCCTTGTGCCCCCTAAGATGCAATGTCCCATGCTGTCTGATAATCTCCTAAAAACTGGAAGCATTATCCAGCAGAAGAAAACAATCGGAGCTCGCCGATGGATCGGCTCACCAGCCTCGCCACCTTCGTTGGCGTCGTCGACAGCGGCGGATTTTCGGCCGCGGGGCGCAAGCTCAACATGTCGACCACCATGGTGAGCAATCACGTGCAGGCGCTCGAGGAACGCCTCGGCGTGCGGCTGCTCAATCGCACCACGCGCAAGGTCAGCCTGACCGAAGTCGGCCGCGCCTATTATGACCGGGCCACGCAAATCCTCACCGATCTCGCGCAGGCGGACGACATTGCAAGCGCCCAGCAATCGACGCCGCGCGGCACGCTGCGCGTGCACAGCGCGACCCATATGGTGCCTTTCATCGCGCCGGTGGTTGCCGCGTTCCTTGCGGCCTATCCGGACGTGAAAGTCGACCTTCGGATGGGAGAGGCCAACGTCGATTTGATCGACGAGGGTTTCGACGTGGCGTTGCGCATGACGCCGCCGCCGGATTCCAGCCTGATCGTGCGCAATCTCGCCACCTGGCGGCATGTACTGTGCTGCTCGCACGGCTATCTCGAAAAGCACGAGCGGCCGCAAGCATTGTCCGATCTCGTCGGGCACAACTGCATTCGCCACCTGATGTATCCCTTCGGCGAGGAGTGGCATTTCGCCGACCGCAAAGGCGCGCACGCCTCGGTTCGGGTCGCGGGGACCCTCGTCACCAACAGCGGCGAGGCGCTGCGGATCGTCGCGCTCGGGGGCGTCGGGATTTGCCTCGCGGCGGGGTTCCTGGTGCAAGACGATCTCGAAACGGGCCGGCTGGTTCGGCTTTTGCCGGAATACCGGCCGGTTGAATTCTCGATGAGCGCGATCTACCCGCACCGTCACCATCTGTCGGCCAAGGTGAGGACCTTCATCGACATGCTGGTGCAGCATGCCGCCGAGCAGCAGAAACTGATCAACCCCTATTCGTGAGGCGATGCGGTTCAAACCAGACGCTCCTTGAGCCGCTTGACTTCGGCCCTCACCTTGGGGATCGCCGCGTCCTTCACCGGGCCATAGCCGCGGATGTCCAGCGGCGCCCGGGCAATCGCGACGAGATCGGGGAGGTTCTGTGCGGTGAGCCTGGCGAGCATGGTATCGATCAGTCCTTCGTACCACGCGATCAGTTCGCGCTCGCTGCGCCGCTCGTCGGTATAGCCGAATATGTCGAGCGCGGTGCCGCGCAGGAATTTCAGCCGCGCGAGCAGCCTGAGCGGCAGCTGCAGCCATGGTCCAAAGGCGTGCTTACGCGGCCGGCCGCGCGCATCCGTTTTGGCCGGGAGCAACGGCGGCGCGAGGTGATATTTTATCTTGAAATCGCCTTCGAACTCGCGCCGCAATTCCTCGAGGAAACCGCGCTCCATATACAGGCGTGCGACTTCATATTCATCCTTGTAAGCCATCAGCCTGAACAGCGAGCGCGCGACAGCGTCGGTCAAGGCCTCGTTCCGCAACGCGCTTTCGGCGCGGCGAACGCGCGCGACGATCGCCTCGTAGCGGATGGCATAGGCGCGGTTCTGATATAGCGCCAGGTACGCGCTGCGCCGGGCAATAACGTCGTCGAGCGTCTCCGGGACAGCCGGTTGGCGGCGTGCCGCGATCGGAATGAAATCCGCATCGGCGCGCGCAATACGACCCCAGGCAAAGGCCTGTTTGTTGCGCGCAACCGCAACGCCGTTGAGCTCGATCGCGCGCAACATCGCCGCCAACGAAACCGGAACCAGTCCGTCCTGCCAGGCGAAGCCGAGCAACAGCATGTTCGCATAGACGGAATCGCCAAGCAGCTCCTCGGCAAGACTATTGGCGTCGAGCGTGCTCAAATTGCCTCTGCCGACGACGGTCTCGATGGCGCGAAGCCGTGCGCGGCTTGCGAGATCGGCGTCGCGGTGCCGCACCATATCACCGGTCGGCATCTCCGCGGTGTTGACCGCGGCACGCATGCCCCTGCGATAAGTGCCGGAAGCCTTGGCGGACGAACTCACCACGAGATCGCAGCCGATCAGCCCATCCGCGGCGCCCTGGTCGATGCGCACCTGGTGCAATTGGTCCGGCGTCGCGGCCAGCCGGATGTAGCTTAGTACCGGGCCGAACTTCTGCGCAAAGCCGGTAAAATCCAGCACGGACACACCGCGTCGCTCGAGATGCGCGGCCATGGCGATCAGCGCCCCGACCGTGATGACGCCGGTGCCGCCGACGCCGGTCACGAGGAGATCGTAGGGGCGCGCAAGATTCCGCAAGCCCGGCGACGGCAACGTACCCGCGTGCGCCAGCGGATCGAGATCGGACGCGGCTTTCGCGCGGCGCTTGCCGCCTTCGACCGTGACGAAGCTCGGGCAGAAGCCGTTGAGGCAGGAGAAATCCTTGTTGCAGGATGAGAGATTGATCCGCCGCTTGCGCCCGAACGGCGTCTCCTTCGGCTCGACGCTGAGACAATTGGATTCCACCGAGCAGTCGCCGCAGCCCTCGCAGACGAGATCATTGATGTAGACGAAGCGGGCGGGGTCCTCCATTTGGCCGCGCTTGCGCCGGCGACGCTTCTCGGTGGCGCAAGTCTGATCATAGATCAGCACGGTGACGCCGGGAATCTCGCGCAGCTCGCGCTGCACGGCGTCCAACTCGCCGCGCGGATGGATGGTTACGCCGTGCGGGAAATCCTTCGCTTCGAACTTGGCCGGATCGTCCGACACCAGCGCGATGCGGGCCACGCCTTCGGCGCGGACGCTGTGCGCGATCGCGTGTACGCTGACAGGGCCGTCGACCGGCTGGCCGCCGGTCATGGCCACTGCATCGTTGAACAGTATCTTGTAAGTGATGTTCGCGCCCGCGGCGATTGCCTGGCGGATCGCCATCGACCCGGAATGATAATAGGTGCCTTCGCCGAGATTCTGGAAGATGTGCTTGCCGCCGGTGAATTTTGAGGAAGCTGCCCAGTTGACGCCTTCGCCGCCCATCTGGATCAGCGACGACGTCTCGCGATCCATCCAGCTCGCCATGAAATGGCAGCCGATGCCGGCCAGCGCCTTCGATCCTTCCGGTACCTTCGTCGAGGTGTTGTGCGGACATCCAGAACAGAAATACGGCGTGCGCGTCGCGCCTTGTACCGCAATCACCCGCTGCTGCTCCGGCGCCAGCGCCGCCGCCCGGCGCGCGAGCTCAAGTTCAGGAAACATCGGCTCGAGCCGGCGCGCCAGCACGTCGGCGAGCGCGCGGGGCGACAATTCCCCGATCCAGGAAATCAGCCTCGCCCCATGCTCGTCATGTTTGCCGACCATGCGCTGCGGCTTGGCGCCGGGATAGTCGTAGAAATATTCCTTGAACTGACTTTCGATGATGCCGCGCTTCTCCTCGACGACGAGAATCTCGCGCTTGCCCGTGACGAATGCCATCGCGTCGTGCAGTGCGAGCGGCCAGACCATTCCGACCTTGTAAATGTCGATGCCGAAGCGGCGGCAGGTCGCTTCATCGAGACCGAGCAGCCGCATCGCCTCCATCAGGTCGAGATGCGCCTTCCCGGTGGTGACGATGCCGTAAGCCGCGTCCGCGATATCGTAGATGCGGCGGTCGATCGGATTGGCCTTGGCGAAAGCATAGACCGCGTGCTTCTTGGCCTCCAGCCGCTCCTCGATCTGAGGCCCCGGCAGATCCGGCCAGCGGTAGTGCAGGCCGCCGGGCGGTGGCGTGAAGTCGGGCCGTTGGAATTGGCGCGGCGGCGGCAGTTCGACTGAAGCGCCGGATTCGACGATCTCGGATATCGCCTTGAAGCCGACCCACATGCCGGAGAAGCGGCTGAGCGCGTAGCCATATTCGCCGAAGGCGAGATATTCGGCGACGCTTGCGGGGTGCAGCGTCGGCATGAACCAGCTCATGAAGGCGACGTCGGATTGGTGCGGCATCGACGACGACACGCAGCCGTGGTCGTCGCCGGCTACCACCAGCACGCCGCCATGCGGCGAGGAGCCGTAGGCGTTGCCGTGCTTCAGCGCGTCGCCGGAGCGGTCGACGCCGGGGCCCTTGCCATACCAGAGGCCGAACACGCCCGCGGCTTGCCGGTCGGCTTGCGTCTCGACCTGCTGCGAACCCAGCACCGCCGTCGCGGCGAGGTCTTCGTTGACAGCGGGCAGGAATTCGATCCGGTTCGCCTTCAGTTGCGCCTTGATGCGCCAGAGTTCGAGATCGACGCCGCCGAGCGGCGAGCCGCGATAGCCGGAGATGAAGCCGGCCGTGTCGAGGCCGGCGGCGTGATCGCGTCGCGCCTGGTCGAGCACGATGCGGACGATCGCCTGCGTGCCGGTCAGGAACACGCGGCCGGTTTGGCGGTCGTAGCGATCGGAGAGCTGATACAGGTCGAGAGCGGGTCTGTCGTCCATTGGCCGACCTCCGACGTCAGTTGCGGTCGAATGGTCCAACGCTAATCCCGGGGTTATGGCAGGTGTTACCTATTCATTGCTTGCATCACCTTTAATGCGGTAGAATTCTCCATAATGCCTCAAATAAAGGTAAGATCTGCCAAAATGGTGCAATTTCGTGGTTGAAGAACAAGATCAGCGCATTCTGTCTGAATTGCAGAAGGACGGCCGTGCAACCAATCAGCAACTGGCCGAGGCGGTCGGCATGTCGACCTCGGCCTGCTGGCGGCGCGTGCGCGCGCTGGAGGAGGCGGGCATCATCCGCGGCTATTCGGCGCTGCTCGATCGCGAGCGCGCGGGCTTTGCGACCTCGGCAGTCCTGCACGTCTCGCTGGAGCGGCATGACGCGAAGTTCGTCGACGAGTTCGTCGCGCAAGTCAGCCGGCGGAGCGAGGTGCTGGAGTGTTTTGCCACCACCGGCGATGCCGACTATCACCTGCGCGTCGTCGTGCGCGATATGAAAGCCTATAACGATTTCCTCGACACCTTCATGTTTCGCCTGCCCGGGATCCGCTACGTGCGCACCAACATGATTCTGAAGGAGATCAAGACCGCCGTCGCCCTGCCGTTCGAGACGAGACCGATGCGGAAGTGAGGCGCGGGCGTGGGGCTCAGGTGGAAGCCGAGCTTTGTCTTCTCCGTCGTCCCGGCAAAAGCCGGGACCCACACCGCCGAATTTTTCCGAACGACTCATCCGTCAGACGTCTTTCTTCGCTGAAATCACATCCGGGGAGTGATGGGTCCCGGATCGGCGCTCGCTTGTCCAGGACGACGAAGAGGATGTTTTTCGCTCCTCGCAAGTGACGTTGGTGAGACATGCAACCACCTTCTCGCGGCGCTCTTCGCGTCCGAGCTTTGCATCGACACCACCCTCGAAGACAGAGGGCGCAGGGAAGGTCGGGTGGCCGCTTGCACCCGGGGCCCCCGCGCAAAAAGGTTGCGCGAGAGCGCGAAGACCACAGGTACAGGCGGAGACACTCCGGCCTTCCCCGCGCGAGTGGTTTACGGCTTACTTCGCGCTCTCCTCGGTGAACCAGCTTGTTGCCACCGT
>JBLMWS010000288.1:0-4288 GCA_050257355.1 Gemmatimonas sp.
CCCCGATGCCGCTCGCCATCGCCATCTCGGCGAGCGCCACCAAGAGGCCGCCGTCGGAGACATCATGGACCGCCGTCGCGGTGCCCGCGCGGATCATGCCGCGCATGACGTCCCCGTTGCGTTTTTCGGCCGCCAGATCGACCGGCGGCGGCGCGCCTTCTTCGCGCCCGCAGACGTCGCGCAAATAGACTGATTGCCCGAGCCAGCCGTGCGTGTCCCCGATCAAGAGGATCGCCTCACCCGTGGCTTTGAAGGCCAGGGTCGCCGATTTGGTGAAGTCATCCAACAGGCCGACGCCGCCGATCGACGGGGTCGGCAAGATGGCGCGGCCGTTGGTCTCGTTATAAAGCGAGACATTGCCCGAGACGACCGGGAAATCCAGCGCACGGCAGGCTTCGGAGATGCCCTTCAGGCAGCCGACGAACTGACCCATGATTTCGGGCCGCTCCGGACTGCCGAAGTTGAGATTGTCGGTGATCGCGAGCGGCTTTCCGCCGACGGCCGTGATGTTGCGCCATGCTTCGGCCACGGCCTGCTTGCCGCCTTCATGGGGATCGGCCTCGCAGTAGCGCGGCGTCACGTCGACGGTGAGCGCGAGGCCCTTCGGGCCATCCTGCACCCGCACCACTGCCGCATCGCCCCCGGGACGCTGCACGGTGTTGCCGAGGATGACATGGTCGTACTGCTCCCAGACCCAGCGCTTGGAGCAGAGCTCGGGCGTGCCGATCAGCTTTTGCAGCGCGACTGCGATGCTCATCGGAGCCGCGACATCGCGCGCGGAGATCACCGGCAACGCCGGCAAGGCAACATGCGGACGGTCATAGACCGGCGCCTCGTCACCCAACTCCTTGATCGGCAGGTCCGCCATGAGGTCGCCGCCATGCCTGACGCAAAAGCGCTTGCTCGGCGTGGTGTAGCCGACGACGGCGAAATCCAAGCCCCATTTCCTGAAGATGGCCTCGGCCTCCTTCTCCTTCTCGGGCTTGAGCACCATGAGCATGCGCTCCTGGCTTTCCGACAGCATCATCTCGTAGGCGCTCATGCCGATTTCGCGGGTCGGCACCGCATCGAGATCGAGATCGACGCCGAGATCGCCCTTGGCGCCCATCTCGACGGCCGAGCAGGTCAGCCCGGCCGCACCCATGTCCTGGATCGCGATCACGCAATCCTTGGCCATGATCTCGAGACACGCTTCCAGGAGCAGCTTCTCGGCGAAGGGATCGCCGACCTGCACAGTGGGGCGCTTTTCGGCGGAATCCTCGTCGAACTCGGCAGAGGCCATGGAGGCCCCGTGAATGCCGTCGCGACCTGTCTTGGAGCCGAGATAGACGATCGGCATGTTCACGCCGGAAGCAGCCGCATAAAAAATCTTGTCGGCATCGGCCAGCCCCACGGCCATGGCGTTGACCAGGATATTGCCGTCATAGCGGGTATGGAAGCGGACCTGCCCGCCCACGGTCGGCACGCCGAAGGAATTGCCGTAGCCGCCGACACCGGCCACCACGCCGGACACCAGATGCCGCGTCTTCGGATGCTCCGGCGCACCGAAGCTCAGCGCATTGAGGCAGGCGATGGGCCGTGCGCCCATCGTGAAGACGTCGCGCAAAATACCGCCGACGCCGGTGGTCGCGCCCTGATAGGGCTCGATATAGCTCGGGTGGTTATGGCTCTCCATCTTGAACACCACCGCCTGGCCGTCGCCGATGTCGATGACGCCCGCATTCTCGCCCGGACCCTGGATCACCCAGGGCGCCTTGGTCGGCAGGCCCTTCAAATGAATGCGCGAAGACTTGTACGAGCAGTGCTCGTTCCACATCGCCGAGAAAATCCCGAGTTCGGTGAAGGTCGGCACCCGCCCGATCAGCTTCAGGATTCGCTCGTATTCGTCCGGCTTCAGCCCGTGGGCGGCAACGAGTTCGGGGGTGATCTGCGGTTCGTTTGTTCGCATGTCAGTCAGGGTCCCGCTGCGGCGACGTCTCGACGTCTCTTTGTGTCCCCCGACTTTGGGAGACGGGCGAACCCCAGGGCCGGCGGGGCTCAGACTCGAGCGTTATTAAGAAGATCGGGGCAGCCGGAAAAGACCCTTGTGGGCGCATTTTGCCACTGTCCAGAGTTTTGGCCGGTTGAGGGGTTTGCGCATCGCCTTCGGATCGGATTTAAGGAGCCAAACCTCCCTTTTGAAGGCCCATTTCCTTGGACGACATCACGAAACCCGCCCATTTCCAGCGCCCTGACCTGCAGGTTGCAACCGAGGGCGAATTTGCAGGCTGGCGCACCTGGATGCGCGACAGCTACGAAACCCATACTGGCCCGTTCTGGCACCGCGCGGAGCCCGACGGCCGGATCCGCTGCGCGTTCCGGGTGCAGAAGAAGCACCTCAATGGCGCCGGCAACGTCCATGGCGGCTGCTTCATGACCTTCGCAGACTATTGCCTGTTCGCGATCGCAAGCCCCGTCCTCGACGGCCCCGGCGTCACCGTGTCGTTCTCCGGCGATTTTCTCGACGCAGCACGCGAGGGCGAACTGGTCGAGGCCACGGGCGAGATCACCCGCGCCGGCGGCTCGCTGATCTTTGTGCGCGGCGAACTAAAATCCGGCGAGCGGCGGCTCTTTACCTTCGCCGGCACCATCAAGCGGGTGAAGCGGAGGACGCGCGCAGAGGCACTGGAGGAATCCCACTAAGCGCGATGAGATTGGGTTGAATCACTACCGCGCTTTAGCTCTTTGATTGAGCATCATCACCTAGATCGCAACGCGCCGTTCACCCTGGCCTCTATTGCATGCTTACCAGGGTTAGATCGACGAACCAGGATTGCGGTGACACAAAGCCCTTCACCTTCGGGCTCATGGCCCGCGGGTTGAGGTCGTGGACGATGTAGAGCCAGGGCGGGTTGTCGACCAGGCGCTCATGCGCGACCCGATAGGCGGCCGAGATCACTTCCGGATCAGTCTCCGTTTCGATCGTCTTCATCGCCTGCTCGAACGTATCGTCCTTCCACTGCTCGAAATTGAAGCCGTTCGGCGAGAAATTGCTGGATGAGAAATAGCGCGCCATCACCCCGGCATCGGAGGATGGCGAGGAGATGTTCAGCGCCATCGCGCCCTGCAGGCTCGGACTGTCGGGCGTGGCGCGCGCCGCCGTCAACAGCACCTGCCATTCGACGACATTGAAATCGACGTCGACGCCGCAGGCCTCCTTCAGGTTCTGCTGCAGGTATTCGTTCATCGGCAAAGGCAGCATCTGCCCCGATCCCGAGTTGGAGATCATCACCTTGAATGACAGCGGTTTGGCAGCCGTATAGCCCGCCTCCGCCAGCAACGCCTTGCCTTTGCCGGGATCGAATGTGTAGCGATTTTCCGGCTTGCCGAAATCAGGATCGCTCGCCTTGAGCCAGCCCACCGCGGGCTCGGCGGTGCCGTTGAGCAGCTCCACCAGGCCTTTGCGGTCGATGCAGTAGTTCAGCGCCTGGCGCACGCGCACGTCCTTGAACGGGCTGCCGGTTGCGCCGATGTTGTAGAACCAGGGCCAGACGTGGGGATAAGATCCCGTGGTGATGACATAGCCCGCCGATTTCAGGGAATCGATGGCGTCAGCCGGAGGCACCTCGATCCAATCGACCTGGCCGGCGCGCAGCGCCGCAAGCCGCGAATTCGCTTCGGGAATCGGCAGCAGCACAATCTTGTCGACCTTCGCGAGCTTGCTCTTGTCCCAGTACCCCTCCCAACGCGCGAGATCCGCCTCCTGCCGTGGCACGATCCGGGTGATACGGAACGGACCGGTGCCGGCGGCCGGCAAGGTCGCCACCTTGGCCCAATCGTGCCCGGCCTTTTCGAAGGAGGCAGGTGACGTGAACAGAAGATAGACCACCATATAGGGGAAATACGAGACCGGCCGGGTGGTGGTGATGGCGACGGTGAACGCGTCGATCTTCTTGTAGCTCGCCAGCACCGGCACGCGAGCGCGGGACATCGCCGAACTCGGCGGCTCATATTGCGGACTGGTCGAATTGAAATAACGGTCGAGATTCCAGATCACCGCATCGGCGTTGAAATCGGTGCCGTCATGGAATTTCACGCCGTGGCGCAAATGGAAGATCCAGGTCTTGGTATCCTCGGGATCCTGCTCCCACTTTTCCGCAAGCCCCGGCCGCAAGGTTGCCAGCCGGTCCGTGCGCGTCAGGTCCCACAGCACCAATCCTTCAAAGATCGGGTAACCCAGAAAGCGCATGCCTTCGAAGCCGTTGTTGGGCAGCCCGGTTGCGGTCGGGATGTCCGCTGCCGTCATGGC
>JBLMWS010000289.1:0-5952 GCA_050257355.1 Gemmatimonas sp.
GAATAGCGAAGCGAACTTTGCTGCGTGCGCCGAGACGCAAATCGGAGGTTAATGCCCATCTCTGCCGTTCCGCGATCGATGGCCCGCTTCCGCACGCGAGTGAAGAGCAGACATCTCAAAACTAGCGCAGTGACGATCGTCGAGGCTCAGCACTAGTCTCTCGCCCCTCACTGCGATGACGAGCGCCTCGCGCTCGCCGAGCAGGTCCCAGAGCGCGTTCATGCGGCTCAGCGGCTCGTTCGGCAGCACTACGGCCGCGACGTCGAGGCCGAAAATGGTCGTGCGGACGACGTCTCCGCCGACGGTCGCCGCGTCGCGTTCGAGATCGGCTATGAACTGCTTGAAGCTGAGCATTCGGTTTGTCTCGGGCTGTGGCAGCGAGCTAATTCTGGCCGACGACGCCTGCCGCCCCCCGTTTTCCCCGCAGGACCGCTGAGCGCGGCTGGCGCTCCGGCTCGCGAGCCGACGCGGTCGCTGGCGTCGCCGAGCTCTCACTGCTACCGCCGCCCGCCCCGAGCCGGCTGCGCTGGACCGTGGTAGCGCGGGTTCGGGTTGCAGAAACCGCCGCCCCCGGCCCTGTCGCGCAGGCAATCGTCGAGCGAACCGTACCTGCAGCGCTCGCCGCCGAAGCCGCTGATCAAAGCACCAGGGCGGCTCGGCGGCCCGCGCCGCCCGTTGACTGAGCATAGTCATTGCGCTGGCGGGGTGGGCCCAGCGGCATGCGGAATGCGCACCCGGGTTGCCAGTGGTAGCGCGGGTTCTGGTGCAGAAGCCGCGGCCCTGAGTCGCACACAGTCCTCAATAAGAGCTGTACTGGACCGGCGGCGATATTCGCCACAGGCCAGAAACCCGTAGCCATCGCAATGGTTCAGATCATCTAGAGATAGCGTTCCGCCACATCGGTCGAGAATTCGGCGGTCGGCCCCTGCCAGATGACCCGGCCGTGCTCAAGCAGGTAGATGCGCTCGGTGTGACGCAGCGCGAAGGTCAGGTTTTGCTCGCCCAGCAGCAGGGTAATGTTGACCTCCCGCCGCAGCACTTCGAGCGCGTCGGAAATTTGCTTGAGCACGATGGGCGCGAGGCCGAGCGTCGGTTCATCGAGGATGAACAGACGCGGCCGCGTCATCAGCCCGCGCGCAATGGTGAGCATCTGCTGCTCGCCGCCCGACAGCGTGCGGGCGAGTTGTCGCTGGCGCTGCGCCAGTACCGGAAAGAGATTGTATAGCCAGGCTTCGGTTTCGGCGTATTGCGGCGGGGTGAGGCGCTGGCCGGCAAGGTCTAGATTCTCTCGCACGCTCAGATCGCCGAACAATTCGCGCGTTTCCGGGCATTGCACGATCCCCGAGCGCGCGATGCGGCCGGCGTCCCAGCCGGCCAGCGACTGGCCGGCGTAGCGCACTTCTCCGCCGTAAGGCACCATTCCGGAGATGGCGTTAAACAGAGTGGTCTTGCCGGCGCCATTGAGGCCGACCACCGCGACCGATTCGCCCTCATGCACGCGGATGCTGGCCTGATCGAGGGCCTGCGCCTTGGCGTAATGCACCGAGAGGCCGGAGATGTCGAGCAGCGGCTCGCGATCCGCTGCGACGGTGGCCGGCATGTGCGCGCCGCCTTCGAACGCGCCGCCGAGATAAACCTCGCGTACACGCTCGCTCGCCACCACCTCGTTCGGCTTGCCCTCGGCGATCTTGCGGCCGGCATGCATGGCGATGATGCGGTCGACCAGCGAACTCACGCCCTTGACGTTGTGATCGACCAGTACCACGGCGCAGCCCTCGGCGCGCAAGCCCCCAATCAACTTGGAGAAGTCCTGAATCTCGGCGGGCGTCAGCCCGGCAAACGGCTCGTCCACCAGGATGAGGCGCGGATCACGCGCGATCGCCTTGGCGAGTTCCAGCCGGCGCAGGTCGGCGAAGGGCAGCGTGTCGGGCAGCCGGTCCATCACCTCGGCAAGCCCGACTCGCTCGGCGATGCCGATCGCTTTGCGGGTGACGCTGGGATCGTGCAGCATCTGCCACAGCGAATCCGGCAGCAGCGCGAGCCGGATATGCTCGAGCACGCTCTGGCGGTGCAGCGGGCGCGAGTGCTGGAACACGATCGACACGCCGAGGCGGGCAATGCGGTAGGCGGGCAGCCCCGCGAGCTCGTCGCCGTCGAAGCGGATCGAGCCGCTGCTCGGCCGGTAAAGCCCCATGATCAGCGACAGCGTGGTCGATTTGCCGGAGCCGTTGGGCCCGATGAGGCCGAGGATCTCGCCGCCCTCGACGCGGAAGGCGAGGTCGTCGACGGCGACGAGGCCGCCGAAGCGCCGGGTCAGGCCGTCGACTTCGAGCACGCTCATGGCCGCGCCCTCGGATGCAGAAGCCAGCCGAGAAAGCCGTCGGGGAAGAACAAGAGGACGAGGAGCGCCACCGCGGCCACTATGAAATTGCTCAGCTCGCCGACCGGCCGCAGATATTCGGCGGCGGCGATCAGGAAGATGGCGCCGAGCGCGCCGCCGAGGATCGTGCGGCGTCCGCCCAGCACGGCAGCGATGATGATCTGCACGTCGATGCCGAGCGCGACTACCGAGCCGACCGAGACCGTGCCGAGATAGAAGACGAACAACGCACCGGCGAGCCCGGAAAAGAACGCGCTGACGATGAAGGCCATCAGTTTGTGCTTGGTGATGTTGAAGCCGAGCGCCTGCGCCTCGATCGGGTCCTGCCCGATCGCCTGCAGGATGAGCCCCATGGGCGAGCGCGCAAGCGCCGTCAGCAGCGCACCGCTGACGGCCATGAAAACGAGCGCGTAATAGTAGTTCACGCCTGGATCGATGGCGAGCACGCTCGGCACAGTCATGCCGATCTCGCCGCCGGTATAGGCGGCGAACACCACGATCAGCTTCTGCAGCAGCAGCACCGCCACCAGCGTGATCAGGCCGAAATAGGGGCCGCGCAATCTCAGCGCCGGCAGCGCCAGCATGAGGCCGCCGATCACCGCGGCGACACCGCCGGCGAAGGTGGCGGGCCAGACCGAGAGGCCGGCAAAGCTGTTGAGCATGCCGGCGGTATAAGCGCCCACGCCGATCAGAAAAGTCGGACCGAAATTGACCTCGCCGGCGTAGCCGAACAGCAGGTCCCAGCCCATGGCGAAGACGCCGAAATAATAGGCGATGGTCAAAACGCCAAGCACATAGCCCGAGGCCCAGGCCGGCACCGTCGCCATGACGATCAGCGCGATCGTCACCAGCCAGAACAGCCGGGAGCGCAAGATGCCGGCGCCGCCGATTGCCTTCCTGCCGGCGATGAAGTCGGCGCGGGGCATGGTTTAGCGCCGCCCGAGCAGGCCTTGCGGCCGCAGGTACAGCACCAGCACCAGCAGCAGCAACGCCGGCATTTCGCGGATGGCCGGCGTCACCAGATAGGCGGTTGCCGTCTCGAAATAGCCGATGATATAGGCAGCGATCAGCGAGCCGGGCACGCTGCCAAGGCCACCGAACACGACGATCGAAAATGCGCTGCCGGTGAGGTCGCCGACATTGTTCGAGCTCGCGCCAATGAAGGTCGCGAGCAGCACCCCGGCGATGCCGGCAAGCAGCCCGTACAGCCCCCAGACGAAGGCCTGGATGCGCGGCAGGTCGAAGCCGAGCAGCGCCAGCCCGCGCGGGTTGATCGCCGCGGCGAGCACGGACTTGCCGAGCTTTGTGTGATTGACGAAGAGATACAACAACCCGATCACCAGCCAGCAGATGACGCCGATCAGAAGCTCGTTGGTCGGCGTGCGCACGCCGAACAGCGCGGTGACGCCCGGCAGGAGCGGCCGTACCGTTATCGGGTTGGAGGTGAACAGATAGGCGATGCCTTCCTGGATCATGATCGCCCAGAGTAGCGTCGCGGTGAGAATGAAGATCTCCTTTTCCTCTTCGGCGATTTTGGCCGAACGCTTGATCGGCCGCACCACCAAGTAGTAGGTGACGTAGGCCGCGGCGATGCCGGCGCCAACGCCGGCGAGCGCGCCCCAGTAGCTGCCGAACGAAAGCGCCACCCACCAAGCGATCATGGCGGCGGTGACCATGATGCCGCCATGCGCGAGATTGAGCACGCCGGAGACGCCGAAAATTATGGTGAATCCGATGGCGCCCAGGCCGTAGAGCGCGCTGACGACGAACCCGTCGACCAAAATCTGCATCGCGAGCATGAACCAGGCTCCCGCCGGCGGCACAGGCGCAACGGGCGGGCGGCTTGGCGCCCGTCCGTCCGCGCCCGCCGGCTATGTGCGATTATTTGCTCGCGTGCTGTTTTTTCTTGATCCAGGACGGCAGGATGACTTTCGCTTTCGCCACCTTGTCCGGCCACAGCGCCACCTGGTCGCCGTGCTGCCACTGCAGCGCGACGCCGGTGATGTATTCCTTGCCGTATTTCAGGCCGTGCGTGTACTGGTCCTTCTTCCCGTAGAACTGTACGCGCCCGATATTGCCGACATAGTCGGTCTTCTCGAGCTCCGCGACCACCTTGTCGGCATTGGTCGACTTCGCCCGCTCGATCGCCTCCTTCAAGAAGTAGAAGGCGTCGTTGGTCGTATATGCGTTGTAGGCCGGCGTGGTGTTGAAGCGCTTGGTATAGGCGTCGGTGAAGGGAACCGTCTTGGACGTAAGCGCCGCGCCTTTGACCGCCGCCGAGGTGGTGACGATGCCTTCGGTCGCGCCGTTGGTGCGCTGCCAGAACGTGCTGGCGCCCGCCTGCGCGCTGATGCCGGCCATCAGCATCGGCACTTGCTGGTCGTGCCATTGCACCGTCGGCTTCAGGCCGACATGGGCGATGCCGGTGATGATGACGTCGGGCTTGGCGGCCTCGATCTTGTTGAACACCGGCGTGAAGTCGGTGGTGTCCGGCGAGAAGCGGGTGTGGCCAACGACTTTTAGTCCGGCCTTCGGCAGGCACTTCAGGTATTCGTCATCGAGCGGCTTGGTCCAGGCCGCATCCTCGCTCATTACATAAGCGGTCTTGTAGCCGAGCGGCTTGACCAGCAGGTCGTTGGAGGAATCGCACACGGCGTCGGCCAGGAAGGCCGAATTCAGCCAATCGTGGAAGGTGTATTTGTAAGTGCTGTAATTGTCGTGCACGTGCTTGGGGATCTGCGTGCTGGCGGCGCCGGTCACGATGAACGGCGTCTTCAGGCGTCCCGACCATGGCTCCATGGCGAGCGCGATCTCGCTGATCCAGATGCCGATCATCGCGACCACGTGGTCCTGGTTGACCGCGCGCTGGAAGGCGCGCACGCCTTCGGTGGCGGAGGCATGGTTGTCGTATTTGAACAACTTGATTTTGCGGCCCATGATGCCGCCATGCGCGTTGATATCGTCGACCGCCATGTCGGCGCCATTGATGATCGAGGCGCCGTCGATGGCCGAGAATGGCGCGATCACGCCGATATTGATGGGCCCATTATCGGCGGCTTTGGCGGGGGTGCCGGAAAGCGCAAATGCGCTCAGCGCGAGCGCCGCGCTGCCCGCCGCGGCCGCGGCGGTGAAACAACGTAATGAAAACGTCATGGGGGATCCTCCGATGAGTTTTTTGCTCACCGGCGTGCGGATGGGCCAGTCCAGCCATCCCCTGCTTTGCCCCCGAATGAACGACCCGGCTCTTCGCCGCCGGCTAGGACAAGGGTCGTCCTTGCGGTTAACGATGTCAATGGATTAGCAGTGCGGCTTCGTCGCCGCCGCGAACGAGATGACAGTGCGGAACGCGTGCCGAGGTTCGCGCGTTAATCTATACTCCGTTCACGCCACAACCCGAAAATCCTTGGAGTTGATGATACGGAAATTGTCGGTGACCGAATCACAGAGGTTGGCCCAATTCCGCGGAACCTTTTCACGCAGAAAACTGAGCGTCGCGTCGGCAAATTGGGCGCAAGTTGCGTAGCACTTGTTGTGCGTGACGTTTTTGTGCATGAGACCCCATAACCGCTCGA
>JBLMWS010000290.1:0-2513 GCA_050257355.1 Gemmatimonas sp.
GGCAATGCCGAACAGATTCTCGCGCCGTTCCATCTCGCGCCAGACGTCGGCGGGGCGCACGCCTGCCGCCGCCCACAATACCGCGAGGTTATAGAGCAGGTCGGCGCTCTCGCGGATGACCACCTCGGCATTGCCGTTGATGGAATCGATCGCAACCTCGATGGCCTCTTCGGCCACCTTCTTGGCCATCTTGGACGGACCGCGCTGAAACAGCCGCGCGGTACGCGAGCTTGCGGGGTCCAGATGCTTGGCGGCGAGCACCGCCAGATAGAGCCGCTCGATCGAATCGGTCATGGCAAGATCAAAATAGTCGGCGGCAATGGCCGGCGCGTTAACGCGCAGCACTAAAACGAAAAAAATCCGCCGGCCGCTAAGCCAGCGGCAGGCGGATCAAGGTGATGGGAGGAACCGCTAACCAGCGGATGTCCATAGGCGCTTCTTACGCTGCATTCGAAAACGCCGAAACCGTAGAATTACGGACCACCGTATTCGACCGGATTCGAAGCACGACGGTGACATCGGCCTTATGGGTCCGGCGCCGCCTCGAATGTCCAATGCGCGTTTGCAAATTGCCGGCCGTCGGTCCGGAAAGCCCGCAGCGCGAACCGCAATTTCCCGCCAGCGCCGACGCCGACGGGCGAAGGACCGACCAATTGAGCTACCGTTTCCACGCAATCCCCGGTTAGAATGCGAGCGGCGGCCCGGCTCAGCGGGTTTTTGAGTCCTCAAAAAGGCATGTCCCTGTTTCGCCTCTACACCCGCGTGCTCGACCTGCTCGGCAAGGAAACGCGGCTCGGCATCATTCTGGCCATGGCCAATCTGATCCTTGCGGCAGCGCAGTTCGCCGAACCGGTGCTGTTCGGCCGCATCGTCGACGTGCTGTCGCGTAGCGAGGCGACGGCGCAGGCGGCATGGCCGCTGCTGGCGGCATGGGCGGCATTCGGGCTGTTCACGATGGCGGCGGGCGCCGCGGTGGCGCTGCATGCCGACCGGCTGGCGCATCGCCAGCGCCAGGCCGTGATATCGAGCTATTTCGAGCACATCCTGCAGTTGCCCTTAACCTTCCATACCGGCACTCATTCGGGCCGGCTGATGAAGGTCATGGTCAACGGCACCGATGCGCTGTGGCGGCTCTGGCTCGGCTTCTTCCGCGAGCATTTTGCCGCCATCCTGTCGGTGCTGGTGCTGCTGCCGCTGTCGCTGGCTGTCAACTGGCGGCTTGCCGTTCTGTTGTTCGTGCTTTGCATCGTGTTCACGCTCGTCACCACTTTCGTGGTGCGCAAGACCTACGGCATGCAGAGCGAGGTCGAAGCGCAATACAGCGACCTCTCGGCACGCGCGTCCGATGCGATCGGCAACATCGCGCTGGTGCAAAGCTTCGTGCGGGTCGAAGCCGAGGTGCAGGGGCTGCGCTTCGTCGCCGGCAAGCTGTTGTCGGCGCAGATGCCGGTGCTGTCGTGGTGGGCGCTCGTCACCGTCATCACCAAGGCCTCGACCACCATCACCGTGCTTGCGATCTTTGCGCTCGGCATCGCGCTGCACCAGCAGGGACTCACCTCGGTCGGCGAAATCGTGATGTTCGTCTCCTTCGCCGCCATCCTGATCCAGAAGCTCGAGCAGGTGGTCGCCTTCGTCAACAATCTGTTCATGGAGGCGCCCAAGCTGCAGGAATTCTTCAAGGTGTTGGACGAGGTCCCGGCGGTGCACGACCGCCCCGACGCGATCGACATCGGCCGGCTCGCGGGGCTCGTGGAATTCTACGACGTCACCTTTTCCTATGACAGCAAGCGGCCGGCGGTTGCGGACCTCACTTTCAGCGCGCTGCCGGGCGAGACGATCGCGCTGGTCGGCCCGACCGGTGCGGGCAAATCCACCGCAATCGCGCTCTTGCATCGCGCCTTCGATCCGCAATCCGGCTTCATCAAGATCGACGGCATGGATGTGCGCGGATTGAAGCTGACGGCGCTCCGACGAAACATCGGGGTGGTGTTCCAGGAGCCGCTGCTGTTCAACCGCTCCATCGCCGACAATTTGCGCGTCGGCAAACCGGACGCCACGGACGAGGAATTGCGCAAGGCGGCCGCGCGCGCGCAGGCGCTCGAGTTCATCGAAAGGACCGAGCACGGTTTCGACAGCAATGTCGGCGAACGCGGCCGGCTGCTGTCCGGCGGCGAGCGGCAGCGGCTCTCGATCGCGAGGGCGCTCCTGAAGGATCCGCCGATTCTCATCCTGGACGAGGCGACATCCGCGCTCGATGCGGTCACCGAGGCGAAGGTGAATGCCGCTCTCGACGAAGTGATGAGGGGGCGCACCACCTTCGTGATTGCGCACCGGCTCTCCACCATCCGCAACGCCACGCGCATCCTGATGTTCGAGAACGGACGGGTGATCGAAAGCGGAACTTTCGACGAACTTGTCGCGAAAGGCGGCCGCTTTGCGGAACTTGCGCGGGCGCAGTTCATGCTGCAGCAGGCCGCGCCGGTCGGCGAGGTGCAGAAACCCGGCGCCGCCGT
>JBLMWS010000291.1:0-13825 GCA_050257355.1 Gemmatimonas sp.
CAGCGTACCCGAAGAGCCAGCGTGATGTCGCTGGTGCGCGAGCTCGTCGCCAACTTCGGCGCCAACGAGGATCCGCTGCTCGGCCTGTTCGGCGCCTTCGCCTATGACCTCGTCTTTCAGATCGAGGATCTCGTGCAGAAGCGGCCGCGCGAAGCCGATCAGCGCGATATCGTGCTCTACGTGCCGGACCGACTGCTCGCCTATGATCGCGCCACTGCGCAGGGCGCGGTCTTGAGCTACGATTTTGCCTTCGATGGCCGATCGACCGCGGGCCTGCCGCGCGAGACCCTCGAGAGCAGCTACGGCAAGATGCCGCGGCAGGGCTTTGCCGACCACGCGCCGGGCGAATATCAGGCCACGGTCGAGCTGGCGCGCGCGGCCTTTGCGCGCGGCGACCTGTTCGAGGCCGTGCCCGGCCAGCTCTTCGGCGAGCCCTGCGCGCGAACGCCGTCCGAGGTGTTTCAACGGCTGTGCCGCATCAATCCCTCGCCGTACGGCGCGCTGATGAATCTTGGCGAGGGCGAGTTCCTGGTCTCCGCCTCGCCCGAAATGTTCGTGCGCTCCGACGGCCGGCGGGTCGAGACCTGCCCGATCTCGGGCACGATCGCGCGGGGAACGGATGCGATCGGCGATGCCGAGCAGATCAGGCAGCTCCTGAACTCCGAGAAGGACGAGTTCGAGCTGAACATGTGCACCGACGTCGATCGCAACGACAAGGCGCGGGTGTGCGTGCCCGGCAGCATCAAGGTGCTGGCGCGCCGGCAGATCGAGACCTACTCGAAACTGTTTCACACCGTCGACCATGTCGAGGGCATGCTGCGGCCCGGCTTCGACTCGCTCGATGCTTTCCTCACCCATGCCTGGGCGGTGACGGTGACCGGCGCGCCGAAACTATGGGCGATGCAGTTCGTCGAGGACCACGAGCGCTCGCCGCGCCGCTGGTATGCCGGCGCGATCGGCTGCGTCAATTTCGACGGCAGCATCAACACCGGGCTCACCATCCGCACCATCCGTATGAAGGATGGACTCGCCGAAGTGCGGGTCGGCGCCACCTGCCTGTTCGATTCGGATCCGGCTGCGGAGGACCGCGAGTGCCAGGTCAAGGCGGCCGCACTGTTTCAGGCGCTGCGCGGCGATCCGCCCAAGCCGCTATCGAGCACGGCGCCCGATGCCACCGGAAGCGGCAAGCGGGTGCTTCTGATCGACCATGACGACAGCTTTGTGCACATGCTGGCGGATTATTTCCGCCAGGTCGGAGCCACCGTCACGGTGGTCCGCTACGTGCATGCGCTGGACATGCTGAACGACAGGAAATGGGACCTCGTGGTGCTGTCGCCGGGCCCTGGTCGACCGGAGGACTTCAAGATTTCGAGCACCATCGACGTGGCGATCGAGAAGAAGCTGCCGGTGTTCGGCGTCTGCCTGGGGCTGCAGGCGATCGGCGAATATTTCGGCGGCCAGCTCGGTCAGCTCGCGCAGCCCGCGCACGGGCGCCCCTCGCGTATCCAGGTGCGGGGTGGCCGGCTGATGCAGAGCCTGCCCAACGAGATCGTGATCGGGCGCTACCATTCGCTCTATGTCGAGCGCGACAGCATGCCCGGGGTGCTGAGCGTGACGGCCAGCACCGAGGACGGCGTGCCGATGGCGATCGAGCACAAGAGCTTGCCGGTCGCGGGCGTGCAATTTCACCCGGAATCGCTGATGTCGCTCTCCGGCGAAGTGGGCCTGCGGATCGTCGAGAATGCATTCCGCCTCAAGGAGGCGATGACTTGATGCCGGATTGGTGTAACACTGGTTCCGTCAATTCCGGGGCGCGTCAACGACGCGGACGCGGAATTCGAGATTCCGGGTCCGGTGCCGGCGCACCGTCCCGGAATGACCGTCACCCAGAAAGAGACAGACATGACCTTTGATCACGATCTGAAGGCGGCCGTTCGCACCATTCCGGATTACCCGAAGCCAGGCATCCTGTTTCGCGACATCACCACCTTGCTGGCGGATGCGCGTGCTTTCCGCCGCGCCGTGGACGAACTGGTGCATCCCTGGGCCGGCTCGAAGATGGACAAGGTCGCCGGCATCGAGGCGCGCGGCTTCATCCTGGGCGGGGCGGTGGCGCATCAGCTCTCTGCCGGCTTCGTGCCGATCCGCAAGAAGGGCAAGCTGCCGCACACCACTGTGCGTATCGCCTATTCGCTGGAATACGGCATCGACGAAATGGAGATGCATGCGGATGCGGTTCATCCCGGCGAGCGGGTGATCCTGGTCGACGATCTCATCGCGACCGGCGGCACCGCGGAAGGCGCCGTCAAACTGTTACGCCAGATCGGCGCCAACGTCGTCGCCGCCTGCTTCATCATCGATCTGCCGGATCTCGGCGGCGCCGCCAAGCTGCGGGCGATGGACGTGCCGGTGCGCACGCTGATGAGTTTCGAGGGGCACTGAAGTCTCGACGGTCGAAAGAGGCCCGTCATTGCGAGGAGCCAACGGGTCGCGCGAACGCGCGCCCGATGACAGGCTCCGCGACGAAGCAATCGAGACTGCATCCGCCGAGAAAGGCTGGATTGCGTCGCTTGCGCTCGCAATGACGCTGGAGGTTGGTTGTGCGTTTCCTCGATTCATTCAGATCGGCGGCTGCTCCAAGCCGGCGGCTTCCCGAGCGGCGCTTTGCTGAAGACGAAATTGTTGTAGTAATCCTTCTCCTTCCAGAACCATTCGCGATCGGCCCTTTGGTGCACGGAAGCGTCGAAGGCTGATACCGGCAGCAGGCGGTTGCCGGCGACGAAGCTCCCGCTATAGCCGAGCGAGCTCAGATGGGCGAAGACGTCCTGCACGCTCCTGCCTTGCAGGTGCCGGTTCTCGCATTCGAACAGCAGAAGCGGCGACTGCTCGCGCAGGATGCGCGCGGCGCCCTCGAACACGCCGAGCTCCGCGCCCTCGACGTCGATCTTGAGCAGCGAGATGCGCTGCTCCGGGCGGAAATAATCATCAAGGCGGACGGTGGGAACTGCGATCGTCTCGATGCTGCCGTCCGCCTCGGCTTTGCCGAGCAGAGAGGCGCTCTGCAGATGCGCTTTCGGAACGAACAGATCGGCTGTTCCGGAACGTGAGAACACCGCCTTCGGCTCGACCCTGACATTATCGAACCCAAGCTCGCGGCAGGTTTGCGCAAGCGGGGCTGCGAACCAGGGTTGCGGTTCGAAGGCGACGACGGTGCCCTCGCGGCACCAGCGCGAGAGCCAGAAAACGAAGCTGCCCTTGTTGGCGCCGATGTCGCAAACGAGATCGGTCGGCCGCACATGTTGCCGGATCAGGTCAAACTCGACCCTTTGGTCGAGAAACCGGGCTTTGAGCCCGCGGACCAGGAAGTGCCGGCTGTCGTGCCGCAGCCAATGCAAGGCTTGTCTCACGCCGGACAATTTCTCGGATGTTCCCAAAGCGCGCCCGCGGTGGTTACGATCGCTGCAGGATCAGGCTCAATTCCAGCTCGCGGAAGCTGAAATAGTTGCGGCGGATCCATTGGTGCAGTTCGGTCGATGAATCCGTCTCGTGTCGCAGATAACCGGTGAACGAGAAGGTCAGACGGTCGATATAGGTCTTGAGGAAGACCGGCAGCGCGCTGATGCGCAAGAGCCGTCCTTCGGCAAGGGCTTCCGGCAATTCTCCGCGCACGATATGTTCGTTGTCGACGACGATGAGGCGCGAGGGCTGAATCTGGCTGGCCAGCGTCTGGTATCCGCGCGCGGAGACGCGGTCGGTACCGGCCGCAAACAGAACGATCGGCCGGACGTTGCGCCGCGCTGCTTCCTTGAGAAAACCGATCTCCTCCGACATCTTGAAGAACTCGTCGAAGGCGTGGAAACCGAGATCGATCACCTTGGCGATGCCGTCGTCGACGATGATGCGGTCCATCAGCTGCATCTTGCCGAACGTGTCCTCGATCTCCGCCGTCTCGGTGATGTTGGGCAGGTAATCCAGCAGCGACGGTTCTTTCAGGTTGACGTCGAAGGCGAGCGCCGCGCCGTTCTTCAGCAGCAGAAATTCGCTCAGGAGCCGGGCAAGCAGGGTCTTGCCGACCTGCGGGCGGGGCGAGCAGATGATGTAGACCGGGGTCGCGGGCATTTCCCGGTATATCAGGCGAAAATCGTGCCTATTCCAGCCGGATCGGACCGGGAAAGCGAAATTATTTTTCGCCCCCGCGCACGCCGACTTTGCCGCTGCCGACGATATCGGTCAGCTTGATGCGGTCGAATTCGCTCCAGACGTTGGCGAGCCAGTGGCGAACATAGCCGCGCAGCACGAAAGAATAATTCGCGGCCTCGTCCTTCATGCCCTTGTTGGCGACGAATTTGAGGAAGGGAACAGAGGCCACCTCGACCTGCTCATAGGCCATTTCGTTGAGCTTCGGAATGGTGAGCTCGGTCGCATCCTTGATGCGGTGGAAGTAGGAATTGTAGGTCGATTGATCCCACTCGAAGAAGCTCGTGTTGTTGATGAAGTTCTTCACCAGGAAATATTTCGCGCCGCCCATGTAATTGGCGGTTTCCGCAATCTCTTCCAGCGAGGCGATCGAGGGTCCCAGTATATGGAATACGGCGAAGGTGATCTGCCCCGCTTTGGCGGCGTCGAGAAAGCCGATGTCGCGCAAGGAGGCCAGCGCAGGCGACAACAGGCCGGCACGCACGTCGATCACGGTCACCGAGGGGCTCACCGTATTGAGCGTGTCGAAGATCTTCATCTGGTCCGCCGTCGACGTCATGTCGACGATCTCGGTGATGTCGGGGTGAAACCGCTTCAAGGTGCCGCGCGGCGCTTCCGTATCGAAGGCGCGGGTCGGCACATTGTTGGCGCTGAAATAGTCAAGTACCGTTCGCGACACCGTGGTCTTGCCGACCCCGCCCTTGTCCGCACCCACCACGATCACTGCCGGCTTTGCCATGTCCCACCCTCAAAAAAAGCGCGCCCGATCGAGACGATCGAATCCACTGGTCCCGGTACCTGCTTTTGGGCGCGAACATGGCAGAAACAAGGGAGAATTCAATTCGTGGTGCGACCGCGTCAGCTATTCGCACGGAATTTGCCGGGCAGGCAAGGCGGCTGATCTCTGCGCTTCAACGCGGTCCCCAGGGACCGGGCGGGGGGCCGCTCGGGTCGCCCCAAGGATGATGAGAAGGCGCCGATCCGCTTTCGCCTGCACTGGCGGAATTGTCGGCACTGCCCCAGGGGCGCAGCGGCTGCTCGCCTTCCGGCGGAGGAGCGTCGCCTTGTTGCATCTCCGACGGCATCGGCAGGGCAAGCGGGCCCAGATAATGGCCGCCGGCATATCGCACCAATGCTTGCACCCGCGCCTCGACCGACGGATGGGTTGCAAACAGGTCGGAAAAACCCTCGCGCGGATTATCGAGGCATAGTTCCATCACGGCCGAGGTCGCACCGGGAAGCTCGCCGCGGCCCTCGATCTTGCGCAGCGCCGAGATCATGGCATCGGGATTCTTGGTCAATTCGACCGAACCGGCATCGGCCAGATATTCGCGCGAGCGTGACAGCGCGAGCCGCACGAACTGCGACAACACCCAGGCCAGCACGATCAGCACGACGGCGAGAATGATGATGAGGATCGCGCCCCCGCCCGAACTCCTCCGGTCGCGGTCGCCGGAATCCGAGGATGACCTGGACCAGGAGCCGCGGCCATAGCCCCAGCCCCAACCGAAGTTGCCGAAATTGAAGAACACGCGGAAGAACAATTCGGCGAAGAAGCCGACCACGCCCGCGATGATCACGGCGATCACCATCATCTGCACGTCGCCGTTGCGGATATGGGTGAGTTCGTGGCCGAGCACCGCCTCGATCTCGTTGTCGTTGAGCGCGTGTAGCAGGCCCGTCGTCACGGTGACGGCATATTGCCGCTGATTGAGCCCGGTTGCGTAGGCGTTCAGCACGTCACTGTCGATGATCTTCAGCTTGGGCATCGGAATGCCGCGGGAGATGCAGAGGTTCTCCAGCAAATTGTAAAGCCGCGGCTGCTCCTTCCGCGTCACGTCCGTTCCGCCGGTCACGGCATCGATGATGGATTGATGGAAGAAATAGGCAATCACGATCCACAGCGCGGCTGCGCCGGTCGAATAGGGCAGTGAGCGGATGAGATCGCGCAGCGCGGCGCGCAAGTAATACTCGGCCGGTGCGCCGGCGTCGTTGACCACCTCGATGATCAGGGCGCCGGCATAGACGATCACATAGACCAGCAGGAACAGCCCGACGAGCAACAGCATCGAGCGGGTCTTGTTCGCGGCGATGTGCGTATAAAGACCGTAGGCAGCCATCCTCAGGCTCCGTCAGGCGCCGTCATTCCGGCCGCGATGCGAAGCATCGAACCCGGAACCTCGGACGCGCTCTCCGGCGCAAGCCAATGCGCTTCAGAACTTCACGCTCGGCGCGGTCTCGACCTCCGCGCGGCTCGTGCCGAGATCGAAAAACTCCTTGCGCGTGAAGCCGAACGTGCCGGCGAACAGCGCGGCCGGCATCTGCTGGATTCCCGTGTTGTATTCCTGGACCGCATTATTAAAGAAGCGGCGGCTCGCCGCGATCTTGTTTTCGAGGTCCGACAGTTCGCTCGCCAGTTGCTGGAAATTGGCGTTGGCCTTGAGGTCCGGATAGGCTTCGGACAGCGCGATCAGCCGCCCCAGCGCGCCGGTGAGCTGGGTTTCCGCGGCGGATACTTGGGCCGGTCCCTGCGCCGACATCGCCATGTTGCGCGCCTTGATCACGTCGTCGAGCGTGCCGCGCTCATGCGCGGCATAGCCCTTGACGGTCTCGACCAGGTTCGGGATCAGGTCGTGGCGCTGCTTCAACTGCACGTCGATGTCCGCAAAGGCCTGGTCGACGCGCTGCCGGAGCGCCACCAGCCGGTTGTAGGCGCCGAGCGCAAACAGCACGAGAACGATGATGATGCCGAGGACGATCCAGCCGGACGACATGGAGTGGCTCCTGATAGGACTGCAATGCCGGTAATCTAATGAGCGCGTATAATAGCGCCGAGGTGGGTATCATATTAGTCGCGCGCAAGGCGATTGCGTTCAACGCCTAAGCAGTTGAAGAGGTTAACTTTCCTCCATGACCGCATCGCCCCAGCGCCAGCGCCGCGCCTGGGCGTAGGCCCTCTTGTCGCGGCGCGGCACCTTGGCCATGACGAGGCCGCTCCCCGTACACAGCTTGGCTGCCACCTCGACCTTGCCGACGGCAGGCTCCGCCAGCACGCGCGCGGGATGGCGGGCCGGCGGTGCGCGCGTCAACGCGATATAGGAAAATTTCTCGTCCTCGAATGGAAGTTCGGCGCCTTTGATATCCTTGTGCGCACGAGAACGCGCCAGGCGCTGCGCGAAATGACACCAGTCGGGCGGCGTCAGCGGACAGGGCGCATCGTGCGGGCAGGGGGCGGCGACATTCCCGCCGAGCGCGATCAGCTGCGCCCGCGCGGCAATGATGCGGGCGTAACCCGCGGGCGTGCCGGGCTCGATGATGAGGAGGGTGTCGCGCGTCTTCTCCCACATCGTGGCCGTCAGCTCGTGGCGCTCGGGCTCGCCGAGTTCGCCGATCAGATAGCTGGCGACGACAAGGTCGGCGGCTGCGGCTTGCGTGAGGTTTGTGCCGGCTTCGGCCTGCGTATAGGCCAGCGCATCGAATCGTACGTTGCCTGAGGCGAACTGCAGGCAGAGTGCACGCAAGCTGCTGTTGCGGTCGAGCAGTGCAAAGCTCTCGAGCGAGGGGAACGCCTCTGCCGCGGCAAAGCTCGCCGTGCCCGGGCCGGCACCGACGTCGAGCAGGCTTGCCGGCGAGAATTCGGGTCTGATTTCGTAGAGCGCGTTCAGGCTGGCCGCGACGGCGGCGTAGGTTGCGGGCATGCGCGCGAGTGCATAGGCCAGCGCGTCGGCCTCGGTGCGGATCGTGGCCGAGTTGCCACCTTCGCGATAAGCCTTGGAGATTGTCGCCGCGCGTGCGGCGGTGTCGGTGCGCGAGAGCCCCTCGAGCTTGGCTTCGATGGCGGCTCTGAGCGCAGCGGGAAGGGTGGGCGGAACCATGCCTTAGCCTCGGTCATTCCGGGGCAGTACGAAGCATCGAATCCGGATCGCGAAATCCCCGGGTTCGCGCTGTGTGCCTCCGGAACGACAGTGCAGCGTGTTACGCTACGTGCTGGTCGAGGATCTCGGCCGCCTGTTCCAGGTTGACCGACACCAGCTGCGAGACGCCGCGCTCGGCCATGGTGACGCCGTACAGCCGGTTCATCCGCGCCATGGTGATGGGGTTGTGGGTGATGATGATGAAGCGCGTCTCGGTCGAGCCGGTCATCTCATGCAACAGGTTGCAGAAGCGTTCGACGTTATGGTCGTCGAGCGGTGCGTCGACCTCGTCCAGCACGCAGATCGGCGAGGGATTGGTCAGGAATACCGCAAAGATCAGCGCAAGCGCGGTGAGCGCCTGCTCGCCGCCGGAGAGCAAGGACAACGACTGCGGCTTCTTGCCGGGCGGCTTGGCGATGATCTCCAGGCCCGCTTCCAGCGGATCATCGCTCTCGATCAGGTGCAGCGCGGCTTCGCCGCCGCCGAACAGTTCGACAAACAGGCGCTTGAAGTGATTGTTGACGGATTCGAACGAGGCCAACAGGCGCTCGCGCGCCTCGCGGTTGAGGCTCTGGATACCCTGGCGCAGCCGCTTGATCGCCTCGACCAGATCGTCGCGCTCGGTGGTCAGCGTGGTGTGCTGGGCTTCCACCTCGGTCAGCTCTTCCTCGGCGCGCAGGTTCACCGCACCGAGCCGTTCGCGGTCGCGCCGCAGCTTCTCCAGGTTCTCCTCGATCTCGGCGAGCGGCGGCAATTCCGCGTTCGGCTCGATCTCGGCGAGGCCGGCGACCGCCTGTGGTTCGATCTCCAGCATGTCGTGGATCTCGCGCTCGACGTCGGCAAGGCGACGCTTCGCGCCCTCCATCCGTTCTTCGGCGCGTGCGGTCGCCTCGCGCGCGGCCGAGAGCGCTTCCAGCGAGGCCTTCGCGGCGCGGTCGGTCTCCGCCATCGCGGCCTCGGCCGTGGCGAGCGCATCGGCGGCGACGCGGCGGTCGTTCTCGGCGAACTCGATTTCGCTGATGAGCGCGCTGCGCTTCTCGGCGAATACGGCCGGCGCGTTCTCGAGCTCGGCACGCTCCGCCGTCACCTCGGTGATGCGGGCTTCGACGGTCTCGATCTGCGAAGCCGCGCTCGCTTTGCGGTTCTGCCATTGATTGCGCTCGGCGAGGATCGCCTGCACGCGGCGGTCGGCGAGCTCGGCCTCGCGCGCCAGCGCTTGCGCCTCGGCGCGCACTTGCGCCGCAAGCCGGCGGTGGCCCTCGATCTCGGCGCGGACGGCTGCAAGCTTCTGCTCGGTCTCGACGCTCGGGGGCAGCTCCTCCAGGGCGGCGGTGGCGTTCTGATGCGCGGCATAGGCCTCGGTCAGATCCGCTTCCAGACGGCTGCGCGCTTCCGATAGCGCGGATTTGCGCGCGGCATGGCGGTTGATCTCGCGTTCAGCCACCGCGTGACGTTCGCGCGCCGCATCGGCTTCGCGCTGGGCGGCGCGCCAGGCTTCACGCGCGGCGCTCTCGGCTGCGGCCGCAGCCCGCAATTCGGCTTCCGCGTTCTCCAGCGCCTGACGTTTGGCCGCAGCATCGTTGCGGGCCTGCTCCAGCTCATTTTCGATATCGACCAGCCGGGCGCGTTCGGCGAGGCGGCGTGCCGCCCCGGTCGGGGCATGCGCGGCCGCCACAAAACCGTCCCAGCGCCAGACGTCGCCTTCGATCGAGACCAGGCGCTGGCCCACTTTCAGCTGCAGCGCCAATTCCGCGCCGCGCTCCTTTGCCACGACGCCGATCTGCGCCAGGCGGCGCGCGAGCTCGGGCGGGGCCTGCACGCGGGCGGCCAGCGGCTCGACGCCGTCGGGCAGGGTCGGATCGTCCGCGCTCGTGCCGGCGAGGGTCCAATGCATCGGCGCCGACGCATCGACCGGCGCATCGAGATCGTCGCCCAGCACGGCGCCGAGCGCCTTTTCAAACCCCTTCTCGACGGTGACGCCGTCGATGATCGGCGGCCAGAGGTTCTTGGTCGCGCTGGTCACCAGCTTTGCAATGGTGCGCGCCTCGGTTTCCAGGCGTTGCACCCGTTTCTCGGCTTCGGACAGCGGGGCGCGGGAGGCTTCCAGCGTCTGCCGTGCAGCCGCATGCGCCGCTTCGCTCGCCTGAACGGCCATTTCCGCCTGCAGGCGATTGTCGTGCGCGTTTTCCGTTGCCGCAGCGAGCGTATCGAGGTCGCCGAAGCCTTGCGTTTCCAGCGCGAGCTTCTCCTCGTCGCGCTGGACGTTGGCGATCTCCTGGTCGAGCCGCGCCAGGCGGTCGCGATGGCTGCGCACGCTGACATCGAGCTGATTGCGCTGCGCGGTGAGATCCGCGAGCGCCGTGGTCAGTTCGGAGAACTGCCGCTCCCATTCCGCCAGCGTCGCCTCGGCCTCGCTCACGCGCTCATCGACGCCGCTGCGGCGTTCGACGCGCGACCTGATCTCTTCCTTGAGCTCGGCGTCCTCCGTCTCGAGCCGCTGCAGGGCGACATCGGCGTCAGCGGTCTGTTGCTGCTCGCGGGCGATGTCGCCGGCAAATTGCGCCAGGCGACGGTCGAGTTCGGCGACGCGCTCCTTGGCGCGTTCCTCCTCGCGATCGAGCATGTCGCGCGCGGTGGTGAGCCGCTGCAGCCCGGCGGCGGCGCGCGCCTCCGCATCGCGCAGGCCGGGCAGCTCGGAGGCGCGGATCGCCTGGATGCGCGCGGCCTCGGCCTGCTCGCGGGTGCGTTCGGCCATGTCGCGGACGGTGAGGTCGTGATTATGCGCGGCCTCGTTGAGATCGGCATGCGCCTGAATCCAGCGCAGGTGATAAAGCGTGGCCTCGGCCTTGCGGACCTTGGCGGCGACCTCCCGATAACGGATCGCCTGCCGCGCCTGCTTTTTCAGGCCGTCCATCTGGCCGGCGAGCTGGCCGATCACGTCCTCGACGCGGGTGAGATTGGTTTCGGCCGCCTTCAGCCGCAGTTCCGCCTCGTGCCGGCGGGCGTGCAGGCCGGCCACCCCGGCCGCATCTTCCAGCACGCGGCGGCGCTGCTCGGGCTTGGCCTGGATGATTTCGCCGATCTTGCCCTGGTGCACGAGCGCAGGCGAGCGCGCGCCGGTGGCGGCGTCCGCAAACAAGAGCTGCACGTCGCGGGCGCGGACGTCGCGGCCGTTGATGCGGTAGACGGAACCCGCCTCGCGCTCGATGCGGCGGGAGATCTCCAGGAGCTGGCTGTCGTTGACCGCGGCCGGCGCCGTGCGATCGGAATTATCGATCGTCATCACCACTTCGGCGTGGTTGCGCGCCGGGCGGTTGCCGGAACCCGAGAAGATCACCGCGTCCATGTCGGCGGCGCGCAGCGATTTGTGCGAGGTCTCGCCCATCGCCCAGCGCAGCGCCTCGACCAGGTTCGACTTGCCGCAGCCGTTCGGGCCGACCACCCCGGTCAGGCCGGTTTCGATCACGAAATCGGTGGGTTCAACGAACGACTTGAAACCGTGGAGGCGAAGACGCGTGAGTTTCATAAAAGCGGATTCTCTCTCGGCAGGGAGCGAATCTCCATGCCGGGACAATACCATAGATGGCAATCTCGGTGTGGGAGATGCGCCTGATGCGCCACTTCAAGGTGGCGACAATGGCTGCGCCGGGGCTTCAGGGCAACCGGCGGCCCAGGCTTTTCCCAAAGCTTTTCTAGGGCATGATCCGGAAAAACGGAAACCGGTTTTCCGAAAAGATCGTGCTCAAACAGATAGATGAGATCATGATCCGATTCCGTCTCATCAAGATCATGATCCCGGGAGGCTTTTGCGAGGCCCATGTGGCCTAGCCCTTGCGCGCAAGGGGCTCGGCGAATCAGCTCTTGAGAAGCGGGTTGATCTTCTTCTCAAACTCCTCGATCGAGGCCTCGCCCTTGACCTTCTCGCCATTGATGAAGAAGGTCGGCGTCGAATCCACCTTCAGCACCTCGCTCGCGTATTTCTGGTCCGCGGAGATCTTGTCGAGCAGCGATTGGTCCTTGAGGCAATTGTCGACCTGCTGCTTGCTGAGCCCCGCCTGCTTGCCGATCTGTTCAAGGCTCTCGGTGGTGTTCTTCATGACCCAATCGCTCTGGGACCTGAACAACAGATCGGTGACAGCAAAATATTTGCTGGGATCGCCGTTGGCGATGCAGCGTGACAGCATCGAGCCGGCTGCGGCCTTGATGTCGAGCGGAAACTCGCGGAAGATGTAACGCACCTTGCCGGTATCGATGTATTCCTTCTTGAGCTTCGGAAACACCTGCTCATTGAACGCCGCGCAATGCGGGCAGGTCATCGAGGCGTATTCATAGATGGTGACCTTGGCGTCTGCGGGGCCGAGCGCCATGTCCGGCAGCGACTGCGGCTTGGCGACGTCGGCCGCGCTTTGTGCGATGGCCTGCGAGATCAGGTGCAGCGGCGAGAGGCCGACCAGCGCGGCAAGCCCGGTCAGTGACGAGAGAACGGTGAAGGCGCGGCGGGTGATGATCAACGGTCTGCTCCCGGATTGGCGCATGCGCGCCGAAAAGTCCCAATAAGACGCCGTTCGCTAGCCAAAAACGTTCCCCGTGGCAATGGCAGGCTTTGCGGGGAGGTCCTGACCAAAGCGTCAATTTCGCTTGATCGCGGCGCCAAGCCGGGCGAGCGCGTCCTTGAGCGCGTCGTCCTCCACCGCGGACAGCGTGTCGGCGATCTTCTTGACCGAGGCCGGGTCCGGCGGGCGCGGGGGCGTGCGCCGATCGCGGCGCGACAAGGGGGCCTGCCGCAGGGCAATTCGACCCACCGCATGCCAGCCGAAAAAGCGGTTCACGCGCTCCAGGATCACGTCCGAGCGGTGCTGGATTTCCAGCGCCATCGGCCCTTCGACCCGCAGCACCAGCGTGGCCGGTTCCTGCGGCTGACCCGTCACCGGCCGCGGCCATTGCATCTTCAACGGCTCGGCGCAGGCGGCAACGTCCGTGCCGGCGATTTCCGCCCAGCGCGTCACCAACTCGCGCGCGGCAAAGCCCTGCTTGGCATAGGCGTCCGCGAAGACGTCGCCGAGCAGGACGGAAAGCGGCTTGGCGCTGATGGGGCCGGGTTTTGCCATGGGGGTGCTATTAGCATGTCAAAAGCCCGCGGAGGAGCCGCAAACCCGATCGTCATGGCCGGGCTTGGCCAGGCCATCCACGAACGGCCGTGTCAAAAAGGCGTGGATGCCCGGAACGAGGCCCGGCATGACGAGCGGAGAGCTGCGCTAAAAGGACCCGCATGAGCCCAGCTGCAGCCAAACGAATCAAGCCGTCCGCCGCAGGAGCCGGCGATCGTCCCGCGCTGCTGCTCGCATGGTACGACCGGCATCGCCGGCGGCTGCCGTGGCGCGCGCTTCCGGGGGCGCGGCCTGACCCATACCGGGTATGGCTGTCGGAAATCATGCTGCAGCAGACCACGGTCAAAGCGGTGGGGCCCTATTTCGAGAAGTTTATCGCGCGCTGGCCCGACGTGGCCAGTCTGGCGCAGGCGTCGCTCGACGACGTGCTGCGGCTCTGGGCCGGGCTCGGCTATTATTCGCGCGCCCGCAACCTGCACGCCTGCGCGGTCGCGGTCGTCCGCGATCATGGGGGCGTCTTCCCCGATAGCGAGCAGACCTTGCGCAGCTTGCCAGGGATCGGGCCCTACACCGCGGCGGCGATTGCCGCCATTGCCTTCGACCGCC
>JBLMWS010000292.1:0-7598 GCA_050257355.1 Gemmatimonas sp.
TGCCGGCCATCTGGTGCGCATCGAGATGGAAGTTCCGGTCGACGGCCGCAAGCGGTTCAAGGGTACCCTCAGCGGCACCGACGGCGACAACGCCAAACTTCATCGCGATGACGCAAAAGAAGGCGAGGAGGCCGATGTGCTGCTGCCGATCGAGGACATGGGCGAGGCCAAACTGGTGCTCACCGACGAACTGGTGACCGAGGCCTTGCGGCGCGAGAAGGCGGCCAAGCGCGAAGCGCGCGCCGCCAAGCGCGAAGAACGACGCGAATCGAGACATTCCCGGCAACGGCCGCAGAGGCCTGCCGTCAACGAAGGAGACTGAGCTATGGCTGTCAGCGCCAACAGGCTCGAACTGCTGCAGATCGCCGACGCGGTGGCGCGCGAGAAGTCCATCGACCGCGGCATCGTCATCGCCGCGATGGAGGACGCCATCGCCAAGGCGGCGCGGTCGCGCTACGGCGCCGAGACCGACGTGCACGCCGAGATCGAGCCGAAGACCGGCGAGCTGCGCCTGACCCGCCACATGCTGGTTGTCGACGCGGTCGAGAACTCGTCGAACCAGATCACGGTCGACGACGCTCGCAAGCGCCACCCGGCCGCGCAGGTGGGCGACACCATCGCCGATCCGCTGCCGCCGCTGGAATACGGCCGCATCGCCGCGCAGTCTGCCAAACAGGTGATCGTGCAGAAGGTGCGCGAGGCCGAGCGCGACCGGCAATACGCCGAATACAAGGATCGCATCGGCGATATCGTCAACGGCATCGTCAAGCGCGTCGAATACGGCAACGTCGTCGTCGATCTTGGCCGCGGCGAAGCGATCGTGCGGCGCGATGAACTGCTGCCGCGCGAAGTCTTCCGCAACGGCGACCGCATCCGCGCCTATATCTACGACGTCAGGCGTGAGCCACGCGGCCCGCAGATTTTCCTGTCCCGCACGCACCCGCAGTTCACAGCCAAGCTGTTCGCGCAGGAAGTCCCGGAAATCTATGACGGCATCGTCGAGGTCAAGGCGGTTGCTCGCGATCCGGGTTCGCGCGCCAAGATCGCCGTGATCTCGCGCGATTCCTCGGTCGACCCGGTCGGTGCCTGCGTCGGCATGCGCGGCTCGCGCGTGCAGGCGGTTGTAAACGAACTGCAAGGCGAGAAGATCGACATCATTCCGTGGTCGCAGGATATCGCCACCTTCGTCGTGAACGCGCTTGCGCCGGCGGAAGTCGCGAAGGTCGTGCTGGACGAAGACAAGGAACGCATCGAAGTCGTGGTGCCGGACCAGCAGCTGTCGTTGGCCATCGGTCGTCGCGGGCAGAACGTGCGTCTCGCTTCTCAACTCACGGGCTGGGACATCGATATCCTGACGGAGCAGGAAGAATCCGAGCGCCGCCAGGCGGAATTCGAGAACCGGACCAAGGTATTCGTGGATGCGCTCAACCTTGACGAAGTGGTTGGTCAGCTGCTCGCCTCGGAAGGCTTCGGCTCCATCGAAGAACTTGCGCTGGTCGACGAGAAGGAAATCGCCGGCATCGAAGGTTTCGACAACGACACCGCACGCGAACTGCAGGAGCGCGCCAAGGAATACCTGGCGCAGCAGGAAGCGGAACTCGATGTCAAGCGCAAGGAACTGGGCGTTGAAGACGCACTCAAGGACGTGCCCGGACTCACCACCAAGATTCTGGTGGCGCTTGGCGAGAATGGCGTGAAGACGGTGGAGGATCTCGCCGGCTGCGCCACCGACGACCTGACCGGCTGGACCGAACGCAAGGACGGCGAGACCAAGCACGAGGCGGGTTTCCTCGACGGCTTAGCCATCTCGCGCGAGGACGCGGAAGCCATGATCATGCAGGCACGTTTGAAGGCCGGCTGGGTCACGGAAGCAGAGCTCGCCCCTCCGCCTCCCGCTGAAGCGGCGGCCGATGAAGCCCCGCAGCCTCAGGCATAAAGGGAGGCCACCTGACGATGCTGGCAGTTGCGCAGGACGTTGAACTCGACCACGGGGCGACAAGCGTCGCCGCCGGGACCGAGCGCACCTGCGCGTTGACCCGCGAGGTCAGACCGGTGGCGGAGTTGGTGCGCTTCGTTGTCGGTCCAACGGGAGAGGCCGTCCCCGACGTCAAGCGCAAGCTGTCCGGGCGCGGCATATGGGTCACTGGGACCCGCTCTGCGATCGAGGATGCCGCCGAGCGGAACGTGTTTGCCCGCGGTTTCAAGCGCGAGGTCCGCATACCGGAAGACCTGGCGGCACAAACCGAAAGGCTGCTTGAACGCGCGGCCCTCGATGCGCTGGCGATCGCCGGCAAAGGCGGCGCGATCGTCAGTGGCTTTTCCAAGGTCGAGGCGGCGCTCGGCAGTGACTACATCCTGGCTCTCATCCACGCCGCGGACGGGGCAGACGATGGCAAACGCAAACTTGCCGCCGCTTTGCACCGCAACACTGCCGGCAAACCGCGTGAAATCGTCGTCATCAGCGCGTTTACCGGCGCCCAATTGGATTTGGCATTGAGCCGCCCAAATGTGGTACATGCAGCCGTGCTTGCCGGGCCCGGAAGCGAGACATTTCTCGCACGCGTTGCGCGTTTGACGCGCTTTCGGACCGGAATTTCGCCCGATGCAGTTAGCGCGCATGCGCCGACGGACGGCGCATAAGGACACAGTACGGAATGAGCGAAACAAAGAACCCTGGGGAAAAGAAACTTAGCGTGTCTGGCAAGACGCTGACGCTCAAGCCGCGCGCTGAGACGGGCGTGGTGCGCCAGAGCTTCAGCCATGGCCGCAGTAAGCAGGTCGTGGTCGAGAAAGTGAAGCGCCGGGTCGTCGGTGGAGCGGGCGAACCGAAGGCGGAAGCCCCGCCCGCTGTTGAACTAAAAAAGCCGGCCGGAAAGGCCGCACCGGCAGCCAGGGCAAGTGTTGCCCAGGCGGAAGCGGCAACAAAGCCGAAACCGTCCGGCGTCGTGCTGCGCACTTTGACCGATGAAGAGCGGAGTGCGCGCGCGCATGCGCTCGCCGATTCCCGCGTGCGCGAGGCCGAAGAGCGCAAGATCGCCGAGGAAGAGGCACGCCGCCGCGCCAGCCGCGAGTCGGTCGACCGCAGCGAGCGTGAAGCCGCCGAAGCGCGCAAGCGCGAGGAAGAAGACCGTCACAAGCGCGAGGAAGAAACCAAGCGCAAGGCCGGCGAAGTTGCGAAGAAGCGCCTCGGCGAGGATGAGACCCGACGTCCTGGCGGACCGGGCGGCCGCATGGCGCTCGAAGTCGAGGAGGACGAGGCGCCGCGCTCGCGCCGTCCCGGCGGCGCTGGACGTCCCGTAGCGGCTCCGCGCCCCGCGCCCCGCGCAGGCGCCGAGAAGCAGCGCGGCCGTCTCACGCTGGTCACCGCGCTGCGCGCCGACGAGGTGCGTGAGCGCTCCGTGGCCTCGTTCCGCCGCCGCACCCAGCGCCTCAAGGGCCAGGCTTCCGCCGAGCCGAAGGAAAAGCTCGTGCGTGAAGTTACTATTCCCGAGGCAATCACCATCCAGGATCTGGCGAACCGCATGTCCGAGCGCGCCGTCGACGTCATCCGTCTGCTGATGAAGCAGGGCCAGATGGCGACGATCAACGATGTCATCGACGCTGACACCGCCCAGCTGATCGCCGAGGAAATGGGCCACAGTGTGCGCCGCGTGGCGGAAGCCGATGTGGAAGAGGGCTTGTTCGACGTGGCCGACGACCCAGCGCAGCTTGCGCCGCGCGCGCCAGTTGTCACCGTCATGGGACATGTCGACCACGGCAAGACCTCGCTGCTCGACGCCATTCGTTCTTCTGATGTGGCGGCGGGCGAAGCCGGCGGCATCACCCAGCATATCGGCGCCTATCAGGTGACCGCACCGTCGGGCGCCAAGATCACCTTCATCGATACGCCCGGCCACGCCGCCTTCACGGCGATGCGAGCGCGCGGCGCTAAAGTCACTGACATTGTGGTGCTTGTCGTTGCCGCGGATGACGGGGTCATGCCGCAAACGGTGGAAGCAATCCATCATGCCAAGGCGGCGAAGGTGCCGATCATCGTTGCGATCAACAAGATCGACAAGCCGGATGCCAAGCCCGAGCGCGTGCGCACCGATCTTTTGCAGCACGAGATCCAGGTCGAATCCATGGGCGGTGAAGTGGTGGATGTCGAAGTGTCCGCCACCAAGAAAACCAATATTGACAAGCTGCTCGAAATGCTCGGGCTGCAGGCGGAAATTCTCGACCTCAAAGCCAATCCAAGCCGGGCGGCCGAAGGCACCGTGATCGAGGCCAAGCTCGACCGCGGCCGAGGGCCCGTGGCCACCGTGTTGATCCAGCGCGGTACGCTGCATCCGGGCGACATTGTTGTAGCGGGCGCCGAATGGGGTCGCGTGCGCGCGCTCGTGTCCGACACCGGTGAGCCGGTGCAGAGCGCCGGGCCTTCGACCCCGGTCGAAGTGCTGGGTTTCTCCGGCACACCGGACGCCGGCGACCGCCTGGCGGTGGTTGACAGTGAAGCGCGTGCCCGCGAGGTGACCGATTACCGCGCCCGCCAGAAACGCGAGAAAACAGCAGCGCGCGCGACCGGCTTGCGCGGCTCGCTCGAGCAAATGATGGCGCAGGCCAGAACTTCCGGCCGCAAGGAATTCCCGCTGGTGATCAAGGCCGACGTGCAAGGCTCGGCTGAAGCCATTATCGGCGCGCTCGACAAGCTGGGTACCGAGGAAGTGGCCGCACGCGTGTTGCATGCCGGCGTCGGCGGCATTTCGGAGTCCGACGTTACGCTGGCCGAGGCTTCAGCCGTCCCGATCATCGCCTTCAACGTGCGCGCCAACAAGGAAGCACGCGAGGCGGCCGAGCGCGCTGGCATCGAAATCCGCTACTACAATATCATCTACGACCTGGTGGATGACGTTAAGAAGGCGATGTCCGGCCTGCTGCCCCCGACCCTGCGCGAAACCATGCTGGGCAATGCGCAGATCCTGGAAATTTTCAAGGTATCCAAGGTCGGCAATATCGCCGGCTGCAAGGTCACCGACGGCACGGTCGAGCGCGGCGCCAATGTACGGCTGATCCGCGACAACGTGGTGATCCACGAAGGGAAACTCTCACAACTCAAGCGCTTCAAGGATGACGTGCGCGAAGTCGGCGCCGGCATGGAATGCGGCATGGCCTTCGAGAGCTACCAGGACATGCGGCAAGGCGACGTGATCGAATGCTACCGGGTGGAGCAGATTCAACGCAGCCTGTGAGTCCGAATCTCACGGCTAGGCGTTAGGACCGTTCCACTTTTTCCACCGTCATGCCCAGGCTTGTCCCGGGTGTCCCGATAAGGATTGGCACGAGGCGTGCCCTCCTCAACGAGATTGCCGGCACAAGGCCGACCATGACAAATACGATTTTGGATTTACAATGACACGGCACAAACAACATCACCGCGATTCACCGCCTGGCGGCTCGCAGCGCCAGTTGCGGGTCGGTGAGCTTGTGCGTCACGCGCTCGCCGAGATGCTCACACGCGGCGACGTGCATGATCCCGTCATCGAAAGGCACATGATTACAATCCCGGAGGTGCGGGTCAGCGCCGACCTGCGGCTTGCCACCATCTATGTGATGCCGCTTGGCGGGCGCGACGCCGAAGAGGTTGTCGCCGCCTTTGAACGGCACAAGAAATTTCTCCGCGCCGAAATTGCTCATCGCATCAATTTGAAATTCGCACCCGATATCCGCTTTCGGGTCGACGACCGCTTTGCCGAAGCGGAGCGCATCGACCAGCTGCTGCGCTCCCCAGACGTGAAACGCGACCTTAACAATAACGAGGACGGCGAGTGAACGAAGATTTAAACGATATCGCCCCGCCTCAGACTTTCGAGTCGCCGATCAATGAGGGTGGCGAAAGGCCAAGAGAGAAGAAGCGCGACAAGCGTGACGTCCATGGCTGGGTCGTACTCGACAAGCCGGTAGGCATGACTTCGACCCACGCGGTGAGTGTGGTGAAGCGCCTGTTTTCTGCAAAACGCGCAGGGCACGCCGGCACGCTCGATCCACTGGCCTCCGGCGCGCTGCCGATCGCACTTGGCGAAGCGACCAAAACGGTTCCGTTCGTAATGGACGGCCGCAAGCTCTACCGCTTCACCGTACAATGGGGCGAGGAACGCGATACCGATGACGCCGAAGGACGCGTCGTTGCCACGAGCAAGGAGCGACCATCCCCCGAGGCGATCCGCACCCTGCTGCCCTACTTTACTGGACTCATCCAGCAAGTGCCGCCACGCTACTCGGCCATCAAGATCGAGGGTGAGCGGGCATACGATCTCGCCCGTGACGGCGAGGAGGTGGAACTTGCCCCTCGCCCGGTCGAGATCAGCCGGCTGGAGCTCATTAACGTTCCCGATCCGGATCATGTCGTGCTCGAAGCCGAATGCGGCAAAGGCACCTACGTCCGCTCCCTGGCGCGCGATCTCGGTCGCCCATTGGGCTGTTTTGGCCATGTCAGCGCCCTGCGTCGGGCCGCGGTAGGGCCCTTCGGCGAAGAAACCATGATTTTGCTGGAACAACTTGAGGCTCTGTGCCATAGAGCCGCGTCCGGCGAGGCTAGCCTCGCGGACGCTCTAATGCCCGTTGAGACCGCGCTGGACGACATCCCGGCGCTGGCCGTCAGCCGGGCAGATGCGGCGAGGCTTCAGAGAGGCCAAGCCGTCTTGTTGCGCGGACGGGACGCACCCAATTTCTGCGGCACGATTTACGTCACGGTATCGGGCCAGCTTTTGGCCCTTGCCGAACTGGATCGTGGCGAGATCGTCCCCAAGCGCGTGTTCAACCTCGCCGGCCTGATGGGCAGAGCCGCGCACGAGAAAGGATGACCGATGTCGGTAACCGCCGGCCGCAAGGCCGAAGTAATCAAGACGTATGCCAAGAAGCCCGGAGATACCGGCTCGCCGGAAGTGCAAGTAGCGATCCTCTCCGAGCGCATCAATAATCTCACCGAGCATTTCAAGTCCCACGTCAAGGACAACCACTCTCGTCGTGGTCTGCTCAAGATGGTGGGCCAGCGCCGCCAGCTGCTCGATTATCTGCGTCGCACCAACGAAGCGAGCTACAAGAATTTGATCGAAAAGCTCGGCATCCGCCGATGACTTATTCCGCGCAGGGCATGTATGCCCTACGCGCTTCGTGCAGCGAACACGTGTGACGCGTTCGCTTGATTGAGCCGGCGGCGATAGGCGCGGCCGGCAATTTGGCAAGAGCCGATAAGGATCGCCTCTTGCAGCAAGGCAAGGTTCGAACGCCATGGCAGGATCGCCAGACGCTGTTGCTCTCCGCACCGCGGTGATGCGCGACAGCTTCTCGCCATCTTGCTCATGGCTTTCGGAACTGGCCGAAAACCATGAGAGAAAGACACAATGTTCGATATCCATCGCGTTGAGCTCGATTGGGGTGGACGCAAGCTAACCCTCGAGACAGGCCGCATGGCGCGCCAGGCCGACGGTGCCGTGGTCGCCACCTATGGCGAGACGACCGTGCTCTCTTCCGTGGTCGCGGCCAAGCAGACGATGGAGGGATTCGATTTCCTTAAGCTCACCGTCAACTACACAGAATAATATTACGCGGCCGGGCGCATT
>JBLMWS010000293.1:0-24857 GCA_050257355.1 Gemmatimonas sp.
GCGGCCTGCTTCGTGCCTTTGCGATCCTCGTGTACCACGGTCAGCGCAAAGGCGACGCCGAGCAGAACCGTCACGACGCCGGGAACGATGAACGCAAGGCGCCAGCCGAGAAATTGCCCGATGACGCCGGTCACCAGCGCCGACGAGGCGACCCCGAGATTGCCCCAGACCCCGTTCAGCCCCATCTCGCGGCCGAGCTTGTCGGCATAGGATACGATCATCGCCGTCCCGACGGGATGATAGATGGAGGCGAACACGCCGATCGCGAGCAGCGCCGCTCCGAGTTGCAACGGCGTCTGCACGAACCCGACCGCGATCATCGCGGCGCCGATGCCGAGAAAGAAGATCATCATCATATGACGGCGGCTCCAGCGATCCCCGAGCCAGCCGGTCAACAGCGCCCCCGCGCCGAAGGCGACAAATCCCGGCGTCGCATAGGGCAACAGGTCCGAATAGGCCATGCCGAGCGCCGGTCCCATAATGATGACCGCGGCGGCAAAGATCAGCATGGAATAGTGGTCGATGAAGTGGGCGGCGTTGACGAAGCCGATCACCCGGCCTGGCTTGTTCATTCGTTCGGAATCCTCTTCCTTCCCGGAGAATGCCTTATAAGTTGTTCGCGTGACGGGATGCCGCCAATGAGTGTCGTCGAGACGCCAATCCACACCCTGCCCGACGACCGCCGCGCCGCGGAAGACGGCGTTCACCTGGTCGCGCGCCGTTACGGGAAGGGCGTGCGACTCCATCCTCATATGCACCGCGAGGCGCAGCTGGTTTACGCCGCGCGCGGCACCATGCAGGTGACGACGCCCAAGGGGCGCTGGCTGGTGCCGCCGGACCGCGCGGTGTGGGTGCCGGCCCGGCTCGAACATGCGATCGATGTGCTGGCCGACATCGAAATGCGCACGCTCTATTTCGACATCGGCTGGCTGCAACGCGAGCCGCGCGGCAGGCACCTGCAGCGGGAATTCGTGGTGCGCGTATCGCCCCTGCTGCACCAGGCGATCGTGGCGCTATTCGATGATCACAGCGACCGCGTCCGCACCGCGCTCCTGGTCAGGCTCGCCATTCTCGAGTTGCGCCGCGCCGACGACTCCGCGACCTATATTCCGTTGCCGCAGGAGCCTCGCTGCCGCCGCGCCGCCGAACTCGTGCTCGGCGATCCCTCCGCCTCCCACGAGATCGAAACCATCGCAGAGGCCGTCGGCACCTCGGCGCGGACGCTGTCGCGGCTGTTTTCGTCGCAGACCGAGCTGAGCTTCAAGAGCTGGTGCCAGCGCGCCCGCATTGCGGCCGCCATCGAAAGACTGTCAACCGGGACCAACGTATCGATCAAGCAGCTTGCGGCCGAGCTCGGTTATGCCAGCCTGCCTGCGTTTTCGCATGCATTCCGGCAGGTTACCGGCAAGACGCCGACCGAGTTTGCGCAGCAGGAATGACCGCGCCGCAACCGCCGCCACGCATGACAAATTGTTGTGCTTGATGGGGGCTTACTTCGGCTTAAATCCATGTAAGATTCCATCCGACCCACACGGATTCGACCCGCTACCGATGGCCAACGCGTTCTTTACCGACCTGCTTTCAACGATTTCCGAGCGCGGCCGTACCCTGCTGCGGCGCGCCAAGCCGAGCGATGGCAAGGAGGACGCCGCCGGCCTCATTGAATTGTGCGAGGCGCTGTTGTCCGGCCGCGGCGAGGCGTCGGGTACCGCGATGGCCCGCGAGGTGCTCGACAGCTATCACGATCTTGACGATGCGGAGCGGCGCGCTTTTTTCCATGCGCTGGCCCAGACCTTCGGTCCCGACCGGGACAAGGTCGCCAAGGCCATCGAGGCCTGGCAGAGGGAGCCTGGCGACGGAAACGGAGGCCAGCTCCACTTTGCGTCGGAGCCGAGGCGCCAGGAGCTGATCCGACGGCTGAACCGGGCGCCGAACGGGACGGCGGAGCTGGTTGCGATGCGCGCCGACCTGCTCACATTGCTGAACGGCCATCGCGACCTCGCCGCGCTCGACCGCGACATCGGGCATCTCTTGGGCTCGTGGTTCAACAGGGGATTTCTCGTGCTGCGCAGCATCGACTGGTCGACCCCGGCGAACATCCTGGAACAGATCATTCGCTACGAGGCGGTGCACGAGATCCGTGACTGGGACGATCTGCGCCGCCGCATCGACCCGGTCGACCGCCGCTGCTATGCCTTCTTCCATCCCGCCATGGCCGACGCGCCGCTGATTTTCGTCGAGGTGGCGCTGACGGAGAACATTCCCGGCGCGATCGCGCCGCTGTTGGCGGTGAACCGCCAGCCGGTGCCGATCGAGCGCGCGCGCACCGCCGTGTTCTATTCGATCTCCAACACCCAGCGCGGACTTGGCGGCATCTCTTTCGGTAATTTCCTGATCAAGCAGGTCGTCGAGGAGTTGCGCCGCGAATTGCCCAAGCTCGACACGTTTGTCACGCTTTCACCGGTGCCGGGTTTCATGGCGTGGCTGAAGCAGGGCAAGGACCTGCCGCTCTCCGACGAGGAGCGCGAACCGATCAAACATCTCGACGATCTCAACTGGTTCGAGAACGCGGAGCTAGCGTCGCAATTGCGCGCCGTGCTGGAGCCGCTCGCCGCCTATTACTTCCTCAAGGCGCGCACGCCGAAAGGCAAGCTGATCGATTCGGTCGCGCGCTTCCATCTCGGCAACGGCGCGCGGCTGGAACGGATCAACTGGCTCGGCGATCTCTCGCCCAAGGGCATGCGCGAGTCCGCCGGGATCATGGTGAACTACCTCTATCGCCTTGACGACATCGAAAAGAACCACGAGGCCTATGCCAATGAAGGCGAGGTCGTGGCCTCGAGCGCGGTGAAGAAGCTGTTGAAGAACAACGAGGGTCGCCGGCTTCTGGATATGCGGCTGTCGTAATTCTACCCGGGTTGAAACTGCCACCGCGGCCTTCGTCGTGCATCAAGCCCGGCACGACAGTCGGCGACGATCAGGCCGCCAGCGCCTTCATCTCGGCGTAGAGATCGGACTTACCCTCGAAGCCGACGCCCGGAAGGTCCGGCATGGTGATGTGGCCGTCCTCGACGCGCACGCCGTCGGGGAAACCGCCATAAGGCTGGAACAGGTCCGGATAGCTCTCGTTGCCGCCGAGCCCCAGGCCGGCGGCGATGTTGAGCGACATCTGATGGCCGCCATGCGGGATGCAGCGGCTCGGCGACCAGCCGTGGGTCTTCAGGACATCGAGCGTGCGCTGATATTCGCACAGGCCGTAGGATAGCGCGCAGTCGAATTGCAGCCAGTCGCGGTCGGGGCGCATGCCACCGTAGCGGATCAAATTGCGCGCGTCCTGATGGCTGAACAGATTCTCGCCGGTCGCCATCGGCCCCGGATAAAACTCGGCCAAAGCGGCCTGCAGCGCGAAGTCCAGGGGATCGCCGGCCTCCTCGTACCAGAACAGCGGATAGTCCCGCAGCATTCTTGCATACGCGATCGCAGTCTCGAGATCGAAGCGACCGTTGGCATCGACCGCCAGCTGCGCGTCCTTGCCGATCTCCTCGAGCACGGCTTCGATGCGCTTGCGGTCTTCCTCGATCGGTGCACCGCCGATCTTCATCTTCACCACGTTGTAACCGCGATCGAGGTAGCCGCGCATCTCGCCACGCAGCATGGAAAGACCCTTGCCGGGATAATAATAGCCGCCGGCGGCGTAGACGAACACGCGCGGATTGGCCTCTCTGCCGTGACGCTCGGCCAACAGGCGGAACAGCGGCTTGCCCGCGATCTTCGCCACCGCGTCCCACACCGCCATGTCGATGGTGCCCACCGCAACCGAGCGCTCGCCATGGCCGCCCGGCTTTTCATTCGTCATCATCGTCGCCCAGACCCTGTCGGGGTCGAGATTGTCGCCGGCCTCGTTGAACAGCGTCCTTGGAGCAGCCTCCAGCAGCCGCGGCGCAAAGCGCTCGCGGATCAAGCCGCCCTGCCCATAACGGCCGTTGGAATTGAAGCCATAGCCGACCACGCGCTTGCCCTCGCGCACGGCATCGGTAACGACGGCGACGAGGCTCGTCGTCATCTTAGTGAAGTCGATATAGGCGTTGCGGATCGGCGAAGAGATCGGCTTCGTGACTTCGCGGACGTCGATGATGCGGACCGACATGGGGGACTTTCGAGGGTTGTTCGTGTCTTGCTGTCGTTCTTCCGTCGCTCCCGGCGATCACTTCTTGTCGCGGAAATACGGCTCCACGGGACCGTGCACCTTGATGGTCAGCGGGTTGCCGTGGCGATCCTTGGCGTTCCCTGCGGTGACGCGCACCCAGCCCTCGCTGACGCAATATTCCTCGACATTGCTCTTTTCGACGCCCTTGAAGCGGATGCCGACATCGCGCCTCAGGATTTCCGCGTCGTAGTACGGACTGTTCGGATCGACCGACAACCGGTCCGGCAAGTGATCGCTCTGTTGAGCGCTCGGGGTCTCGTTCTTCTCGTTCACAACAGCGCCTCGATATCTCGTCTCAGGCTTTCGGGTCTCGTAGTCGGCGCGTGGCGCGCCGCCACCTGGCCGCTCCGGTCCACCAGGAATTTGGTGAAATTCCATTTGATGGACGCGCCCAACAGGCCCGATTTCTCATTCTTCAGATAATTGTACAAGGGGTGCGCGCCGGAACCGTTGACGTCGATCTTGTCGAACATCGGAAAGGTCACGTCATACTTGCTTGCGCAGAAATCGCCGATCTCCTTCGCGCTGCCCGGCTCCTGGCCGCCGAACTGGTTGCAGGGAAAACCAAGCACAGCAAAGCCGCGGACCGCGAATTTGCGGTGCAGCGCCTCGAGCCCTTGATATTGCGGAGTGAACCCGCATTTGCTCGCGGTGTTCACGACCAACAGCACCTTGCCCTCGAATCGCCGCAACGGCACCTCGTCACCGGCGAGCGACTTGGCTGAAAAATCATAGACGCTTGGCATCGCGCGGCGGTCAGTTCAAAGGATCGATCGGCATCGGCGGCACGCCGCCCGCCTCGATCGCCTCGCCCGCGGCGAGACAGAGATCCTCGCGGTAACGACCGGAGACGACCTGAACGCCAACGGGAGTTCGTCCGACCAGACCGGTGGAAACGGTGAGCCCGGGCAGGCCCATGAAGGGAATGGCGATCTCGGTCAATTGGGCGCGCCAGACCCGGGCGAAAGAGGCCTCGTCCTTGAGGTCGAGATTGTCCTCAAACGGCAGTTCCGCCGATACCGGGATCAGCAGCACGGCATAGTTCTCGAAGAACTGCAGCCACTCCCGGGTCAGGGTGGCGCGGCGCGTCAACGCCTTGGCGTAGTCCGCGGCATCGAACGGAACCACCTTGGCGCGGTTGCCGCGCAGGCAGGCCAGCGCGCCGGGGTCGCCCTCGCGCTCCGCAGCCGCGAGTTGCGCCTCGTAACCGTCGCCGAGCCAGAGCTTGGCCTGCCACTCCACGGCCTCGCGCATCGGCGGCGTATCGGCGATCTCATCGACAATCCAGCCGGCGCGCTCCAGCCGCTTGCCCGCATCAACGAGTGCTGCCTTCACTTCCGCAACCGTCTCCAGCCCGTCGGGTGTGAGGCACAAGGCCGCCCGCTTCGGCCTAGGTGGCCCCTCCAGCGGAGCCGGCACCCACCAGGGATCGCGCACGTCCTTTTGCGCCATCGCCGCCAGCGAAATCCGGATATCCTGAATGGTACGCGCCAAGGGACCGGACACGGCGCTGATCTGCGGACCGATGGGACGCTCGGGCAATGCCGCATTGAAAGCGGCGATGCGGCCCATGGTCGGCCGCAGGCCATGCACACCGCAGGCATAGGCCGGATAGCGGATCGAGCCCGCGATGTCGGTGCCGTGCGCGATATGGCCGATGCCGGCCGCCGCGGCAGCGCCAGCACCTCCCGAGGAGCCGCCCGGGGTCAGCGAAGCATCGCGCGGATTCTTGGTGTCGCCGTGGACCAGATTGGTGGTGAACCAGCGGTAGGAAAAGGCCGGACAGTTGGTGCGGCCCAGGATAACGGCGCCGGCTTTGCGCAAATTGTCGACGACGGGGCTGTTAACGTGGGCGATGACGTCGCGCTGCAGCTTCAGGCCGTTGGTGGTTGCAAACCCTTCCTGGTCAATATTGACCTTTACTGTGACCGGCACGCCGCCCAACGCCCCAACCTCCTCGCCCCGGGCGATCCGTCCATCGACCTCGGCGGCCTGCTGCAGCACGTTTTCCGGCCTGTGATCGATCACGGCATTGATCTTGGGGTTGACCGCGTCCAGCCGCGCCAGTGCGGCGCTGGCGGCCTCACGGGCGGAGACCTTCTTCGATTTGATGAGCGCGGCAAGTTCGGCAGCCGACAGGTGCCAGAGATCGGTCATAGGCAACTCCGTTGTTATGGCCGTCTTGTAGCGCCGGGAACTCCTCAAGGAAACGGAGCAGTTGAAGGACCTGAGGACGGGAAAATGGCCGCGCCCTCAATTATCGACGCTCACCACTTTCGTCCTCGACGGCGCTGATGCACGCCACCCTCAATGTCGCGTGACCGACTCGTCCGGCAGGTCGAAGAACGCCTCCGAGAACGGAAATTCGAACACAACCTCGCCCGCCTCGTCAGTCACCTCGATGACTGCGCTCAAGAGCGGGCCCACCGCTCCCTCGCTGCGCAAGAGTTCCCGGATCATCGCGCGCGCGACTTCCCAGGCGCGGTCCGGATTGCGCAGTTCCTCCCCCTCGGGATCGTCGATCAGATCGTCACCCATCCGGGTGTTGAAGAAGTATCTCGGCATAGGAATCCAGTGGGGCTGGGATGCGGAAATTGAAAGGCTCGCTATTCTCACAACTGCTTTATTTGTGGAGTTCCCAGCCTAACCGCGATGCAGGAACGCCGCTCCATTCGCGGACGTGCGTGAATTCATTGCGCGGGCGCAGCGTCACACCTCCGTTGTTGCGATGCAATAAGAGCATCGGCCGGCTTCTAGTCAAAAGATTTAATTGGCGAACTTTTCTCAGGGCGCTAGCTTAGGCGATACTGGCGGGGGAAATCATCCGGTCAACCAACCAAGGAGTGCCGAAATGGCCTGGAAAGCACCGAAGATTGTCGAAGTGCCGGTAGGCATGGAAATCAACATGTATGCTTGTGCCGCTCGCAAATAACGCAATCGGCCGCAGCTTCTTCACATTCCGACGCAGGTGGACTTCTCGGACGTGACCCGTTCTTGAGGGAACGTGTTGCAGCCGATGTCCACCTTTGTCACATTTGGATTTGGTGACCGGATTTCCAGGAGAGACGGATCATGCTTCGTGTCGTCGTCCTGGGCGCCGCGGCCGGAGGCGGAGTTCCGCAATGGAATTGCGGATGCCCGGTGTGCCGGGCGGCCAGAGGCACACACCCGGAGCTGAGCAGGACGCAATCGTCGATCGCCATCAGCGCCGACGACGAGCACTGGTTCCTCGTCAACGCTTCGCCGGACTTACGCCAGCAGCTGATTGCGACCCCGCAGCTTCACCCCAGGGAAGGCAGCTTACGCCATTCACCGGTCGCCGGCGTGATCCTGACCAACGGCGAGGTCGATGCGGTAGCCGGGCTGCTGTCGATGCGCGAAGGCTCGCCCTTCGCCATCTACGGCCATCCCAACGTATTGGCGATCCTGAAAGCCAACAGCATCTTCAACGTGCTGAGCGAGGCCAACGTCAAGCGCCAGCCGATCGCAATCGATCAGGTATTCGAGCCGCAATTACCCGACGGGGCACCAAGCGGGATCGAGATCCTGCCCTTCGCTGTGACGGGAAAAGTCGCCTGGTACCTGCGCGACAAGGCGCTGCCCGGCGGGCGTGGCGACGAAGTGGGCGACACGCTGGGCTTACGCATCCGCGACAAGGTGACGGACAAATATTTCTATTTCCTGGCCGCCTGCGCCGAGGTGAGCGACGAGCTGAAATCGCACCTCACCGGCGCGCCGCTCGTCTTCTTCGACGGCACGGTGTGGCGCGACGACGAAATGATCGCATCCGGCCTCGGCACCAAGACCGGCCAGAGCATGGGTCACATCGCAATGTCAGGCAGGAACGGCGCGATCGAAAGCCTCGCGGGCCTTGGCATCGATAGAAAAATATTTCTGCATATCAATAACTCCAATCCGGCGCTACTTTCCGGCTCGCAGGAGCGCGCCATCGTAGAGCGCGCAGGCTGGCAGATACCCAGGGACGGAACGGAGATTGTGCTGTGAACGCCAATATTGCGACCACCATGACCGCGCTCTCGATCGGAAAGGGCGTTTCACTCAACAGTGCAAGCGAGCTCGAAGACGTGCTGCGCCAGATCGGCGCCGCGCGCTATCACAATTTGCATCCGTTCCATAAGCTGTTGCACGGCGGCAAATTGAACAAGGGCCAGGTGCAGGCCTGGGCGCTCAATCGCTACTATTATCAGAGCACGATTCCCATCAAGGATGCCGTGGTGATCTCGCGCTTTCGCGACCGCGCCACGCGCGTGGAATGGCGGCACCGCATCGAAGATCACGATGGCGATGTCGGCAGTGAAGGCGGCATCGAGCGCTGGCTGAAGCTGACCGACGGTTTGGGCCTCGACAGGACCTATGTCAAATCGACCGAGGGCATCCTCCCGGCGACCCGGTTTGCGGTGGAGGCCTATGTGCATTTCTGCCGTGACCGCACACCGCTGGAGGCAATCGCCTCGTCGCTGACCGAATTGTTCGCGCCCAGCATCCATGAAGAACGCATCGCCGGAATGCTGCAGCACTATGATTTCGTCAATCCTGACATCATGAGCTATTTCAAGCGTCGTCTCAGCCAAGCGCCGCGCGATGCCAACTTTGCGCTGGCCTATGTGAAGGAGCACGCCACGACGCCGGAGCAGCGCGAGGCAGTCTGCAATGCGCTGATCTTCAAGACCAACGTGTTATGGGTACAGCTCGATGCGCTGTATCACGCCTATATCGACGGCCACATTCCGCCGGGCGCCTTCGTGCCCAAGGCGGCCTAGAGAGGCGAGGTAATGGCGGGACCGCGGCACATCACAGTCAGCGAGGCAAGCCGGCCGGTGCTGCCGCGGCATGCGAAATTGAAGTTCGACGACACCCGCAAGGTCTGGGTGATCCTGGCGCCGGAGCGCGTGCTGGCGCCGGACGAGATTGCGGTCGAGGTGCTGAAGCTGTGCGATGGCGTGCGGCGCGTCGCAGACCTGGTCGATGCGCTCGCGGCCAAATATGCCGCGCCGCGCGCTGATATTTCGGCCGACGTCGTCGCCATGCTGCAGGACCTCGCAGACAAGGGATTCCTGAGCGAAGCGCGCGAGAAGACGCCATGAGTGAGGAGCTTGTCGAGACCACCGCGGCGCCGCGCGATCCGAATGACGGATTAGCGGTGCTGGAGAAGCAGAGCTCGACCGCGGAGACCTTCGGCATTCCGCTAGCGGTGCTGGCCGAGCTGACCCATCGCTGCCCACTGCAATGCCCGTATTGCTCCAACCCGGTCGAGCTCGATCGCGCCAGCACCGAACTCACCACGGCGGAGTGGAAGAATGTGCTCTCCGAGCTCGCCGAAATCGGCGTGCTGCAGGTGCATTTCTCCGGCGGCGAGCCGACCGCGCGCAGGGATCTGGTCGAACTGGTGCAGCATGCGAGCGACGTTGGGCTCTACACCAATCTGATCACCTCGGCCGTGCTCTTGACCCGCGAGAAGCTCGCCGCGCTCGCCGAGGCCGGCCTGTGTCATGTGCAGATCAGTTTCCAGGGCAACGAAGCCGCAGGCGCCGATCGCGTCGCCGGCTACAAGGACGCGCATGCGAAGAAAATCCAGGCCGCGAAATGGACGCGCGAATTGGAGCTGCCGCTCACGGTGAACGCGGTGATGCACCGGCAAAACCTGCATCAGCTGCCCGACATCATTCAGATGGCGGTCGATCTCGATGCCGACCGTCTCGAAGTCGCCAACGTCCAGTATTACGGCTGGGCGCTGAAGAATCGCGCGGCCTTGATGCCGACCTTTGCGCAGCTCGAGGAAACCACGCGCATCGTCGAGGAGGCGCGCGAGCGGCTGAAGGGCGTGCTCACCATCGACTATGTGATCCCGGACTACTACGCGCTGCGGCCGAAGAAATGCATGGGCGGCTGGGGCCGGCAGTTCTTCAACATCTCGCCCTCCGGCAAGGTGCTGCCCTGCCATGCCGCCGAGAGCATCACGGGGCTGCAATTCGAGTCGGTGCGCTCCAACCATTCGATCGCCTGGATCTGGCAGAACTCGGAAGCCTTCAACCGCTATCGCGGCACGGGCTGGATGCCTGAGCCGTGCCGTTCCTGCGAATTCAAGGAGGTCGATTTCGGCGGTTGCCGCTGCCAGGCCTTCGCGCTGACCGGAGACGCCGGCAACACCGATCCTGCCTGTACACTGTCGCCGCTGCATCAGCAGATCTTCAGGCAGGCGGAGCAGGACGCGGCATCGGGAAGCGACCGCTTCCTCTATCGCAATTTTGCCGGCGGCACGCTGGAGCCGAGCGACGATGGCGCCTGACGCCGATGCCGGCAAATTGAGACGTGCCGATCCCTTCGCGCCGCTGAGCTCGGAATGGCTCTCGGTCGGCGACGGCCATGAAATCTATGTCGAGAGCGTCGGCTGCGAACGCGGCGTCCCTGCGGTTTACCTGCATGGCGGCCCCGGCAGCGGCTGCCAGCCGGACCATCGCCGGCTGTTCGATCCGGAGCGCTTTCACGCGATCCTGTTCGACCAGCGAGGGGCCGGGCGCAGCCGCCCCAAAGGCAGTCGGCAGGCCAATACGCTCTCGCATCTCCTTGCCGACATGGAGTTAATCCGCGAGAAATTCGGCATCGAACGCTGGATGGTCGTCGGCGGCTCCTGGGGCGCGACGCTCGCGCTCGCCTATGCGCAGGCCCATGCCGAGCGGGTGACCGGCATCGCGCTGCGCGCGACTTTTCTCGGCACGAGCCGCGAGGTCGAGGCGGCATTCTGCGACACCCTGCCGCGCTTCTACCCCGATCTGGCCGCGGATTTCCTGGCGCTGCTGGACGTCGAGGAGCGCAAGCAGCCGCTGCGATCCTATTGGCGCCGCATTCTCGATCCCGATCCGGCGGTGCATGGACCGGCCGCTCGGGCCTGGCATGATACCGAACGCCTCCTGTCCGAGCACGCTCCGCCGCGCAGCCGGCTCGATCCGGCTTCGCTGTCGAACGGCGCGCTACCCGCAACGCCCTTCATGGAAGCGCACTATTTTCAGAACGACAGCTTCATGGCGCCGAACCAGCTGCTCGACCAGGCGTCAAAGCTTGCCGGGGTTCCCGGCATCATCGTGCAGGGCCGCTACGACCTGCTTTGTCCGCCCGCGACATCGCGCGCCCTCGCCCGCCTTTGGCCGGATGTCGAAATCCGCATCGTCGAGAGCGCCGGCCATTCACTCTACGATCCCGGCGTCAGGAATGCGGTGATGCGCTCGATTGCGGATCTGGCAGCGAAGATTGAGGGACGACCCGTTACGTCGTAATGGACGATCCCCGCGGAAGCCAAGCACTACAAAGGAGAATAAAAATGCCGCTCGCCGGACAAGGCATGCTGCTGACGTCGATGGATATCGATCCCGCCGACGAGGCCGACTTCAACCGCTGGTACGACCGCGAACATCTGGAAGAGCGCGTGGCGATCGAAGGCTTTATCGAAGCCCGCCGCTATGTCGCGCATATCGGCAGCCCGAAATATCTCTGCCTGTATTCCACTGAAGCGATCGACGTGCTGGACAGCTCCGTGTATCGCGAGAAGCTCGCGCATCCCACCGCTTGGTCGGCCAAGACCATGGCGCGGTTCCAGAACATGATCCGCGCGGTGGCACGCATCACGATCAGCAAGGGCACTGGCCGCGGCGCGGTGCTCGGCATCGTGCGCCTGCGTCCGCAGGAGGGACGCTTGGACGATTTACGCGCGGCATTGCAGACGAGGCTCGACCCGAAGGATCTCGACGGCATCATCTCCATGCATCTGATCGAGAGCGACGCAAGATTATCCGGGCCGACGGCTGAATTGCCGGCCGCCGCAGGGGCCGCCGATTGGTTCGTGCTGATCGATGCGACCGGCGTCAGCGCCGTTGCGGCGCTCCTGGCCGCACGCTTCACCGGTAATGCGGCGCCCATGCCTGCGACGCAGATTTCGTCGGGCATCTATGACCTGATGTGGGATCTCGCCAAAAGCGACATCGCGGCAAACTGAGCTCAACCGACGCATGGTCTGGCCACAACATGTTGCAGCGCCGCATACACGTTAACGTTATGGCACTGCACGCATAAAAGCGGGGTGATTAGCCAAATTTGCCTTTGTGCATGAACTTGAATGGCTCTAATCTCAATCAGGTAAGTCCATGATGCAATTCGAAAACCGAATGGACGTCATGTCGGCGCCCTGAGGTGAAAAAAGGCCGCGTCTTTGCTGCATGTGGCGCGGACGGGTAGGAATGAAACCGACTGATATCTCGGCCCCCGACTACTTCCACAAAGTGGTCGATTGCCAATGGGCCTGTCCCGCGCACACACCAGTCCCCGAATATATCCGCTTGATCGCCGAAGGCCGCTACGGCGACGCCTACATGATCAATTGGAGGTCCAACGTGTTTCCCGGCATTCTGGGACGCACCTGCGACCGGCCCTGCGAGCCCGCCTGCCGGCGCGGCAGGGTCGAGGAAAATCCGGTGGCAATCTGCCGCCTGAAGCGCGTCGCCGCAGACTTCAAGGACGACATCACGAGCCGGCTGCCGCGGCCCTCGCCCAGGAACGGCAAGCGCATTGCGCTGGTCGGCGGTGGTCCGGCCTCGCTCACCGTGGCGCGCGATCTCGCGCCGCTCGGCTACCAGTGCACGGTATTCGATGCCGATGCGAAAGCCGGTGGCATGATGCGGTCGCAGATCCCGAAATTCCGCCTGCCCGACTCCGTCATCGACGAGGAGACCGACTACATCCTGGGTCTCGGCGTCGAATTCAAAGGCGGCCAGCGCGTCGACAGCATGAGACAGCTGCTCGCCGACGGCTACGACGCAATCTTCGTCGGCTCCGGCGCGCCGCGGGGTCGCGAGCTGAACATTCCCGGCCGGCAGGAAGCCGCCGCAAACATTCACATCGGCATCGACTGGCTCTCCAGCGTCTCGTTCGGCCACACCGACAAGATCGGCAGGCGCGTGATCGTGCTCGGCGGCGGCAACACCGCGATGGACTGTTGCCGCACCGCGCGCCGCCTTGGCGGGCATGACGTCAAGGTGATCGTGCGCTCCGGCTTCGAGGAGATGAAGGCATCGCCCTGGGAAAAAGAAGACGCCATGCATGAGGATATCCCGATCCTCAACTACATGGTCCCGGTCGCCTTCACCCACGACGGCGGCAAGCTCACCGGCGTCACCTTCCAGAAGGTGCGCGCCGAATATGACACCAAGGGCAGACGCAATCTGGTGCCGACCGGCGAGCCCGATCAGATGCTTCCTTGCGACGACGTGCTGGTCGCGGTCGGGCAGGAAAACGCTTTCCCCTGGATCGAGCGCGACTGCGGCGTCGAATTCGACAAATGGGGCATGCCCAGGATCGATCCGAAGAGCATGGCCTCGACTCATCCAAAGGTGTTCTTCGGCGGCGATGCGGCGTTCGGCCCCAAGAACATCATCTGGGCGGTGGCGCACGGCCACGACGCAGCGCTCTCAATCCATCGGCTCTTGTCCGGCGAAGACGTCAACGAGCGGCCGCTGCCGCAAGTGCATATCACCTCGCAGAAGATGGGCATTCACGAATGGAGTTATGACAACGACATCTCGCCCGAGAAGCGCTTCAAGGTCCCGCATCGCGACAAGGTGATTGCACTCAAGGACATCCGCGCCGAGGTCGAGCTGGGCTACGATGTCAAGCTCGCGCTGGGTGAAGCGCATCGCTGTCTGAACTGCGACGTCCAGACCGTGTTCTCGGCTCCGCTCTGCATCGAATGCGACGCCTGCGCCGACATCTGCCCGATGGATTGCATCACCTTCACCGGCAATGGCGAGGAGACTGATTTGCGCGGCCGGTTGAAGGCGCCCGCCCCGCACGCCGATCAGGACCTTTACGTCTCGACCGAACTGAAGACGGGCCGCGTCATGGTGAAGGACGAGGACGTCTGCTTGCACTGCGGCCTCTGCGCCGAACGCTGCCCCACCGGTGCGTGGGACATGCAGAAATATCTTATCGATATGGTTCACGCGAGCACATCATGCCCGAGCAAAAGCCGATCAGCAGCGTAAACGACTTCGTCGTCCGCTTCGCCAACGTCAACGGCTCGGGCTCGGCCTCCGCCAACGAGCTGTTCGCCCGCGCGATCCTGCGGCACGGCGTGCCGGTCAGCCCGCGCAATATCTTCCCCTCCAACATCCAGGGCCTGCCGACCTGGTACGAGGTGCGGGTGACGGAAGCCGGCCATCTCGGCGCCCGCGGCGGCGTCGACATGATGGTGGCGATGAACCCGCAGACCTGGGACAAGGACGTCGGCTCGATCGAACCAGGCGGCTATCTGTTCTACGACTCGACCAAGCCGATGCCGTCGTCGAAATTCCGCGACGACATCACGGTGATCGGCGTGCCGCTGACCGCGATCACCAATTCCACCTATACCGATCCGCGACAGCGCCAGCTGTTCAAGAACATCATCTATCTCGGCGCCCTCTGTGCGCTGCTGGATATGGATCCGAAGCTCATCGAGCAATTGATCGGCGAACAGTACAAGGGCAAGGAAAAGCTGCTGTCTCCCAACGTCCACGCGCTGCATCTCGGACGCGACTGGGCGCTGCAGAACCTGAAGTGTCCGATCGGCCTCAAGGTGAAAAAGGCCGACAAGGTCGGCGACCGCATCTTCATTGAAGGCAATAGCGCGGCAGCGCTCGGCGCCGTCTACGGCGGCGCCACGGTCTGCGCCTGGTATCCGATCACGCCGTCGTCGTCGCTGGCCGATGCCTTTGCCACGCACTGCAGGAAGTACCGCCACGATCCGGAAACGGGCCAAGCCAAATACGCCATCGTGCAGGGCGAGGACGAACTCGCCTCGATCGGCATCGTGATCGGCGCCTCCTGGAACGGCGCGCGCGCCTTTACCGCGACCTCCGGCCCCGGCATCTCGCTGATGACCGAGTTCATCGGCCTGTCTTATTTCGCCGAAATTCCGGCCGTGATCATGGACGTGCAGCGCGCCGGCCCCTCGACCGGCATGCCGACCCGTACCCAGCAATGCGACATCATCGCCTGCGCCTATGCGTCGCATGGCGACACCAAGCACGTGCTATTGTTTCCGGAAGACCCTGCCGAAGCATTCGAGTTCGCCGCCACCGCCTTCGATCTCGCCGAGCGGCTGCAGACGGTGATCTTCCTGATGCTCGATCTCGACATCGGCATGAACCACCGTCTCTGCCGGCCGCTGAAATGGGACGATGCGCGGCAATATGACCGCGGCAAGATCATGACGGCCGAGATGCTGGAAGAAGGCCGCGACTTCGGCCGCTATCTCGACGTCGACGGCGACGGCATCCCCTATCGCACCCTGCCCGGAACGCATCCGACCAAGGGCTCCTACTTCACCCGCGGCACCTCGCGCGACCGCTATGCGCGTTATTCCGAGGAAGGTCCGGTCTACGCCGACAACATGCAGCGGCTGGTGCGGAAATTCGAGACTGCGCAAGATCTCGTGCCGCGGCCGTTGCAGGCCAACGGCGCAAAACCCACAAAATATGGCGTGATCTACTTCGGCTCGACTGCACCCGCCATGGACGAGGCGATCGGGCTGTTGGAAGCGCGCGGCCATCACCTCGACCGCTTGCGCATCCGCGCCTTCCCGTTCCATTCCAGCGTGGCGAGCTTCATCGCCGACCACGATTTCGTTTACGTCGTCGAGCAGAACCGCGATGGTCAGCTCCGCACGCTGATCATGAACGAGAACGGCATCGATCCGGTACGGCTGGTGTCCATCGTGCACTATGACGGCACTCCGATTACCGCGCGCTTCATCGCCAATGCCATTGGCGATCACCAGGATCACCTGAAGGTGACGCCCCTCCGCAAGGCCGTGTCATGACCTACATAGCAAAGCCAAAATTTCATCATCCGGGCTTGAAGAAGAATGCGCTCGGCTTCACCCACCGGGATTACGAAGGGAAGATCTCGACGCTATGTGCGGGCTGCGGCCACGACTCGATCACGGCCTCGATCATCGAGGCCTGCTTCGAGCTGTCCATCGAGCCGCACCGGGTCGCGAAAATCTCCGGCATCGGTTGCTCCTCGAAAACGCCGGACTACTTCCTCGGCAACTCCCACGGCTTCAATTCCGTGCACGGCCGCATGCCATCGGTCTTGACGGGCGCCAATCTCGCCAACCGCGACCTGATCTATCTCGGCGTCTCCGGCGACGGCGATTCCGCCTCGATCGGCTTCGGCCAGTTCGCGCACTCGATCCGCCGCGGCGTCAACATGACCTATGTCGTCGAGAACAACGGCGTTTACGGCCTCACCAAGGGCCAGTTTTCGGCCACCGCCGACCGCGGCTCGAAATCCAAGAAGGGCGTGATGAATACCGACAACGCGATCGACCTCGTGGCGATCGCGCTGCAATTGGGCGCGACTTATGTGGCGCGCAGCTTCTCCGGCGACAAGAACCAGCTCGTCCCCGCCATTGCCGGCGCGCTGCAGCACAGGGGCGCGGCCTTCATCGACGTGATCTCACCATGCGTCGCTTTCAACAATCACGCAGGCTCGACCAAGAGCTTCGATTACGTCCGCGAGCACAATGACGCCGTGAACCGACTCGACGTCATCACCGGCCGGGAGCCGATCACCGTCGATTATGCGCCTGGCACCGTGCAGATCGTCGAACAGCACGACGGCTCGAAACTGGCGTTGCGCAAGATCGACGCCGACTACGACGTGCACGACCGTGTGGCGGCCCAGGCCTTCCTGCAGAAGCACGCGGCAAAAGGGCAGATCGTCACCGGGCTGCTCTATGTCGACCCTGAAGCGGAAGACCTGCACAGCCATCTCAATACGGTGGATGCGCCGCTCAATGGGCTGGAAGCGAAGAACCTCTGTCCCGGCTCGGCCGTGCTGGACAAGATCAATGCGAGCCTGCGGTAGGCGGGCATAGGCCCTTACGTTATTTCAGTCCAATTCACGCCGCGGCCGCCGCTTTAGGCGGCCGCCGGTTGTATTCGCGGATTGAGCACGTACTCCTTGAGGACCTTGTCGTTGGCATCCACCTCTTGAAGTGAGACGTCGTAGCTCCAGAGGTCGGCCAAGTGCTGGAGCACGCGCTTGGCATCCTGCTCGTTGAGCTGCTGCCCTTTGACGACGTGGTGGCGCAGCATCAGCCGCCGGTCGCCGGCGAGATCGACATCGACCACCTCGATGTTGGGATCGATGTAGCCGACGTCGTATTGCTTGGCGAGTTCGCGCCGGATCCGGCGATAGCCGCGCTCATTGTGAATGGCGTCCACCTTGATGCCGGCGCGTTCCTCCGGATCATCATGCAGGTGGAACAGCCGCAGCTGGCGCATCAGATTCGGACTCAGAAACTGTCCGATGAAACTCTCGTCCCGATAGTTGGCCCAGACGCCACGCAGGACCCCCTCGACATCGCCGCAACCTGCGATCTCCGGAAACCACTCGCGGTCCTCGTCCTCCGGATTGGCGACGATGCGCTCGATGTCCTGCATCATCGCAAAACCGAGCGCGTAAGGATTGAAACCGGAGAAGCGCGGATCATCGAATTCCGGCTGGAATACCACGTTGGTGTGGGACTGCAGGAATTCGAGGAAATTGCCGTCCGAAATGCGCTCCTGCCGATGCAGCCGGTTCAGGATGCGGTAATGAACATAGGTGGCGGTGCCTTCGTTCATCACCTTGGTCTGGCTCTGCGGATAAAAATACTGCGCGATGTGCCGCACGATGCGCAAGAGTTCGCGCTGCCAGGGCGCGAGCCGCGGAGCGCTCTTCTCCAGGAAATATAACAGATTCTCCTGCGGCAGGCCGAGCAGTTTGCGCCGCCGCTCGATGTTGAGAACCTGCCTGCTCTTGGCGGGACCGGTTGGCACGGTCCGCCACAAATCGTTAAACGCGCGCTCCTCGTGGATACGGCGCTTGCCGGCGCGCTTCTCCTCGTCGCGCAGGTCGAGCTTCTTCTTTCCGGGATAGCGATCGACCCCGTGCGACATCAAAGCGTGCGCGGCATCGAGCGTCTGCTCGACCGCCAAGTGGCCGTATTTCTCCTCGCACTGCTTCACATAGCGCTTGGCAAATTCGAGATAGTCGAGAATGCCGTCGGCGTCCGTCCATTGCTTGAACAAATAGTTGTTCTTGAAGAAATGGTTATGACCGAACGCGGCATGCGCGATCACCAGCGTCTGCATGGTCGCGGTGTTTTCCTCCATCAGGTAGGAAATACAGGGCGACGAGTTGATGACGATCTCGTAGGCGAGCCCCATCAGCCCCTTGCGGTAGGAGGCTTCATGGAAGGCGAAGTGCTTGCCGAACGACCAATGCTTGTAGAACAGCGGCATGCCGACGGACGAATAGGCGTCGAGCATCTGCTCGGCCGTAATGACTTCGATCTGATTGACGTAGGTGTCGAGGCCGAGTTCGGACCGCGCGATATCCTCGCAGGCATCGTGGATGCGCTGCAGCGTCGCAAAATCCCAATCCGCACCCTCGAAGAGTCGTTCGGCAGTCATGAAGCGACCTTTTCCTGCTGGGCGCGGCGCTGGAACAGATCGTGGAAGACCGGGAAGATCTCGCTACGATCCCGTACCTTGCGCATCGACAGCTCGGCGCCATTCCCGCGCAGCCGCTCGTAAAGCGACCACAGGGACGAATCCGGCATTTCGAACGAATAACCACCGGCTTCGCCAACCTCGAGATAGGCGAAGAACTGACAGACCGGCAGAATATTTTCGGTCAGGATGCGGGCGACGGGCTCGCTGTCGGAGATCGAGTTGTCCCCGTCGGAAGCCTGCGCCGCATAGATGTTCCAGTCCGAGGGCCGGAAGCGCGAACGGACGATCTCGTGCATCGCCTGCAGCGCACTGGAGACCAACGTACCGCCCGAGGCCGGGCCGTAGAAAAAGGTCTGCTCGTCGACCTCTTCGGCGCGATCGGTATGGCGGATGAAGACGATCTCGACATGCCGATAGCGGCGCTTCAGGAACACATACAGCAGCATGTAGAACCGCTTGGCGAGGTCCTTCATATGCTCGGACATCGATCCCGACACGTCCATCAGGCAGAACATCACCGCCTGCGCCACCGGTTTCGGAATGGTCTCGAACCGGCGATAGCGGATGTCGATGGGGTCGATGAAGGGGATCCGTTTGCTTTTCGCCTTCAGCGCCTCGATCTCGGCGATCAGCTCGCCGCGGCGCGCTTCATCTTCGCAATCGGCAAGCTCCTCCTCGAGCCGGGCGATCGTTTCCGGCCGCGGTCGGCGCAGGGCGACGCGGCGCATCAGCGCGCGGCTCACCGTGCGGCTGATCGAAATATTGGCGGGCGAACCCGAGGTGGCGTAGCCGGCGCGCTGCAGCCCTTCACTTTCGACGTCGGCAAGCTTCCGCTTGGCCAAGTCGGGCAACTCCAGATCGTCGAGGAACAGGTTGACGAATTCCTCCCGGCTCAGCACGAAGCGGAAGGCGTCCTCGCTGTCGCCTTCCCCCGGCTGCGATTTCCTGCCGCCGCCTTCGTTCGACCTCGGCAGGACGTCGCCCTCGACGAATTTCTTGTTGCCGGGCAGCACGATGTCGCGCGTACCGCCTTCGCGGCGGAAGCGCGGCTCGTCCATGCCGTCAAGCGTAATGCTGACCTCACCGCCCTCCAGGACGTCCTTGATGTCGCGATCCTGCGAGGACTTCTTGACGGCACCTTGAACCTGGGCCTTGGCGCGCCGCAGAAAACGCTGCCGGTTCTCAAGGCTCTTGCCCCCGGGGTTCAGGCGCCGGTCGATGATATGAAAGGCCACTGTTACATCCGCCTCCGCCCTATCCGGCCTGCTTCACGCGCATATACCACTCGACCAGCCGCCGCACCTGCCGCTCGGTGTAGCCACGTTCGATCATCCGTGCGACGAAGTCGGCGTGCTTCTTCTCGGTCTCACCGTCCTTTTTGGACCCGAAGGAGATTACGGGAAGCAGGTCCTCGACCTGCGAGAATATCCTCTTTTCGATGACCTCGCGAATCTTCTCGTAGGAGGTCCACTTCGGATTCTTGCCGCCGTTCTGGGCGCGCGATCGCAGCGAGAACTTGACGACTTCGTTGCGGAAGTCCTTCGGATTGGCGATCCCGGCCGGCTTCTCGATCTTGGTCAGCTCCTGATTGAGCAGTTCGCGATCCAGCAGCTGCCCGGTGTCCGGATCCTTGAAATCCTGATCCTCGATCCAGGCGTCGGCATAATCGACGTAGCGGTCGAACAGGTTCTGGCCGTAATCGGCATAGGATTCCAGATAGGCCTTCTGGATCTCGTGGCCGATGAACTCGGCATAGCGCGGCGCGAGCTCCGCCTTGATGAATTCCAGGTAGCGCTTCTCGATCTCCTCCGGCAGTTGCTCGCGGCGGATCGCGTGTTCCAGCACATACATCAGATGGACGGCGTCGGCGCCGACCTCCTGGGTATCGTGGTTGAAGGTTGCCGCCAAAACCTTGAACGCAAAGCGGGTGGAAACCCCGTCCATGCCTTCATCGACGCCGGCCGCATCGCGATATTCCTGGACGCTGCGGGCCTTCGGATCGGATTCCTTCAGGCTTTCGCCGTCATAGACACGCATCTTGGAATAGAGCGTCGAGTTCTCATGCTTGCGCAGCCGCGACATCACCGAGAACCGCGCCATGGTATCGAGCGTCGCCGGGGCGCAAGGCGCATTCGCGAGCTCGGAGCCCTGGATCAGCTTCTCGTATATCTTGCGCTCCTCGGTCACCCGCAGGACGTAGGGCACCTTGATGACGCAGATGCGGTCGATAAAGGCCTCGTTGTTCTTGTTGGCCTTGAAACTCTGCCACTCGGCCTCGTTGGAGTGGGCCAGGATGATACCGCTGAAGGGAATGGCGCCGATGTTTTCGGTGCCGATGTAATTACCCTCCTGGGTTGCCGTGAGCAGCGGATGCAGCATCTTGATCGGCGCCTTGAACATCTCGACGAATTCGAGAATGCCCTGGTTGGCGCGATTGAGCCCGCCCGAATAGCTGTAGGCATCCGGATCGTTCTGGGCATAGGTCTCGAGCTTTCGGATGTCGACCTTGCCGACGAGCGAAGAGATATCCTGGTTGTTCTCGTCACCGGGCTCGGTCTTCGCGATCGCGATCTGGCGCAAGCGCGACGGTTGAATCTTGGCGACGCGGAATTGGGAGATGTCGCCGCCGAAGGCCTCAAGCCGCTTGTAGCACCACGGGCTCATCAACCCGGTGAGGCGGCGGCGCGGAATCCCGTATTTCTCTTCCAGCATCGGCCCCAGCGTATCAGGATCGAACAAGCCGAGCGGGCTTTCGAACACCGGGCTCAACTCGTCCCCCGCCTTCAGTACATAGACGGGGTGCACCTCCATCAGCTGCTTCAGCCGTTCGGCGAGCGACGACTTGCCGCCGCCGACAGGGCCGAGCAGGTAAAGAATCTGCTTGCGCTCCTCGAGTCCCTGCGCGGCGTGGCGAAAGAATCCGACGATGCGCTCGATCGTGTCTTCCATGCCGTGGAAGCCGGCAAACGCCGGATAGGCGCGCATCGTGCGGTTCAAAAAGATACGGCCAAGGCGTGGGTCCTTGGCCGTGTCGATCATCTGGGGCTCACCGATCGCCGCTAGTAATCGTTCGGCCGCGTTTGCATATCGCATCGGGTCTGTTCGACACGATTCTAAATATTCCGACATCGACATGTCGGTCTGGCTTCGCGCCTCGAAGGATCGCGCGAAAGCGTTAAATAGAGAATCGTTGTACATGATCCCTCTCTCTCTGCGATATGTTCCGCTGCACTTTGCAACGAGTCGAGCTAGGGGAGCGTTCCTGCTCAACAACGAATCAAAGTGAGCACGCTGACCCTATTGAACGCTCGCAGACCTCCATTCCGCAATCCGTAGCGCAAGCAGGTTCTGCTATATCAACAAGCAGTTCGCTCAATAGTTCGGCAAAATCCCTTCCAACACGTTAGTTTCGGGCTATTGTAGCCCCTTCGCAACATCCGTATGAACCCGGAGATGGCCCTTTTGCGGCCTTTCCCTGCATCGCACAACGGTTTGTGAAAACGCGTGAACAGGCGCATTGCCGCGAGCAGAGTGCGCAAAATCAATACCGTCCAGGCTCGACGGCCTGACAGCGGCGCGCGATACGGCCAGTACGAACGAGCTTTTGCGATCGAGCGGCACTGCCGTGTCGCCACGCGCGAACGCGCGAACGCAAGTAAAGCAATTGCGTGAGACCAGCATGCGGCGGACATCTCCATTTCTCGCTCGCACGACTTTCGTTTGCGACCGTTTCGCACAGCAGTCGCATTTTGACCGCACGGGCCGCCGCACGGTGCCGCGAAGGCCACGCTCGCGATTCGCCAAAGCCGGTAGCATCAATATCGAGATGTTCGGCGCATCTGCCGACCGCAAGGGGCCCATCCCTGGTTTGTGCGCTACTATGGACGCGGACGCGTCCGGCAGGGTCATCGGGAGACCAGAACGGCGCCGCCATGAACTGAAAGTTGCATCTGGGGTAGCCGAAATAGAGAAATGTTATTTTTTACCGCCCGGGCGGCACGTCCCGCCAGCGGCTCAGATGGTCGGCCGCGCCATGCGACAGCCGAGTTGCGGCATGCGACAGCCGAGTTGAAGTGGCCGGAGCTTTTTCATTCGTACGCGGCCTGAACTGCCCTTGCCCGCGCAGTGCCCGCCGGCTTCCGTCACGAAATTGTGCCGCAATTGCCGCTAAGTGGGCTCAGATTTTCGGGATCGAAGCGCCCCAAACGGCGTTAGCGTTGTTCGGGCACTATTTCGCATCCCTGCCGGCTCGGTTGTTGACAATCCATGGTCGCACCCGAAAGCTGCCGGAGTTCCGGAAATAGGACCAGCTCGAACGGAAAAGGCATCATGAACCCCGTCAAAGCACTCGAAAACCACGGCCAAGCTGTGTGGTTGGACTTCCTGGCCCGCGGTTTCGTCGACAAGGGCGAGTTAAAGAAACTGATCGAGGAAGACGGTGTCAAAGGCGTCACCTCCAATCCGTCGATCTTTGAGAAGGCGATCGGCTCTTCCGACGAATATGACGGCGCGATTGGCAAGGCACTCCGCCACGGCGACCGTCCTATCACGGAGCTTTTCGAAGAACTCGCGGTCGCGGACATCCAGCGCGCCGCCGACGTGCTGCGCCCGGTTTACGATGATCTCCACGGCAAGGACGGCTTCGTCAGCCTCGAGGTCTCGCCCTATCTCGCCACCGACACCAAGGGCACGATCGCGGAGGCGCGCCGGCTCTGGAAAGACGTCCGGCGCAAGAACCTGATGATCAAGGTGCCGGCCACCCCGGAGGGATTGCCGGCGATCGAGCACCTGATCAGCGAAGGCATCAGCGTCAACATCACGCTTTTGTTCTCGCAAAAGGTTTATCTGCAGGTGGCGGAGGCCTATCTGGCTGGCCTCGAGAAATATGTCGCCGGCGGTGGCGATCCTTCCCACATTGCAAGCGTCGCGAGCTTCTTCGTCAGCCGCATCGATACCATGGTCGACAAGCAGCTCGACGAGAAAATCGCCAAGGCCAACGACCCTTCAGAGAAGGAACGGCTCGCAAGCCTGAAAGGCAAGGTCGCGATAGCGAATGCAAAGCTCGCCTATCAGGACTACAAGAAGCTGATCGCGGACGCCCGCTGGCAGAAGCTCGCCGCCCAGGGCGCCAAGCCGCAGCGGTTGCTATGGGCCTCGACTGGGACCAAGAACAAGGCCTATAGCGACGTCCTTTACGTGGAAGAGCTGATCGGTCCCGACACCATCAACACCATGCCGCCGGCGACGCTGGACGCCTTTCGCGATCACGGCAAGCTGCGCGAGAGCCTGGAAGAGGATATCGACGAAGCAAGGCAGGTCCTGGCCGAGTTGGAACGCTCCGGCATCTCGCTTGACGCCATCACCGCCGAACTCGTCAAGGACGGCGTCAGGCTGTTCGCCGACTCCGCCGACAAGCTTTATGGGGCGGTTGCCCACAAGCGCGTGACCGTGCTGGGGGGCGCTATCGACCCGCAGCGCCTTGCGTTGTCGCGAGAGCTCGGCAAGGCGCTCGAAAAAGACACCGAGGAGTGGCGCGCGTCCGCCAAGGTCCGCAGGCTCTGGCAGCGCGACAAGACGGTGTGGACCGGCAGCGACGAGGACAAATGGCTGGGCTGGCTGAGCAGCGCCGCCAAAGCGGATATCGCCGATTATGAGGATTTCGCTCGGCGCGTGAAGGGTCAAGAGTTCAGCGACGCTGTAGTGCTTGGTATGGGCGGCTCCAGCCTTGGCCCGGAAGTCCTGGCCATGACGTTTCCGAGAAGGCCGGGCTTTCCGAAACTGCACATCCTGGATTCGACGGACCCGGCCGAGGTGCGGGCGATGGAGGCGCGGATCGACATCGCAAGAACCCTGTTCATCGTCTCCAGCAAATCCGGCTCGACCACCGAGCCGAATGCGATGAAGGACTATTTCTTCGTCCGGGTCGCGAAAGCGATCGGCGCCAAGAAAGCCGGTCACCGCTTCATCGCGGTCACCGATCCCGGTTCGTCCCTGGAGAAGGTCGCAACCAAGCAGGGCTTTGCCCGAATTTTCCACGGCGAACCCACCATCGGCGGGCGCTATTCCGTGCTCTCGCCGTTCGGTCTCGTGCCGGCGGC
>JBLMWS010000294.1:0-8783 GCA_050257355.1 Gemmatimonas sp.
GCGGCAAATAGGGCTGGCGCTGGATCATTTCCGGCGGCGGCGTCCAGTCCGGCCACTCCGCCTTCCTGGTGATGGTCAATAGCCCCGACCACTGAAAGCCGTCGCGTCCGACTCCGATGCCGTATCGCAGCGCCCGGCCGCCCGGCTCAATCAGATAGAGATGGCGCTCGGCGGTGGAGATGATGATGGTGCCCGGCGGCTCCGTGGTGCGGTAGTACACCACTTGCTTCTGCCATTCCGGGTCGAGCTGATAGCTGTCGTCGGCCACAAGTCCGGGCTGGTCGCCGGGATCGGCCGGCTGCTGGGCGCGGCTCGGAAAGGTCGAAAGCGCAACGCCGATCGCCGCCATCATCATCCAGCTCAGGTGACGAAACGCCGTCATCAAGACTCTCCGTGTGGGTGCCAGCCAAATCAGGCGGAACCATCAAATCTTAGAGCCGGCTTGATGGCAAGTTCGCGGCGAGGCTCGTGTCCTGGGGCATCTGGGCGCTTGAGGCTTGTGTGACAATTGCGGGGCGCGTGTCTCACTTCGCGCCGAGCCAAAGCCGCAGGATGAACGCAAGCGCCGCGACGCTGCCGACCCCGGCAAGCCACAGTGCGGCGAACCAGATCAGGCGCTGCGCCAAGGGCCGGGTCGGCGGCTGCGGCGGCATCAGTGATAGCCGCTTTCCGGCTTTACCTTGCCGCGGAAGACCCAATAGGCCCATCCGGTATAGGCAAGGATCAGCGGGATCAGCACGCCAACGCCGACCAGCATGAACAGCTGACTGTTTTTCGGCGCGGCCGCCTGCCAGATCGTGATGCTCTGCGGCACGATATAGGGATACATGCTGATGCCCAGTCCCGCATAGGATAGCAGAAACAAGAGCAGCGACAGCAGGAAGGGCCGCCGGTCCTGCTTGTCGGCGAGGCTCTTCAAGAGCGCAACCGTCACCAGGGCGACCGCGACAGGCACCGGCGTGGTCAGGACGATGTTGGGCCAGGTGAACCAGCGCTGCGCATACTGAATGGTCAGAAGCGGCGTCGCGACGCTGACTGCGGCGATTGCCACGAGCATCGCAAACAGCAGATACCAGCTGATCCGGTAGGCTCGGCCGCGCAAGCTCCCTTCGGTCTTGAGAATCAGCCAGGTCGCGCCCAACAGCGCATAACCGATGACCAGCGAAATCCCGGTCAGCAGGCTGAACCAGGTCAGCCAATCCCACCAGCCGCCGGCATATTGCCGCCCTTGCACGTGCACGCCCTGCAGAATCGCGCCGAGCGCGACGCCTTGCGCCAGCGCGGCAAGCCACGATCCGCCGGCAAAGGCGATGTCCCACCGGTTGCGTTGCGCGCGCGTGCGCCAGCGGAATTCGAAGGCGACCCCGCGAAAGATCAGGCCGACCAGCATCGCGATGATCGGCGTGTAGAGCGCGGGCAGCAGCACCGCATAGGCCAGCGGAAACGCAGCCATCAGCCCGCCGCCGCCGAGCACGAGCCAGGTCTCGTTGCCGTCCCACACCGGCGCCACAGTGTTGGTGATGGTGTCGCGGTCGGCTTTCGCCGGAAAGAAGGGAAACAGGATGCCAAGCCCGAGATCGAAGCCGTCCATCACCACATAGACGAACACGGCGAACGCGATGATGAAGGCCCAGACGGTGGCGATATCGATGCTTCCGCTCATGTCGCACCGGCTCCCTTCGGCACACCCGCTGCCGGCGTGATGCCAGCGGTGCGAACCGGGCTCTCGCCGCTCGGTCCCACTTCGCCAGGATGCGGCGGCTGCGCCATCAGGCGCAACAAATAGAGAATGCCGGCCGCGTAGACGACGAAGTAGACGATGACGAAGGCGAGCAGGGACGAGCCGACCGCCGGTGCCGCCAGTGGCGAGGCGGAATCGGCGGTGCGCAGCAGGCCATAGACAGTGAATGGCTGCCGTCCGGTCTCGGTGGTGACCCAGCCCGCGATCACGGCGAGAAAGCCGGCCGGCCCCATCAGCAGCGCGAAACGGTGCAGCAAGCGCGACTGAAACAGCCGGCCGCGCCAGCGTTCCCACAGGCTGAACAGGCCGAGCGTCAGCATCAAGAATCCCAGCCCGACCATGATGCGGAACGCCCAGAAGGTGATCGGCACCGGCGGCCAGTTGTCGCGCGGCACGGTATCGAGCCCGGCCATCGGCGCATCGGGCGAATGTTTGAGGATCAGCGAACCGAGCTTCGGAATAGCGATCGCGTATTTTACCTCGCCGGCCGCCTCGTCCGGTAGTCCGAACAGATAGAGTGGGGCGCCGTCCTTGTGGCTTTGGAAATGGCCCTCCATGGCCATGATCTTCACCGGCTGGTGCTCCAGCGTGTTGAGGCCGTGCTGATCGCCGGCCAGGATCTGGATCGGCGCCACCAGCGTCGCCATCCACATCGCCATCGAGAACATCACGCGAGGGCCGGCGAGATGCTGGTCGCGCAACAGGTGAAAGGCGCCGACCGCGCCAACCACAAGCGCCGTGGTCAGGTAGGCCGCCAGCACCATATGCACGAGACGATAGGGAAAGGAGGGATTGAAGATCACTTTGAACCAGTCGGCCGCGACGAATTGCCCGTCGGCGTTCACGGCGTAGCCCGCGGGCGTCTGCATCCAGGAATTGGCGGAGAGAATCCAGAAGGCGGAGATCAGGGTGCCGATCGCCACCATCAATGTCGCGAGGAAATGCAGCCGCGGTCCGACGCGGCTGAGGCCGAACAGCATCACCCCGAGAAAACCGGCTTCGAGAAAGAACGCGGTGAGCACCTCATAGGCCATCAGCGGTCCGATCACCGGCCCGGTCCTATCGGCGAACACCGACCAGTTGGTGCCGAACTGGTACGACATCACGATGCCGGAGACGACGCCCATGCCGAAGGCGATGGCGAAAATCTTCAGCCAATAATGGAACAGGTTGATGAAGACGTCGCGCCCGGTCCACAGCCACAGCGCTTCCAGCACCGCGAGATAGCTCGCGAGCCCGATCGAGAGCGCAGGAAAGACGATGTGAAACGTCATCGTGAATGCAAATTGCGCGCGGGCCAAAACAATCGCATCCAAGCCGGACATTCGCATTCACCTGTCGCTACGACAGGGTTCGTTTATCACGCTTGCGAGGAGGGGGATATTGGACGTTGCGTCCTAACCGAAGTTTGAAAAGGGTGAGACCGGAGTGGTTGCCGAAAACAAGACGACCCGGGAGGGGGGCATCCCATCCGGGTCGCTGGAGGTCTTGGGAGGTTAAAGCCGTAAGTCAGCTGACGACTAAATCCATTGGGTATTGAAATAGCAGATCAATTCTTCCGACCCGTTGCGCGGATCCATTCAATTGTTCCGTTCTCCGACCGACTTGCTTAAGCAGCCAGACTGTCGACGCCCGCGCCCCTGAGCAGGTCGGCGAGTTGCTTGCGGGCATAGAACATCCGCGTCTTCACGGTGCTCTGGGGGATGCCGATGATCGCGCCCACCTCTTCGACCGACTTCTCGTGGTAATAGACGAGGTTGATGATCTCGCGGTGCGCCGGTGAAAGCTTTGCGACGCAGGCGCGCAGGATTTCGCTGGTGGTGGCGCGATCGAGTGAAGCTTCCGGCGTGTCGGAGTCGTCGGGAATTTCGCGCACGTCCTCCTGATCGATGTCCTCGAAGCGCCGCTGCCGCAGCGAGGTGAGCGCCTTGAAGCGGGCAATCGACAACAGCCAGGTGGAGACCTGCGACCGGCCCTCGAACTGGGCCGCGGTGCGCCAGACGTCGAGGAACACCTGGCTGACCAGATCTTCCGCCACGCTGGCGTCGCGGACGATACGCATGATGAAGCGGTAAACCCGCACATTGTGACGGGCGTAAAGGATGTGCATCGCCGTCCGGCTACCGTCGGCAATGCTCGCCAGCAGCATCTCGTCCGAGACGGCCTGAGCGGCAGTGATGCTCTGGCTTGCTGCCGCATTGATGGCGACGACGTTCTGCATGACACTCTCCCCATGTGCCGCACATGTCGCGGCCCTTCCTTGGCTGAGAGTGTTAACGGCGCAACGTTTCCGGACGTCTGCACCACAAGCCGAAAATGGTTTCGTCCGCTGCCAGAATTGTTTCGTCGGGCCGCCGGCCATGAAACATTCGGGGCAAAAATGTGAGTATTTTCAAGGAGCGGAAAATTTGAAGGCCTGCCCGGCGCCGGAGCCGGAACGTCCCTGGCAGGCCCGGGCGGCGGTTACGCCTTCTCTCCGGTCGGCGAAAACAGGTACCCGCCGCCGCGGATGGTGCGGATCACCGCCGGTTTCGCCGGGTCCGGCTCGATTTTGCGGCGGATCCGCATGATCCGCAGGTCGACGGCACGGTCGAAGGCCTCGCTGTCGCGGGCATTCGCCAGCTCCAGGAGCCGTTCCCGCGACAGCACCCGCTTGGGATTGGCGGCGAACACCTTCAGGAGACCGAACTCCGAGGCGGTGAGCGGATGCTCGTTGCCCTCTTCGTCGCGCAACGCTTGCGCCTCCAGGTCGAGCCATTTGGTACCGAACCGCACCAATTGCTCGGTGCCGCTTTTGGCCGCGGAAGCTTCCGCCGCGGCTTTGGCCGGTCCGCTTCGTCGCAGCACGGAGCGGATGCGCGCCATCAATTCCCTGAGCTCACAGGGCTTGGCCACGTAATCATCGGCCCCCAGTTCGAGCCCGACCACCCGGTCGATCGGGCTTGCCGTCGCGGTCAGCATGATGATGGGCACGTTGGTGCGGCCCTTGAGATCGCGGATGATGGAAAGCCCGTCCTCTTCCGGCATGTTGAGGTCGAGCACGACAAGATCGGGCGCGCTGGTCTCGATCGCCACCCGCAGGCTTGCGCCGCCGTCGCATAGCGTCACGCTGAAGCCGTGCATCTTGAGATAGTCGCCGACCATCTCGCGTGCCGGCGCCTCGTCATCGACGATGATGATATGCTGACTCTGGGTCATGACATCTCGGTCACAGGTAAGGTGATGGTGAAGGTCGATCCCTTGCCGGGGCCGGCGCTGTTGGCTTTGACCTCGCCGCCGTGCATGTCGATGATGCGCTTCACGATCGACAGCCCCAGCCCGGTCGAGCTTTCCCCTGCCGTCGGCTTGGCGGAAAGGCGTTGAAAGCGGCCGAACAGCCGGCCCAGATCCTCGGGCGAAAGTCCCGCGCCCTCGTCGGTCACCCGGATCGCCATGTTGTCGTCGTCTTGGGTCACGACCACCGAAACCTTGCCGCCGATCGGGCTGTATTTGATGGCGTTGGAGACGAGATTGTCGATCGCCTCCCTGATCCGGTCGGTGTCGCACATGGTCACGATGTTGGGCGGCGCCGAGACCGTGATGGTCTGCTGCTTGTTGATCGCAAGCGGCTGGTTCGCTTCCACGACCTCGCTGACCAGGGCCGCAATATCGACCGGCTCGCGGCGGATGGTGATGTCGAAGGCATCGGCCATCGCATCCGCGATCAGATGGTCGACCATCGAGGTCAGCCGCCTGGTGGCGTCGCGGACGTGCTCGATCTGGGCCGTGATGCTCTCGCGCGAGGCGCCGGTCGAGATCAGTTCGGTCAGCATTTCGGTGCGGCCGAGGATGACGCCGAGCGGGTTTTTCAGATCGTGAGCGACCGTGCCCAGAATTTCGTTTTTGAAGGCATTGGCGCGCTGCAGCCGCAGCCACTGCGCCGAGAGGCGGCGATTGGCCTGCATCAACGCCCGCGTGCGTTGGGCGACGCGGTCTTCCAGCTGGGTATTGGCCTCATGTAGTTGCTGATACAGGATCACGTTGTCGAAGGCGATCGAGAGCCGGCTGCCGAAGATTTCCACCAGCGACCGGTCGGTCTCCGACAGCGGACGTTCGGCCTGCAGCAGCACGACCACCTCGCGTCCCGACCCAGTGCGCACGTAAAGCACGGTGCGCCGATCGGCGAATTCATGCTTGCGGCGCCTGAAGGCGGCTTCCACCATGGTCCGCAAATCCGAGTCGAGCGAGCGCGAATCCGCCGAGCCGATGAAACGGCTGTAGCAGCCCGAACCGGCCAGCACCGAAAAATCGTCGCCGGCCTTGCTGCCGTCGTCGCGCAGCACCAGAATGCCGGCACAGTCGACGTTGAGCAGCGAGGCGAGCTGCGTCAGCACGCCCTCCGCCAACCGCTGCATCGATTTGAAGTCGTAGAGCGTGGAGGCGGCATCGATGATGATCTCGAGCCCGCGTCGGGTCTGCACCATCCGCTCGAGCTGCTGGTAGCTGCGCAGCGCCGCGGTCAGCGAGGTGAACAACTTGTCGGCGGTAAGCTCGGTCTTTGCCTTGTAGTCGTTGATGTCGTACTGGACGATGACGCGCCGTTCCGGCGCCTGGCCGGGTTGGCCGGTGCGCAGGATGATGCGGACCGTCTCGTTCTTGATCTCGTTGCGGATATATTCGACGAGCTCGAGCCCAGCGATATCCGTTTCCATGATGACGTCGAGCAGCACCGCGGCGATGTCGGGATGATCCCGCATCAAGATGCGGCCTTCGGCGGCGGAATAGGCCGACAGGATTTCCAGCCCCTGGCCGTTGAGGCTGTAATCGGAGAGCGCAAAACGGGTGCCCTCGTGCACGGCCTGATCGTCGTCGATGACGGCGATCTTCCATTTGCGCGCGGACGTATCCTCCGGAGCGGCTCCGGTGTCGTCGATCAGGTGGAGGACATCGTCCTGCTCGGCCATTGCGCCCCGTCACTCTCTTCTGCTTCGCCACGCCCGGCGGTTCGGGGCATGATAATCCGAAATGTGGTGCCTTGTCCCGGCCCAGACTCCAGCATCATGCGTCCGCCGAGCTGCTGCGTCACGAGGTTATAGACGATATGCAGCCCAAGCCCGGTGCCGCCCTCATTGCGGCGGGTCGTAAAGAAGGGATCGAAGGCCTGGCGCTGCACTTCCGGGGTCATTCCGGCCCCGTCATCGGCAAAAATGATCTCGACGTCATCGTCTCCGCGCGGCCGCGCCGAAATGGAGATCGTCCCGGAGCGACCGTCGCTAAAGGCGTGATTGACGGCATTGAGGAACAGATTGGTTAAAATCTGACCGTAAAAGCCGGGGTAGCCGTCGATCACGAGGTTTTCCGGGATGTCGATCTGAAGCGCGACGGGCGCCCGCTTCAACACCGGCCGCAAGCTTGCGACGATCTGGTCGGTCGCCTCTCCGAGCAGGAATTCGCGCCGCTCCGCATGCGAACGGTCGACGGCGACCTGCTTGAAGGACTGAATGAGCTCGCCGGCGCGGTGCAGATTGGCCACCAATTGCTCGGAGGCATCGCGCGAGGAGCGCACGAAGTCCTCCAATTGGGAGCGGCGCAACTGGCCATCGGATTTCAGCTCTGCCTCGAACATTTCCGTGCGCCGCGCGAAGCTGGAGGCAACCGTCAGGCTGATGCCGATCGGGTTGTTCACCTCATGGGCGACGCCGGCCACGAGCCCGCCCAACGCAGCCAGGCGCTCGGCGTCGATCAGGTTCTGTTGCGCGGTCGAGAGCTCGAGCAGCGCGCTCTCGGCCCTCTCCTTGGAGGCGCGCAATTCGTCCTCGGCCTTGCGCTTGGCAATGGCATTTTCGCGGAACACCTCGACCGCGCGCGCCATGGCGCCGACTTCGTCGCGCGCGTTCGTGCCCTGCACCTCGCGCTCGAAATCGCCCATCGTGATCGCCCCCATGGAGGTCATGATCTGCTGCAACGGCAGGCGGATGGAAAGTGCGATCAGCACGCCGGCGCTCAGGATGATGCCGAGGAAGATCACCGCGATCGACACCACCCGGCGCGAGATGTTGGACAGTGCGAGGTCGAAGGTCGCCTGCGCGGTCTGCTCGTGTCGGCGCATCTTGGCGGAGAGTTCATCCACCGCGCCGGTGGCGTCGGCCTGGGTGGCGTCGATGCTGTTGTGCAGCAACTCGGTGCGCCTGGAGAGCTCCTTGCTGAGTTTGGAAAGGCCGTCTCGCAGCGCGGCCGTTCGCGCCTGCAGGCGCTGCAATGCGCTTCGCTGCTGGTCGTTTTCGGCAAGTCCGGTCATAACGGGAATGGTCTTTTCAATCGTATCGGCGTTGCGGCGGGCCTCCTCCGCCGAGGCGGCCGCGAGCGACAAATAATAGGAATTCGCGGCAACCAGCATCGTGGTGAACGCCTCGCGGGATTTGCCGAGCGAAGGCCAGATCTGGGCATCGTGCTGGGCGGTTGCGCCCTCGAGCGTTGCATAGATCCCCGCCATGTCCTTGGCCGGCCCGAGCACCTGCTCTTCATAGGTCTTCGAAATCTTGGCCTGCACCGCGCGCAACTGGCCAAACCCGTCGAGCAGACGCTCGGTGTCGCGCTCGAGTTCGTCCACCGAGCCCGACAGCATCGGATCGGTGGACGCCCGCGTGGTGAGTGTGCCCAGCACTGACTCCCGCACCAGCAGGATCTCGGCAAACAGTTCGGGACTCGGCTGATTGATGTAGCGATGGATCAGGTTCTGCAGACGGCCGGTCTCGCTCTCCAGACGCGCCAGGATCTTTTCGGATTCGCGTGCCTGCCGAACGTCCTTCCAGGCCGAGCCGAGCACGTTGGCGCCGTTCCAGATCAACGCAGCCAGCACCAGCACCACCGCCGAGTTCAATGCGGCAATCGACAGGATGCGCCAGCGGATCGGGATCGCCCGCAGGAGCACGAGAATGCGCAGCCGAATCAACGCGGGGACCCCGCCCCATCGTCGCGCAGATTTGCTCCGCCCGGGGGTCGTCACCACGAGTTCACTCCACCTTGCGGCTGCGTGCGAGGAGTTGTGAGGCCATCTCGATCA
>JBLMWS010000295.1:0-29977 GCA_050257355.1 Gemmatimonas sp.
ATGGATTCGGCGAAGCCGTGCAACAGCAGCACCAGCGGTGCACCAGGCTCGCCCGCGACGAGGGCGTCGAAGGTGAGGTCGGGGGAAATGGTGATTTGCTTCGGCGTCATTGCGCAACGAGATTATCTGACTTATCGAGATATGGCTCAACTACTTCCAGCGTGTCTTCTCTCGGGACGACAGGAATGATTTCGATGGATAAGACGCCCTGGGATGGACCGGCCGCCACAACTCGGCCCATGAAAGGCGCTATTCCTTGATAAGGCTTTCTATTGCGGCGGCTAACGGTGCCTCATCGCCTTTGAAACTCGCGATCATGGCTTCCAAGAAGGTCTTCGGATCAAGCTCCTGGAGATCGATAGAATGTCCCGCCTGCTCCGCCAACATCAGAAAGAAGGATAGTTGAGTGCGACCGTTGCCTTCGCGAAACGCGTGAATTGCGTTCAGCTCCGAGAGGAAATGTGCCGACTTCGCAGCAAACTCTGTTGGACATAGAGCTTTCAGAAAATTATCACGCCGCAATTGTGCGAACAGCTTCCTCGCTTCGCTCTCAATATTCTCCGGATAGCAAAACATGCTCCTATCCTTGGAGATGCGCACGGTCCGTACGTCTCCGGCCCATTCATAGACATCTTGAAATAAGTGACGATGAATTGCCTTGAAATGGGGGAAGTCCAGATCGCCCGCCGGAAGTGCTTCGTCGGCTCTGGCGTCGCTCACTTCCGCTTCGAAAGCGGTGAGTTCGTCGGCATTCCGGAGGTCGAGCGTGTTCTTTAAGACGGTTGTTCCGGGGTAGCAGTAGTCATCGGCAACCGCATCGTACATCGAAAGGGCGATCAGCGTTTGCGATAGGCGTCGATTATAATCTCTCGACGCTGTTCGGGAGTAAGATCCTTCCCTTTCGCGGCCGAGCGGCCTTTCATATCGTTCGAATAGCGGATGCCCTCCACCGCACTGATCTTTCTGAAGCGGGCGCTACCTACGACGAAGCCCGATGCTTTTGCGGCTTTCGACGATCTTTTCTTGGAGGCCATAGTTGATCCTAGCAGAATTTGAACCGTCTCGCAGCGGGCATCGACCCTGGTTGGAAGCATCCGAAACGTCCAGCTGCCCTGGGCCGTGGTGCGGGCGGCGGGAGTCGAACCCGCACGACGTTGCCGTCGAGGGATTTTAAGTCCCTTGCGTCTACCAGTTCCGCCACGTCCGCATCCCCAGCGCACCGTGGCGAGTGCCACCGTGCTCTGGCCTTCCAATCGAGCATGACCTTTCCGGATATTCCGCTTCCGCTTTTCCGGATCATGCTCTGGAACGCGCGATAGCACATAGGATGAATCGCCGTCGCGCTCTACCCCTGATTATTTGCGATTTGATGCCTGATCCCTGTCGGCCGAGACCTGCGCTGTTGCTGGGTTGAGCCTTGCCACGATCCTGCCGGGGCGGATCATACCTCGATATATCAAATAGTTAGCGGATTTGTTGAGCAACAGAAGTGAGGGTGGGAATCCAAGCAATGAAGGCCGCCCATGTAAAGCGCTGAGCCGCCAACCGCATCCGCCCCCGAAAACCAGCCTCAATGCGGACAAGAGCGGCTGCTTTAGCCAATCTCAATCTTATCGACCTACGAAATGCTTATGGCCGCTCGCGCATCCTCTTTGTCCGTTTGGAAAATTCTGCTTCGTTCCGCCGCCGGCGCCGCACTGCTTGGGCTCGGCGCCACGCTTGCGGGCTGTGCCGGCATGGGCGACAGCATGAGCACCGCGTTTGCCGATCCCGCCAAATACGAGCTGTGGGACTGCAAGCAGCTCGAGCCGGAGCGCAAAAACCTCGCCAATCAAGTCGCCCAGCTGGAGGGCTTGATGGCCAAGGCGCGCACCGGTACCGCCGGGCCGCTGGTTGCGGAAATGGCCTATCGCAACGATTATCTCTCGCTGCGCGGCCAGCAGGAATTTGCCGAGGAGGCCTGGCGCAAGAACAAGTGCCAGGAGACCACGCCCGCTGCTGCGCCCGTGCCGCTAAGGCCTCCGCCGCCGTCGCGACCGGCAAGGGGCGTGCATTAGACTCGATCCGGATCGGGCATCCCGGTCAAAGCCGCCAGTCGTAAATCCACCCCTGCCGCGCCAGCATCCGCTGCGGCCCGAGCGCCCTGATCGTGAGATCGCGCGCGAGCGCCATTGGCCCGGTGAGATGGTAGATGCGTCCCTGCCGGACCGCGATCCGCTGCACCCGCGCCACGCGCGGTCGGCGCAGCCGCTCGTAACGCGTCAGCGCCTCGGCCACTTGCGAGGTCTCGGTCGGGCGCTCGCTCAACAGCTTCGCCAGCACCGCAGCATCTTCGATGGCCATGCCCGCGCCCTGCGCAGCAAACGGCAGCATGCCGTGCACGGCGTCGCCCAACAGCGCCACCGCGCCCTGATGCCAGGGGCAGCCTTGTGGCATCGTGAACAGCGCCCATTTGCGCCAGCTGTCGACCGCGCCGATCAGCATCCGTACCGCGCCGGTCCAGCCCGCAGCCTCGAACGCACTCCGCAGTTCGTGCTCGTCGCCCGGCTCGCTCCATCCCGGGCGGTTCCAGGTTCCCGTCATCACCGCCACCAGGTTGATCTGCCGCCCCGCCGAGATTGGATAAGCGACGAGATGGGCGCGCGGTCCCATCCAGAGCTGCACGCGGGGAGCGGTGTATTCGCGAGGCAACTGCCGGGCATCGAGCGTGCCGCGCCAGGCGATCAGCCCGGAGAATTGCGGTTGCGCCTCCGGGAGCAGCTGGTTGCGCACCGCGGACCAGACGCCGTCGGCGCCGATCAGCGCGAGGCCGACATCCTGACGGCGCTCGTTACCGCTGCGGTGGACGACCGTCAGTCCCTTGGCATGCGCTGCAAAGTCCTCGAACTGACAGCCGAGCCTGAGCTCGACGTCGGGATGCGCATTGACCGCTTCCGCCAGCGCCCGTTGCAGGTCGGCGCGATGGATCACCCAATAGGGAGCACCCGCGCGCTCGCTCGCCGCCTTGCCGAGCGGCACGCGCAAGAGCTCGCCGCCGGCGCGCACGCTCATGATCGAGATCGCCTCCGGCATCACCGCGTGGCGGCTGAGCCGGTCCATCAACCCGAGGTCGATGAGGATCCGGCTGGCATTGGGTGACAGCTGCAGGCCGGCGCCGACCTCTTCCAGCCGTTCGGCCTTTTCCAGAACGACGATGCGGAATCCCTTGGCCGCAAGCGCAAGCGAGGCCGTGAGCCCCCCGATGCCGGCACCGGCGATGACGATCGTGCGTGATGCGGCCACCGCGTGCGGCGGGCTTAGGTCAGGCGACGTCCTTCAGCACACATTCGGGCGGACGCGCTTCGCCAGGCTTGAGGTCGGGCGCGAAACGATACAGCGTCGAGCAATACGGGCAGATGATCTCGTTATCGTTGCCGAGGTCGAGAAAGACGTGCGGATGATCGAAAGGCGGATTCGCTCCGACGCACATGAACTCCTGCGACCCGATCTCGATGACGGGCACGCCGGCATCGTTATGGAAGTGCGGGACGACATTATCGGACATCGAATTTCACCTTGAGTGGCAATGGTAGCGGGCACAGTCAAAGTCACGCGTAGCGGGAACGCCGCGTATCGCTGACCTGCTGATGGACTGATTCCTTTTAGCCCGTAGCCACCGATTTGTTCATGTAAATTCGACACAATCTTGTCCTCTCAGAGAAGCCCTTCTTTCGTCGGGGCCGTTGTGTCGCAAATCCGGCACACTATCTAAAGGCACGCGAAAAGGCCGCAAAAACCTAGAGTTTTGCAATGAAACGGGGACCTCTCACTGCCGCTTTGCTATGCGTCACGCTCAGCGCAGTCCTGTGTGCCGCGCTGTGGCCGCATGCGCGTCGAGCGGGTGCCATTCTGGCCGCGCAGGACGATCCCGCAAAACTCTCGGAGTTGCAGCTTGCCTCGGTCCTGCGGAACAACCAGACGGTGATTGCCCAAAATATCGACAGCGCGCTGGCCGCAGACGATGCCGACCTCGCCAACAGTTTCGTGGCGTTGGCGAAAGAGAAAAACATTCCCTTGTCGGACGACATGACGCGCCGTGTTGCCGCGGCAGTGGCTGAGGAAAATTCTGCCTCGCATTTTGGCAAGCATTTTGCCACCGGCCTTGTGACCGGCCAGGCCGACGATGTCGCGAGCCTCTCGGGCACCATCACCGGCGACCTCTTCGTGTTCGGCGACATCCGCGATGTCCTGCGCGAGGGCAAGCATCTGGCGCTGGGCGAGACCACGGATCGCCTGGTTCTCGGCCTTGCCGCTGCCGGTCTTGCGATAACGGCTGCGACCTATGTCTCGGTCGGCGGGGCGGGGCCGGTGCGCGCCGGCCTCTCTTTGGTCAAGGATGCCCGCAAGATGGGACGGCTGGGCGAGGGGCTTACGGAATGGGCCGGTCGCTCCGCGCGCCAGATCGTCGACAAGCCCGCGCTTGAGGAAGCTGTCGCCTCGGCCTCCGTGCTGCGGCCGGTCCGGACGGTCAGCGCCATCCGTGCCGCTTTCCGCACGGAGAAGGCAGGCGCGCTGGTGCGATTTGCCAAGGATGTCGGGCGTGTGACCGAAAAGGCGGGCACCCGCGGCGCGCTGGATACGCTCAAGATCGCTGACGGTCCGAAGGATGTCGCGCGCGCCGCGCGGCTGGCCGAAGCCGAAGGCGGCCGCACCCGCGCCATCCTTAAGTTGCTCGGCCGTGGCGCACTGTTGCTCGCAAGCGGCGCGTTCGATCTCGCACTGTGGCTGTTCGGCGCAATCATCGCGCTGTTCGGTTTCCTGTCCTCGATCAAGGCGGCAACGGAGCGGGCGACCCAGGCCTGGCTTGACCGCGGCAAGAGGCGCCGGTTGCGCCGACAGATCGCCGCTACCCTGGCGAACGGGGCGGCGCAATCTTAACTTGAGCCGGCCTCCAGTTTTCACCTCGCAAAAGAACGGGAAGATTTGATGCCGAGCTTTCACAACGGCGCCGTTGAAATTGCCTATCTCGACGAAGGCGAGGGCGATCCCATCCTGCTCGTGCACGGGTTTGCGTCGAGCAAGAACGTCAACTGGGTCTACCCGACCTGGGTCTCGGAATTGCGCAAGAGCGGCCGGCGCGTCGTTGCGCTCGACAATCGCGGTCATGGGGAATCAGAAAAGCTCTACGATCCTGCGGACTACTCCATCCCGGCCATGGCGAGCGACGTGGTCGCGCTGATGGATCATCTCGATATCGCGCGCGCGGACGTGATGGGCTATTCGCTCGGTGCGCGGATGACGGCCTGGCTCGGCCTGCGCGAGCCCGGGCGGCTGCGCTCGGCGATCCTTGGCGGCATCGGGATGGCCATCGTCGAGGGCGGCGGGCCCGGCGAGAATGTCGCGCAAGCGCTGGAGGCGGCGTCACTCGATGAGGTGAGCGACCCGGTCGGGCGCACCTTTCGTGCCTTTGCCGACCAGACCCGCTCGGATCGGCGAGCACTTGCCGCGTGCCTGCGCGGCTCGCGCGGCCTCATGAGCCGGGATGAGGTGTCGGCGATCCGCGTCCCCGTGCTGATCGCGGTCGGCACCACCGACGAGGTCGCGGGCTCGGCAGAGCAGCTCGGCGAACTCATTCCCGAGGCCGAGGTGCTCGATATTCCCAACCGCGATCACATGCGTGCGGTCGGCGACAAGGTCTACAAAGCGGGCGTGGCGGATTTCCTGTCACGCCGCGCCTGATGTCGCTTGCACTTGATCCTCGTCGCCGTCGTCGCCGAAAAATCGCGACGCCGCGATCAGCGCCGTGAAGGTTGCGATCCACACGAGCCGTGCGCCGTAGCGATCGTGCGGTCCCGATATGATCCCGCAGATCATGGCGTTGCCGAGCAGGGCGAAGCAGACCGTCGCCGCAAGCAGGGTCAGGTCGTCGAAGTGTCGGCGCCAGATGCCGTAGCCGAACAGCGCGAGCACGGCGAGCATCGAGGCCAGCGCGACCGGCACATGCACCCGGTTGACCGCGACAAAACTGAGCTCCTTGTGCTGCTGGCGCGCAGCCCGCATCGGTTTGATCTGCGCCGGGATGTAGCCCGTGATGATGCCATAGGTGTGGCCGAGCCATTCGGTGCAGCCTTCGCCGGTGGCGACGTCGACCAATTGCTCGGCGGTGGCCTTCAGTGCAGCCTCCGCCTGCCAGACGGGATATTGGGCAAGCGAATGGACGACGATGTAGTCCATCTCGTCATTGAGCCCCTTGAACCGGCCGAGCTTGGCGAACATGCTTTGGCCCCACAGGAACTCGTCCGCGGTGGCTGGGAGCTCGTTGCGATAAGGACAGAGCTTGAATTGCTCGCGGCCGCAGTGGTCGTTGAGGAAGCGCGCGACAATGCCATCCTGCAACATCCGCCCGAAGGCAACGGCGTAGCCGCCCGGCGTCCACGCCCATTGCCCTGACAACGCGTGGTTCGCGCTCAGCAGCATCATCGCGCCGGCCGCGATCGAAACGGTGCCCTGCAATAGTCCCGACCACGGAATGCGCGCGCGCAGCAGCGGTTTGACCATCAGGCCGAGCAGGCACAGCCCCAACAGCACGCCGAGCGTGGCGCTGTGGGTCGCGGCCGAAAAGGCGATGAACACGAACAGCGAGGCCTTCTCGACCGGCGAGACCTTCTTTCCCTGCAGGACCAGGATGAACAGCGCCAGCACCGAAAGGCCCGCGAAGATGTCGGTCAGCAGCATGCTGGCGAGCCAGGGCAGGGCCGTGGTCAGGATGAGGAGCAGGCCAATGGCGAGCAGCCGACGAGGCTGGGCAAGACCCAGCACGCGCAAGGTCAGCTGCAGGATCCACAACGTGGCCAGCGCCTGGATGCCGAGATTGAGCCAGAAACCCGAGGCCTCGCCGTAATGCAGGTAAAGGCCAAATACCGTCGAGCGGCTCGGAACCAGATACCCCTCATACCAGCGGGCCAGATAGCCGCCGGTGTCGAATTGCAGCAGCGGATAGCCGTTCCACAGCGCGGGCGCGATCAGAAACAGCGGAATGACAACCGCCGTCAGCCATACCACGCCGGTATCGGCCAGGCGCGCGCGCAAAACCTTGGTATTGATGATAGTTCTCCCCCTCGTTGGCCTACCATGCCGGGAACGGCGGCCCAGCCCAAATACCCCAATAGTCGCAGAGCGTCGCCTTGATTTCACAAAAGCGCTGACCAAGTTGTGACAATGTCCTTGGCCGAGGTCGTCTCTTCGGCCGAAGAAAGGCCGTTTCAAGGTGTCCGGCTGTGCCTCATACGCGAAGCCGCCATCCGCCTCCGCCGGGCACGGCAGGACTCCCGCCCGGAGCCGTGCTATAGGATGAGGCAAAACGAGGTTGCGAGGGTCACCCATGGCAATGCACCATGCCAATCCGCAGAGCGCGCGCCTGGCGGCGCTGGACCCGATCTGGGGCCGCATCCGCGGCGAGGCGGAGGACATCGTCCGGCGGGAGCCGGAGCTTGCCACCTTCATCTTTTCCACGGTGTTGCATCACGAGCGGCTCGAGGAGGCGGTCGTGCACCGCCTCGCCGATCGCCTCGACCATTCGGCGATCTCGGGCGATTTGATCCGCCAGACCTATGACGAGGCGCTGCGTGAGGATCCCGACATCGGCAACGCGTTTCGCGCCGATCTCGTCGCGGTCTATGACCGCGATCCCGCAACCGCCCGCTTCATCGATCCCTTGCTCTACTTCAAGGGCTTCCATGCGCTGCAGACCCATCGTCTGGCGCACTGGCTCTTTCACAAGGGCCGCAAGGACTTTGCCTATTATCTGCAGAGCCGCTCCTCCGCGGTCTTCCAGACCGACATCAATCCGGCGGCGAAACTCGGCCGCGGTATTTTCCTCGACCATGCCACCGGCTTCGTCTGCGGCGAGACCGCGGTCATCGAGGACGACGTCTCGATCCTGCACGGTGTCACGCTCGGCGGCACCGGCAAGGAGAACGAGGATCGTCATCCCAAAATCCATCACGGCGTGATGATCGGGGCAGGGGCGAAAATCCTCGGCAATATCGAAATCGGCCATTGCGCGCGCATCGCCGCAGGCTCGGTGGTCGTGAAGCCGGTGCCGAATAACGTCACCGTTGCCGGCGTTCCGGCCAAGATCATCGGCGAGGCCGGCTGTGCCGAGCCATCGCGCACCATGGATCAGATGATCAACGCATTGGGGCTGTAGAAGGCGATTGCAAGGGTTGTCCGGCATATCTTTTCTGCCGGATAGTGCTGGCGGTCCGCTTCGTCCCGTCCTAAAAGCTCGTGCGGAAAATTCAAAAGATCCGATTGGAGACCGTCGTGGACGTTCAAGAAGTCAGGAAGCTAGACGCCTATCTCAAGCGGGTGTTCGGCAATCCAAAGATTCGCGTTGTGCCGCGGCCGAAGAAGGATGATTCGGCCGAAGTCTATATCGGCGAGGAGTTCATCGGCGTCCTCTTTGTCGACGACGAGGACGACGATCGCTCGTTTCAATTCCAGATGGCCATCCTTGAGGACGACCTCGTCGAGTGATGCTATTTCGCGCCGTGCAACTGCACGGTCAGCCGATCCATCGCATCCGCCACTTCCCGCCATTGGACCAGCCAGCCGCGCGGGAATCGAAAGGTGAGATCGGCGCCGCCGATGCGGCGCTCGCTTAAGCACATTCCGGGCGTTGAGGCGTCGCGTGTACAGCGCGCGCTGAAGCTCGGAGCGTCGGCTGAAAACAGATCCTCCCCGCTATAGGGCGTGCCCTGGCTGAATGCTCGCATGATCAGGCCATCTTCAATCGTGGTTGCGGTCTCGGCGAGATAGCGCGGATAGATCGTGCGCACGCGCTCGTCGGGTGAGAGCGCGTCGTGGTGGGCTGCGATGGAGACGAAGATCTCCTCGACCGGCGGCATTGCGTCCTCCACCATTTCGGCGGTGACGTGCTGGGGCGCGGGCGGCTGGAGCGAAGGAAAGGCGAAGTGGAGATCGATGCGTTCCTGCGGACCCGAATGCCGCTGGATCTTCATGCGCACCGCGGCGCTGGGAACGTTGAACAGCGTGCCACCGATGCTGACCGGCAGCTGCGTCGGATTGCCCGGGTTTTGCGTTCGCCAGGTCGGCCACAACAGATAGGCCACCAGCGCGACCGCGCAAGCCGCGATGGTCAGGCCGAGGACGATGGGAAGCAGATGGCCGTGGCTGCGCCAGATGCGGCCGCGGGGGAGAGTGAGCTGAAACACCGCCATGAACGAGACATCGTGAGGAAAGCCGAATCAGCGGCGACTATGCCACGCGATTGCGACTTCCGAGAGCCTTGCGGTGGGCGGGGCCATGCGGTCGCCGCTTGCGGCTATTAACCTTTTCTTAAGGATGATGTAGCGCGGCATCGGCTTTTTTGCGAAAGCTGAGGGGTGGTTGGTTTGCGTGTGCGGATGAGCCCTCGATGTCCCCCGATGCGTTGAATTCCCTGTTCGCCCTTTGCATCGGCTTTGCGCTGGCCGGCGCATTGACGAGCGGATACCAGGCCATGGCGCAGCGGCCGGCGGGCTTCACGCTGCTGCAGGAAGGTGTCACCCCGAGGCGCTTCGCCGCCGTGCCCTTCCTGGTCTTTGCCGCGCCGTTCATCATCATGCGCAATACGCTCCTCGGCATCCAGGTCGAGCGCCGTCGCTTCGAATTCGTGATGATGGCAACCGTTATTGCCGGGTTCTGGAGCATGATGTCCGGAACCTTCTTCCTGATGACGCTGCGCGCCGCCGGCGTGATCGCTTAATTGATCGGCCCGAAGGGCCTCGCTTGAAAACGCGCTTTGCCCTATGCCAAGCTCCTCGTAAGACGAGGAGAGTTTCATGGCAATCTACGAACTGGACGGTCAGGCGCCCGACCTTCCCGCCGACGGCGATTACTTCATCGCGGAAAACGCAACCGTGATCGGCAAGGTGCGCCTGTGTAAGGGTGCGAGCGTCTGGTTCGGCGCGGTCCTGCGCGGCGACAACGAATGGATCGAGATCGGCGAAGGTTCGAATGTGCAGGACAATTCGACCTGCCATACCGATCTCGGTTTTCCGCTCACAGTCGGGAAGAATTGCACGGTCGGCCACAACGTCATTCTGCACGGCTGCACGCTGGAGGACGGCGCGCTCGTCGGGATGGGCGCAACCGTGATGAACGGCGCGAAGATCCGGCGCGGCAGCATCGTCGGGGCCGGTGCCGTCATCACCGAGGGCAAGGAGTTTCCCGAATATTCGCTGATCATCGGCGCTCCGGCGCGCGTGATCAGAACGCTGGATCCCGCGCAGGTCGAGCGGATGGGGAGTGCGGCACGCTTTTACGTCGCCAACGGTCCGCGTTTCAAAAAGGGCCTGAAGCGGATCGGCTAACCGGCCCTCTTGCGCGCCTTGTTTTTCCCGGCCGCCGCTTTCGATCGCTTGGCCGAGCTTGCCGGCGGCTCGTCGAGGCGGACGCTCTTGCGCAACGCGTCCTTCAGATCGATGGGAATGCCGTGTTTCTTGAGCAGGTCGGCGAACGCCTCGTCGGCCAATTCCTGCAGCGTTCCCATTCGATCGCGCGCCAACTGCTTCAGCTTGTCGTAGGTATCCTCGTCGAACTCGATCAATTTGCGCATGGTGAACCGGTGTTGCGGAAGGCCGTGCCGACTTCGTAAGCGAACAGGAATGATTGCTTCGGTCAAGGCCGGCTCCGCTCCATGGTCGAGCCGACGGGCCGCGCCAAAGGCGCGTATCCGATGACTGGCTTCAGCTCGTCCATCGTGCTCGGGCCGCAAATCACCAGCCTGCGGGGCTCGCGCACAGAACTTCGCATCAAGGGGAATAAAGCGGGGGGTCTGAAATAAACAAGGCCGCCGGCGCAGTATGCCGCCGACGACCCTGCCAGCCCCGGAAATTGAAATCGGCTCACGCCTTCCGGTGAGCAGAGCATGCCCCGGATTCGATCAGACAAATGTGAGCCAGTTCACAAGCTGCATAAATTTGCAGACGCGCGCAGTCGGCTCTGGGGACGTGTCATCTTAACCGCCTGACCTGTTAACCGCCTGACTTGGCGGATTTCTGGGTCGCCGTCTTGAGCGTATGAGCGCGAGGGCGAGCGGCCCTGTGGCGCGCCGGCGAGCTGGACGGTTCAGGGGAGGTCTGGGCACTCGCAAAGGACTGCCGCAGGCTGTCGACGGCCTCGGCGAGGCCGGCGACCTGATCGGTCAGGCGCTTGGTATCGGCCTGCTGCTCGGCGAGTTGCTTGCGGACCTGTTGCAGCTGATCCTGCATGACCTGGAGCTGGTCGATCGATTGCTGCTGGGTGACCTCCAATCCCTTGGTCTTCTCGACCAGCTGCTCGGAGACCTGTGCGGCATGTGCTGCCTGCAGTTGGCGCGCCGCGGCCGCGCGATCCAGTTCGCCCGACGTTCCGGCATAAGCGCGCCAGAGCGCGATCGTGATGCCGGCCACGATGAGGAGGAGCGCTGCCGCGCCGAGCGCAATCGGTTGCCCACCAAGCCCGGCGATGCCGCGGCCTCTGTCTTCGCGTGCGAGTTCAATCATCAGATGCAAGCCCCAATCAGACCGGACGTTGCGAACGAATGCCGCGCCGGATGCGACTGCCTTTCGGGGGTCGAGCAACGGCAACGTCCCGAACCCCCCCGACGCAAAGTTAAAGCTTTGGCAAGGAATCGGACAAAAGCGAGGCTGACCGGGCAAAAAAGAGGCTTGGGCGTCTTCAAAAAAGGGTGCGGCCAGCCGTTGGGGGACAGCTGGCCGCGCGCGAACCGGTCTGGGACGGGGAGGGGTGGGGATGTGACCGGGTCGCGTAACTCCTGAATTTTCGGTTCCGACCCTAGCGTCCGTCGCGGGCGCTGGCGGTTGCCACCGCGGGCCGGGTGTCGCCGAGGGAGACCCAGACGTTCGGATCGCTCTGCGACTGGCGCTTGACGTAGCGGTAGCCGGTCTCCGTCCAGGCGACGACGTTCTCGTTCTGGTTGTCGAGAATGAACTCGCCTTTATCGGTCTTCACGGTCAGCACCGCGTGACCTTCATCCTTCCTGTCGCGCACCACGGTTATCAATAGCGCCTGACGCGGCCAGCCGGCGTCGATCAGCATCTTGCGTTTGAGCAGCACATAATCCTCGCAGTCGCCGTAGCCGTCCGTCGGCAGCGACCATTTCTCGATCACGCCCCAATGATCCATGTCGGTCATCGGCTTGATGGTGTCGTTCACCCAGCGATTGACTTTCACGAGGTCCCGCCAAGCCGCCTGGGACAGCACGATGTCGCGCGGCTCGCTCGATCCGCCCCGACATTCGCTCGGACTCTCGACACAGAACTCGACCCAACCGATCGGCGCACGCGTCGTTTCACCCACGCTCGCGTAGAGCAGGTGCTCGTCACCTGCATGTGCCTGCGCGCCGATGGCGAGCAGGGCGGCGGCAATCGCCAATCGTTTCGCCTGTCCCGTGAAGTCCATTGTGGCCCCCGTTTTTTGTTGGGACCACGTTTTGCACAAAGGTTTTGCGCCGCCGCTAAGTGCCGCAAGTACATTTGAGATGAAAGAAAGTAAAAGGCGCGGATAAATCGATTCAGTCTTGAATATACTTTGAGTAAGATTTTAAATTACTGCAATTGAATAAAACTTTATCGATTAAGGGCGCAATCGCCGTCATTGCGGCGTTTCAGGTCAATTTCGTGAGCCGTATTAACCTGCTGCAGGCAACGAAAGCCGATCCGTCGGAAGCGGACGGAGGCGAGCGGCGGCTCGAGATAGCGGGACGGAAGGGAATTTGCGGCAGCCTGCGCTTTACCGCGCAGTAACGCTCTCTTCGAGAGTTTCGGTCATCTGCTGATGAGTGAACTCGATCGCGACGCCATCTTCGAGGTTGCGCACCACGCGGGCCTGGACGCGGCCGAGCATCACCAGCGAGCGCAGCGGCGGTCGCGTCTCGGCGGCGATCGCTGCGCCCGACAGCGACATGTCGATGATGCGGCAGGTCATCTTGCTGCCGTCCTCGAGCGTAAGCACCGCGATCGGGTTGCGCGGCACGATGCGGTCATGGCGGCGGTCCTCGGGCAGGTTGAGGATGTCGCGATTGGCGAGCCAGGTCAGCTGCGCCGCCAGCTTGTCGCGCTTGCGGGCGGTCGCCGCGATCGTCATCGCAAAGCCGTTGTCGATGATGCGGGTGATCTTGCCCTCGACGCGGCCGATATGGTCGAGATAGGCGATGACGCGGTCGCCGACATTGCCAATCCCCGGCGCCAGCAACGCCAGCCCTCCAGGGGACATGTTGATGATCTGGCAGGGAAATTCGCGGCGGTCCGGCAGCATGTAGCGGCCGAGCAAATGCACCTTGACGCGCTGAAAGCGCCGACGCTCCTCCGTTGCGGGAAGAATGGATTTCTTGTTCGCCAACGCCATCGTTGCACCCGACCACCGGGGGCCCGGTGTTGGAAGACCCTACGTCCGTCAGGGTTAATGCGTGGTTAGTGCCGGTTGCATCCGTTGTGGGCAGTCGCGCAGGCCTTGCAGCCAGGCCAGTCCGAGTTCATGCCGCGCAATCAGAGGATGCGTCGTGACGCCTTATGAAGGCGGCGTCACAACCGACCGCGCAAATCGCTGGGCGTTCACAGGCTTGCCGAACAGAAAACCCTGCGCCTGATCGAAGCCGAGCTCATGGGCCGCACGAAAATCGGCGCGTGTCTCGACGCCCTTGGCAACAGTACGGGCGCCGTAGTTCCTGGCGAGATCGACGACTCCCCGGCAGACGACCTGCTTCAACCGATCTTCCGCGCAGCCGGTGACGAATTGGCGGGCAACCTTCAGTTCGACGAACGGGAAGATCGCAAGCCGCGCCAATTCCGGCCATTCTGCGCCGACATTGTCGACCGAGATGGCGAGATTGCGAAATCGCAGCTGTTGCGCAATCTCCACCACCAGATCGCCGCTCTGAATGATGTCCTCGCTGTCGATCTCGACGAGCAGGCCGCCGAATGCCGGATGGCTCGGTAGTTTGCGGCAAAGATCGAGCACCGCCGGACGATCCTTGAGAAAAGCCAGCGGAAGATTGATCGAGATTTCGATCGCTCCGCGTTCCTGCACGAACGAATGCCAGTCTTCCACAGCGCGCGCGACCACGAACTCGGAAAATCCGCGGAAGCTCGGATCCCGATTGTCCGGGATGAAGTCGGCCGGCGACACCACGCCCCACGCCGGATGGCGGATGCGCACGAGCGCCTCGGCGCCGCTTGGCTGCAGCGACCTGACATCGATCTTGTGCTGATACCACAACTCCAGCCAGCCGAGCTTGAGCGCTTCGGCAACGTCGACAATGGGCCTCGGTGCCGCAGTGGGCGAGAGAAATTTCGTCACCCGCCCGCGTAGCGCCTCGACGCTGAAAGGCGTCGGCAGCATCGGCAGCATGGCAACGCCGAGCTCGCCGCAGAGCTGCCCGGTCGCCCGGACCAGAACGGAATGGGCCGGGCCGATAGTAAGCACCGCGCCCGCAAATTCGGCGTCGGCGAGAATCCGTAAGATTTGACTGATCTCGATGCCATCGCCGCTGGAGATTCCGAACACGACGAGATCCGGAGCCGTCTCCATGATGGCGGCCGGCTCGACGGGGCAGGGGCTCGCAATGAAGCCGAGATCGCCCAGCGTCTCCAGCAGAAACGCCTGGTTGTGCTTCTTGCTGTCGACGACGGTTACGCGTGGCACCACCTTGCGGCGTCCAAAGGTGGAGCGTCTCGCGCCGTCCGCTTCCGACTCTTTATGTCCGATCATCCCGGAACCCACCATCAGTGGGGATTTTGACCTTTCCGCGACGAATGTTCGACGCGCGCAATTGATGCGAAGGCCACCCAAATGCCTATGATAATGAACTGCAAAAATCGTAGCGCCAATTCGCACCGCTAAATCTGTGCGTGTATCGCAGTCTAAATGCACTCTCCGCTCTAGCAAAGGAATTTCTATGCTAGCCTCCCAACGCGAACTCTTCGAAATGCCGCGCCATGTCTGTTATCTCAATGCGGCTTCCTACAGCCCGTTACCGCTGCGAACCCAGGAGGCCGGTCGCGCCGCGATCGGGCGCAAGGCCACGCCCTGGACGCTCGAACCGAATTTCGCGAGCGGGCAATATGAGCGGGCGCGTCTCGCCGCAGCGCGGCTGATCTATGCCGATGCATCCGATGTCGCGCTCATCTCTTCGGTCAGTTACGGCGTGGCGACCGCGGCCAAGATCGTAACGATCGCGCGCGGCGCACGCGTGATCGTGCTCGAAAACGATCATGCCTCGCCGGTGCTCGAATGGCGCGTGCGGGCGGCTGCGCAAGGATACACCGTCGAAACGGTCAACCGGCCGGACGACGGCGATTGGACCTCGGCGGTCCTCGCCATCATCGAGCGGCCGGGTGCGCCGCCGGTCGGGCTCGCCTCGATTTCCTCGGTACATTGGTCGGATGGGGGCGTGATCGATCTCGATGCTGTGCGGGCCGCGTTGAAGCGGCAGGGCGCCGCTCTTGTTGTCGATGCGACCCACAGCGCCGGCGTGCTGCCGCTCGACGTGAAACGGCTGGATCCGGATTTCGTGGTCTTCCCGACCTACAAATGGCTGCTTGGTCCCTATGGTCGCGCCTTCCTCTACGTGGCCAAGCGCCATCAAGGGGGTGTTCCGCTCGAGCAGACATCCTACGGCCGCCGCGACGTGCGCGCGGAGAACGCGATCTATCTCGCCGATCTTCGCTATGTGGCGGACGCGCGCCGCTTCGATATGGGCGAACGCGACCATTTCGTTTCGATGGAGATGGCCTCGATCGGAATGGAGATGATGGCTGAATGGGGGCCGGCCGCGGTGGTGCAGCGGCTGTCGATGCTGACCGACCGTATCGCGCAGGAACTGCGCGGCCTCGGCCTTTCCGCGCCGGATCGCGGATTCAGGGCACCGCATATTCTGAGCCTCGGCGTCAGGGGCGGGCTGCCCGCCGGACTCCTCGATAGCCTCGCCAGCGATGGCGTCTACGTCGCCGAGCGGCTTGGCCGGATGCGCGTTGCGCCGCATGTCTACAACGACGAGATCGACGCCGACCGCTTCGTTGCGATGCTGACGCGGCGATTAAAGAGCTAAAGCATGATCCGGAAGAGTGTGCAGCGGTTTTCCCTCGCGACAAACGCAAGGCGTTTGCGCGGAGATCATGCTCAATCCATGCTCAATCAAAGAGCTAAACGCGCGATGGCGATTCGACCCGATCCCATCGCGCTTTAGCGCAGTCCCTCGTACACCATGAGGCCGCGGGCGATCGCGAGTTTGCGGATCGCGCGTGGAATGATTTTTTCCACTTGGTGCAGATAGCGGTGCGACGTGAGTTCGAACTCGCCCAGCAGGCCGAGATTGGTTTCGAACGGGGCGAGCAGGCCGGTCATGCTGATCGGAACATGCGCACGCGTGTTGAAGGGCAGAAGCAGGAGCTCGAGATGGGCGCGCGCGCCGTCGGCGGCGATCGCGGTCAGGCCGGCGACGCTCGGCAGCATTTCCTCGGCCACGACGCTCAGGATGTCTTCGATCTCGCGGCGGCTCTCGCGCGCAAACAGCGCGGCGAAGCTGTTGTCCTTCAGGTCGCGGCCGAACAGCGCGCAGACCCTGGTGCCGGCGACGCGAAACGGATAGCCGGCATCCGCTTCGCAGGAGAGGACGAAGATGTCGCCGAGCAAGCCGCGCACCGCATTCGGCTCGATGTCGCTGCGGTCGGGTGCCCGCGCGGTGCCGCGCTTGCCGTCCCAATAGGCGAAAAATTCGCGAGTGGACGCGTGCTTCATGACGCATACTCCCCGTGCGACGAGTTTTACGGGACAGTTCTGTCCCGCGTTCGCGCACTTACTTTCCCTTAACCATTAGTGCAGGAACGACTGTGCAGCGTCCATGCCGCGGGCGGTTGTCGCGCCGTTTTCCCGAAGGCTTTACGTCGTTAAGGTTAAATTAAGCATATGCTTTGCGCGCGCGATGGCGCTGCTAAGGTGGGGATGCTTTCGTCCTTGGCCGCTTTCTCTCCAGGTTGCCGGCCAGGGTTGGTACACAGGCGGCGTCGAACGGATTGGATGGGCGCGCGGGAGGGGTGGGGATTGCACCTCTCGCGCAAAAAAAATCGCCAACCACATCAGGGCGGGTCTTCTCAGGGCCCGCCCTTTTTGTTTTGCCTGAGATCGTTGCGGGCTCTTACTTGAAGAGCTGGATGAGCAGGACGCTCATCGCAAGGAGCAGCACCAGCGACAGCGTCACGGCGGCCGTTACCTTGCCGCCCACATTGCTGAGCACGCGGACATCGACGCCGAGCCCGAGCGCTGCCATCGAGACGACCGTCAGTAACGCCGCCGTCTGAGTCACCGGCGCAACCACTGCATCCGGTACGATCTGCAGCGAGCGCAGCGCGGCGAGCACGAGAAAGCCGATGATGAACCACGGCACCAGCTTGAACGCGCTTGTCGCCTTCGCCTCGGCCCTGGCTGCGCCGCCGCTACGTCGCCGCGAGGCGATCAGCGACAGACCGACCACCACCGGTCCCAGCATGAGCACGCGAACGAGCTTCACCAACGTCCCGATCTGGGTGCTCACGACCCCGGCAGGCACGGTGGCGGCGAGCACCTGGGGTACGGCATAGACGGTCAGGCCGGCGAGAATTCCGTATTGCGTCGCCGAGAGCTGCAGCAATGGAATGAGCAGCGGCAGGCCCAACACCATCAGAACGCCGAGCACGGCGGTAAAGGAGATGGAGGAGGCGATGTCGTCGCCGTGGGCTCCGATGACCGGCGCCACCGCCGCGATCGCCGAATTGCCGCAGATCGAATTGCCGCAGGCGATCAGGATGGACAGCTTGGGAGGCAGGCCGAGCGCGCGGCTGACACCGAAGCTCACCCCGAGCGCGACGATCACCGTGCCGATGATGGCGGCGAGCAGCAGCGGGCCGGAGGCCGCGATGGCCGCGAAACTGATCGAAGCGCCGAGCAGGGTTACGGCGATTTCGAGCAGCTGCTTGGCGCTGAAGGCAATCCCGATCCGCCAACGCTCGGAGGGGCGCCAGAACCATCGAACGGCCATGCCGAGCAGGATCGCGACCACCAGCGCCTCGACATAAGGGTGGCCGAAAATACGCTCTTCCACGCGCTGGATGCCCAGGGACGCCAGCGTGATCAGAAGGCAGAGCGCGATACCAGGCAGGGTGGCCGCAAGGCTGCGGAAAGCGAAGCCGACGCGACTGATGGCGGAGCCCAAGCGGCCTTGAGCCTGCTGATGCTTCCTGGAAATTGTCTCGTCGAGCGGCACAAACCCTCTTCAGAACAAAGCGTGCGCTGAATGAGGTTCGTAAGTAATATATTTTCGGAGGGCGGCGATAGAAAGAAATTGCATCCGGCAGCGTGAAGCTGCCACGCAAATGGACATGGCCGCTCGCCGAGCGTCTTCAGATTCGCGTAGTCCGGGTCAGAGGGATGCGAAGAGGCCCTGCGCCAAGGCAACGGCGCGATCGAGGCCGTTGAAGATGCCCGGCTGGAAATAGACGGCGCGGGCCGCCACGATGATGATGACCAGAATCCAGAACAGGCCGGCACCCGTGCGCGTCAGCCAGAGCGATCCGCTCCCGGATGCTTGGCTGTCAGCCGTCGCCACCGGCTCACCGAATGGATCGAATCTCGGGTCCTGCATCATGGTTTCGCGTACAATTTTCCCCGTCAATGTCGTGGATCGGGCGATCGAACGCAATGGCAGCGAAATCTTTTTGCGGACCTCGGCGCGCATGCAATGTCCTTTGCGGCGGCCCGCTGGTGGGATTTTGATTTTTTTCGGCACCCCGTTGCTCTTGCGCAGGGGGGACAAAGCCGCCTATCTGGGCCCCACCGTCACCGGCTGGCATATAATCGAGGTTCTAGATCCCCTTGGAATCCCCTTTCGACCCTCCGCAGGATCATGCGCCGGAACTGGCGCAGGCGCATCGACGCGAACCGATCCTGACGCTGCCGCCGGCCCTGACAGCCTATATTCTCCTGCTCGCGGTAGTCCATTTGCGCGTGCTGCTCCCGGTCGAATGGGAGGATTGGACGATCGAGGTGTTCGGCTTCATTCCGAAGCGCTACGATTCGAGCCTGGTCGACCTGACGTTCCCGGGTGGCGCCGGCGCCAAGGTCTGGACCTTCGTCACCTATTCGCTGCTGCATGCCAACCTCACCCATCTCGGCTTCAACGTGCTATGGCTGCTGCCGTTCGGCAGCGCCTTGGCGCGCCGCTTCGGTGCGGTGCGCTTCTTCCTGTTCATGGCGGTGACGGCGGTAGCGGGGGCGCTTGCCCATCTCATCACCCATGAACACGCGGTCGCGCCGATGATCGGCGCATCGGCCTCGGTTTCAGGCGCGATGGCGGCGGCGATTCGCTTCGCCTTTGTGCGCGGCAGCTTTCTCTCGTTCAGCCGCGGCGATGCGGATGTCGCCGCGAAAGTGCCCGCCTTGTCGCTGTTGCGCGCCTTGCGCGATCCCCGCGTACTCGCGTTTCTCCTGGTGTGGTTCGGCGTCAACCTGATTTTCGGCATCGGCTCGATCGCGATTGGCGCGGATGGTGCCAGCGTCGCCTGGCAGGCGCATATCGGCGGTTTCTTCGCCGGACTTTTGTTGTTCTCGCTGTTCGATCCGGTGCCGCGCACAAATCCCGATGCTGCAGGTGCGGCGTACTAGCTTGCGGGGACCGGCAATTTCCTCCATCATCACTAGCTCAAGCCAAGCGGCAGAACGCCGCGCGCCCGCATCAAGACGGACGCCTGACGAAAAGCGCGCCTGCACTTGAGGGCCTGCAATCAAAGTGGTCCCGCATCCGGGACCTGCGACGAAGCGCCTGAACAAAATGGGCGCCCTACTGTTGTTTGAAACTCAGCAAGAGAGACCGCGCTCGATTTTAGGGCGCGATCGGCTTCAGGGAGAAAACGATGACAGTACGTGCAATCCTCGACACCAAGGGTCATCAAATCGTGACTGTCCCGCTGGATGCCAAGCTTGCCGAAGCGATCAAGCTCCTCGGGGAGCGCAAGATCGGTGCCGTCCTGGTCATGAGCCAGGGCCGAATCGAGGGCATCCTCTCCGAACGCGACATCGTGCGCGTGCTGGGCGAGCGTGGCGCCGCCGCGCTGGACGAGCCGGTCGACGCGGTGATGACGCGCAAGGTCGTCAGTTGCCGGCCAAGCGATACTGTCGCGGCGATCATGGAAATGATGACGCTCGGCAAGTTCCGCCATCTGCCGGTGCTCGAAGGCGAACGCGTCGTCGGCCTGATTTCGATCGGCGACGTCGTCAAATGGCGCGTGCATGAATACGAGACCGAGCAGGAAGCGCTGCGGACGTATATCAAGACCGCGTGAGATCGATTACCCCGCGCCGGAAAGCGAGCCGAAACGAGCACGGCTGCGCGTGCGATCAGCAGGTCCGCTCAGCTCATTCGGTCTTGGGCGCGAGTGCGGGGATGGCTTCCTGAATCGAATCCAGTGCGCGTTCGGTGGCGCGCATGCCGAAGTCGATCAAATCGGCGGCGCGATGGAAGTCGAACCAGCCGATCTGGCCGACGCGCGGCGTGATCAGGAGGTCGGGCGGATCGCCGGCAAGCCGCGCGCGGGTGATGCGATCCTGCATGATGTTGAATGCATCCACCATGATGGATGAGATGCCGGGCCGGCCGGGGCTGCCGAAAAACTCACGTTTCATCGTGCGTTCCGGCGAGAAGAAGCGGCCGATAAACCGCTTGGGTGGCACGGCGGGATCGATCACGGTCTCCGGCACCTCGGCCGCGGCGCCGTGCGAATAGATCGTGGTGGAGTGTGTAAACACGTCGCTAGAGAGGTTCGCGGCAATGACGATTTCCGCGCCGAGGGCGCGCGCCGCGGAGACCGGGACCGGATTGACCAGCGCGCCATCGACTAGCCAGCGGTCGCCGATCAGCACCGGTGCGAAGATACCCGGTAGCGCGTAGGATGCGCGCATCGCATCCACCACGCGGCCATGGGTCAGCCAGATCTCATGCCCGGTCCGCACCTCGGTGGCGACGCTGGCGTATTTCAGCGGCAGGTCTTCGATCAAGGTGTTGCCGATGGAGGCTTCGAGCCGGGCCGCGAGCTTCTCGCCGCCGATCAGGCCTGAGCCGTTGAGACGAATGTCGAGATAGCCCAGGATGTTTCGCACCTGCAGGCTGCGCGCCCATTCCTCCAGCGTGTCGAGATGACCGGCCGCGTAGGCTCCGCCGACCACCGCGCCGATCGAGGTGCCGACCACGACATTCGGGACGATGCCATGGGCGAGCAGCACCCGGAGCACGCCGATATGGGCGAAACCGCGGGCCGCGCCGCCCCCGAGCGCAAGCCCAATCACCGGACGCCGAATCGTGCCAAGCCCGACCTTCTCGACGTCCTCGGTTTCGTCCTTTCCGCGTCCGATCAGAATGTCCAACACGAGAGCCTCTCCCGGAAGCCTTCCCGCCCGCTTGCGGGATTGCCTCTCACTAGACTAGGCGCGACATTTGTGCCCCGCCAGAATCTGCCGGAAGCATGGTTTATGCCGCGTTCGGGGTGGGTAGGCGGGATTTGTGACTGGATCGCGACAACAACATTGCTGCGTCCGATGGGTTCCTCCGTGCTGATGGCCCGGTGGTTTCCGGCTTGAATTTGCCGCGTTTTCGGTGAAAAGCAGCTTTCATGAGATGGGGGAGCGACGGTCGTAACGATTCGCGGCGCGGCAATGGGCTGTGGCCGCGTTTTATGCTGGCCGCGCTTCTCATGGCCTTCGCGATTGCCCCGGCGACCGCACAATGGTTCGGTGACCGGCCCCCGCCCGTGCCCCCGGCCTCAGTTCCAGATCCGGGCGCGGCGGTCAGCCTGGCGCCCCCCAGCGGCCCTGGCGCCGGCCCAAGTCTGCCTCCGGTGCTGGCCCAGCCGACGCTCGTCCAGCCTTCGCTCACGCAACCCTCGCTCACCTCCGTCCCGCCGCAGCCGATGCCGCCGAGCGTGGCGCCGGGGCAGGCGGTGCTGTCGCTCTCGGCGCGCTACGGCAAGGATCTGCCGGTGATCAATGGCGGGCTGGTCTGGCGTGTATTCGCCAGCCGGCCGGACGAGAACGGCACGTTCAAGATGATCCGCGAGGATCGTGCGGCCACGCCCAGCATCGTGCTGCCGCCGGGCAATTATGTAGTGGACGTGGCGTTGGGGCTCGTCAGCGAGGTCCGCACGGTGTCGCTAAAGGCCGAGACCGATCGCGAGATGTTCGTGCTTCCCGCCGGGGGCTTGCGGCTGGAAGGCCGCGTCGGCACCAGCAAGATTCCGCAGAACCAGATTTCCTTTGCGATCTACAAGGGCAGCCAGTTTGAAGGCGGGGACCGCCCGCCGCTGGTGCCCAGCGTCGCCGCCGGGGATGTCGTGCTGCTGCCGGAAGGCACCTATTACATCGTGTCCAATTATGGCGATGCCAATTCCGTGGTGCGCTCCGATATCCGCGTCCAGGCCGGCAAATTGATGGATGTGACGGTGAGCCACCGTGCCGCCGTGATCACGCTGAAACTCGTCACCGACAAGGGCGGCGAGGCGCTCGCCAACACCGCCTGGTCGGTGATCACGCCCGGCGGCGACGTGATCAAGGAATCCATCGGCGCCTTCCCGCGCGTGGTGCTGTCGGAAGGGGAATATCGGGCCATCGCCAAGAACGAGGGCAAGGTCTACGAGCGCGCCTTCAATGTCGTGAACGGCGTCGACGGCGAGGTCGAGGTGATCGCGCGGTAAGGTGCGCGCTAGTGGCGGCCGTGCATAAGCCTGAAGACCCAGATTTGTTCGGGGCAACGTGGGTATGCCTCGCATTCGGCGGAGGCGTCGTTGCGCTCCAGCGTAGAAGTGAGCAGGGATTCGCGCCACGGCTGTAGTAAATTGCCGAGGACACGCAATTACTTGGTCCCGCCGCTGTCATAGTTTCTAACGTGCACTAACCATCGGACGACTTAAAACTGTCATAAGCGCCTATCCGGCGCTCGGCCCGTTCATTGTTTACATCCCATTAAGCCGGCCCGCATTGGATACCGCGCGGGGCAGAACGCCGCTGCGTGGGGAATGTTATGGGTGCCGCCAAGAAGTCGTCCGCAAAGATCACGACCGACATGTTCGAGGACGTACCGATCCTGCAGCGGAAATGGCAAGCGGCGGTCAAGCTCGGCCAGGGTCTTCCGCGTTACGAAGACGTGATGCTGGGCAGTCTCGGACGGCTCGCCGATCACATCGTGCTGCTCAAGGGCGACGACGCTGCGTTTGTGGTGTCGCGCACCGGTCGCTATGCGCAGAAATGGCTGGGCGACGAGCGCTGGGACATTCCGATGGAGGCGCTGCCGCCCGATTGCGCCACGGTCCTGAGCGAGGCCGCCGCCAACGCCGTGAAGAACAGCCATCCCTATCAGGCCACGGCCCATTGTGTGCGCGACGGCATGGTGCGCACCTATGACGTGCTGGCGCTGCCGACATTCTCGCGTTGGGGCGGCACGCTGGTCGGCGCCTATGTCAACGAGCGCGGTGCGCAGTACAATCTGTTGGACGCGATCTTCTCAACCACCGAAGACGGTGTGATCTCGCTGTCGACCATTCGCGACGCAGGCGGCAGCCCGGCCGACTTCCAGATCGTGCATCACAATCAGGGCGCGGCCAAACTGCTCAAAGTGCCGCCACAGGGCCTGCAGTGGCACCGGCTGAGCGAAGGCGGACATCTGCTCTGTTCGGAAGCCGTCATCGTGCGACTGCGCGAAGCGGTCGTGGGTGGTGCGCGCGATCAGTTCGAGATCGACAGCGACGAGCGAAACTTGCGGCTCGGCGTCACCGCCTTCGGCGACATCCTGTCGCTGACGATTTCCGATGTTACGCCGCTGAAGCGCCGCGAGGCTTCGTTCCGCCTCCTGTTCGACAATAACCCGATGCCGATGTGGGTGTTCGACCCGGAGACCGCCGGCTTTCTGAATGTCAACGACGCGGCCGTGCAGCATTACGGCTATGCGCGCGAAAAATTCCTCGGCATGAAGATCCGGGACATCTGGCCGGAGGACGAGTGGGCGAGCCACAGCGAGGCCCTGCAGAATCTCGGCGAGAACTACCAGTCCGGACGGCATTGGCGGCACATCAAGGCCGACGGCAGCGAGATCAGCGTACTCACCTTCGGGCGACGCCTCTCGCTCGAGGGGCGCAGCGCCTACCTCGTCGCCGTCGTCGACATCACCGAGCGACGCAAGGCCGAAGCTCGCATCGCCTATATGGCCCATCACGACGGGCTGACCAATCTCGCCAACCGCGAACTGTATCAAGAGCGGTTGAGGGAGGCCCTGGAAGGCAGCGAGGCGACAAACAAGCGCGTGGCGGTCCTGTGCGTCGACCTCGACCTGTTCAAGAATGTCAACGATTCCTATGGTCACCCCATGGGTGATCGCCTGCTCAAACAGGTTGCCGACCGGCTGCGCTCGCAGGTCCGTGGCAACAACCTCGCGGCTCGGCTCGGCGGCGACGAATTCGCGGTGATCCTTGCCTCTGACCTATCGCCGAACGAGGCAAGCCATTTTGCTTCGCGCCTGATCGGCGTGTTGAGTGCGCCCTACGAGATCGACGGCAACGAAGTCGTGATCGGCGCCTCGATCGGGATCGCGCTTTCGCCGGGAGACGGCACCACGGGCGAGGAACTGCTGCGCAACGCCGACATGGCGCTCTACCGCGCCAAGGAGGACGGGCGCGGCGTCCACCGCTTCTTCGAGCGCGAGATGGACCGCCAGGCGCAGAAGCGGCGCGAGATGGAGCTCGACCTGCGGCGGGCCTTCGCCAACGGCGAATTTGAACTGCACTACCAGCCGCTGCTCGACATCGCCACGGGACGGATCTCCGGCTTCGAGTCGCTGTTGCGCTGGCGCCATCCGGAGAAAGGCATGATCTCGCCGGCGGAGTTCATCCCGGTCGCCGAAGATATCGGGCTGATTACCGCGATCGGCGAGTGGGTGCTTCGCGAAGCCTGCAACGAGGCAGTGAAATGGCCGTCCGAGGTGAAGGTCGCGGTGAACCTTTCTCCGGTGCAATTCCGCAGCCGCAACCTGGTCCAGGTGGTGATCTCGGCGCTGGCGAACTCCGAACTGTCGCCGAAGCGGCTCGAGCTCGAAATCACCGAGTCGGTGTTCCTGGCGGAGACCGAAGCCAATCTCGCGATCCTGCACCAGCTGCGCCAGCTTGGCGTCGCCATCTCGATGGACGATTTCGGCACGGGCTATTCGTCCTTGAGCTACCTGCGCAGCTTTCCGTTCGACAAAATCAAGATCGACCGTTCCTTCGTGAAGGATCTTGCCGATCGCTCGGATTGCGTTGCAATCGTGCGCGCAATTTCGGGGCTGGGGCGCAGCCTCAACATCACCACGACCGCGGAAGGAGTGGAGACCGTCGACCAGCTCGACTGGTTGCGGGCCGAAGGCTGCAACGAGGTGCAAGGCTTTCTGTTCAGCGGCGCCAAGCCGGCGGCCGAAGTCGAGCAGCTCCTGTTTCGGTTCGGTGCGCGGGCGGTCAAGGCGGCGTGAAACAGCCGCCGGCGCTCGTTGCTGCGACGAGACGTCAAAACCGCGTCACGATCTCCGACAGCGCCGGGCGCGGACGCTCTTCGTTCGGCTTGCTCGCCTTGCCGATATGAATGAATCCGGCGATCTTCTCGTCCGGCTTCAAGCCAAACCCGTCGAGCACGTCGCGGTCGAAGGCGAACCATCCCGTCAGCCAGCAGGCGCCGTAGCCCAGTGCGGTCGCGGCCGTGACAATGTTCATCGCGCTCGCGCCGGCCGAAAGCTCCTGCTCCCAAGCCGGAACTTTCGGATGCGGCTTCGTCAGGCTGACTACGGCAATGACCAGCGGCGCATCCGTCAGGCGCTTCTTCTCGATCTCGATATCCGCGACGCTCGCTTGCGGATTCTTTTTCGCAAACACGCTCGCGATGACCTCGCCGGCGCGCAGGCGGGCATCACCCTCGAAGACGATGAAACGCCAGGGTGCGAGTTTGCCATGGTCCGGCACGCGCGCGCCGATGGTGAGAATGGTTTCGAGCTCGGCAGGCGAGGGGCCGGGGCCGGCCATCTCGCGCGGCTTGACCGAACGGCGCGCTTTCAGGAGTTCAATGGCATCGGGCACGATGTTTCTTCCTTGGCAGTCAGTAAGCGCGACACAAATACGCCTGCGCTCCCGCGAGCGGAAGCGCAGTTTAGAGCGATTATGATCGTCTCATTCAGCCGCCGCTTGTAGCCGCGCCCGCCGCACATCCGGCGGGATGGCTTCCTCCACCAACGCGGCGATCGCTTCATCCGTCGGCATCACCGTCTGCCCCTCCTTGCCCAGGCGGCGGACGGAGACCGAATGCGTCTCGGCTTCCTTCTTGCCGACCACGAGCAGCGCCGGGATTTTCGCCAGCGAATGTTCGCGGACCTTGTAGTTGATCTTCTCGTTGCGCAGGTCGATCTCGACCCGCAAGCCGGCGCGCCGCGCGGCTTCCACCACGCGCCTTGCGTAATCGTCGCCCTCGGAGGTGATGGTGGTGACCACGGCCTGGATCGGCGCGAGCCAGAGCGGGAAGCTGCCGGCATAATGCTCGATCAGGATGCCGATGAAGCGCTCCATCGAGCCGCAGATGGCCCGGTGCACCATGACCGGCACCTTCTTGGCGCCGTCATGGTCGATATAGAACGCGCCGAACCGCTCCGGCAGGTTGAAGTCGACCTGCGTGGTGCCGCACTGCCAGTCGCGCCCGATGGCATCGCGCAGCACATACTCGAATTTAGGCCCGTAAAAGGCGCCTTCACCGGGATTGATCTCGGTCTTGATGTTGTTGCGCTGGGCTGCGATCTCCGACAGCACGGTCGCCATCACCCGCTCGGCGTGATCCCACATCGCGTCGGTGCCGACCCGCTTCTCCGGCCGGGTCGACAGTTTCACCGTCAGTTCGCCCTCGAAGCCGAAATCGGCATATGTCGAGAGGATCAGGTCGTTGATCTTGAGGCACTCCTCCGCGAGTTGGTCCTCGGTGCAGAAGATGTGCGCATCGTCCTGGGTGAAGCCGCGCACCCGCATCAGGCCATGCATGGCGCCTGAGGGCTCGTAGCGATGCACCACGCCGAATTCGGCCAGCCGCAAGGGCAGGTCGCGATAGCTCTTCAGGCCGTGCTTGAAGATCTGCACGTGACCCGGGCAGTTCATCGGCTTGAGCGCAAACCAGCGCTTGTCCTCGGCCTCGTCGCCGGCCGATTGCGCCGCGAACATGTTTTCGCGGTACCAATCCCAATGGCCGGAGGTCTCCCACAGCGACTTGTCGAGGATCTGCGGCGCGTTGACCTCGTTGTAGTCGCCGGCCAGACGTCGCCGCATATAGGCGATCAGCTGCTGGAAGATGGTCCAGCCCTTGGGGTGCCAGAACACGACACCGGGGCCTTCCTCCTGGAAGTGGAAGAGGTCGAGCTCGCGCCCGAGCTTGCGGTGGTCGCGCTTCTCGGCTTCCTCGATCTGTTTCAGATAAGCGTCGAGCTCCTCCTGCTTCGCAAAGGCGGTGCCATAGATGCGGGTCAGCATCGGGTTGTTGGAATCGCCGCGCCAATAGGCACCGGCCACCTTCATCAGCTTGAAGGCGTTGCCGATCTTGCCCGTCGAGGTCATATGCGGACCGCGGCAGAGGTCGAACCAGTCGCCCTGGAAGTAGATCTTGATCGGCTCGTCGCCCGGAATGGCGTCGACGAGTTCGACCTTGAAGGCCTCGCCCTTGTCGCGAAACACCTGCTTCGTCTTGTCGCGGCTCCAAACCTCCTTGGTGAACGGTTTGTCGCGCGCGACGATCTCGCGCATCTTCTTTTCGATCGCGGCAAAATCCTCCGGCGTGAACGGCTCGTTGCGGAAGAAGTCGTAGTAGAAGCCGTTCTCGATGACCGGGCCGATGGTCACCTGCGTGCCCGGCCACAGCGACTGCACGGCTTCCGCCAGCACATGCGCGCAGTCGTGCCGGATCAATTCGAGCGCGCGCGGCTCCTCGCGCGAGACGAACTCGATTTTCGCATCGCGCGTGATCGGGTCGTTGAGATCGGCAAGATCGCCGTCCAGCGCCATCGCGACCGTACGTTTGGCGAGCGAGGGCGAGATGCCCTTGGCGATATCAAGTCCCGTGGTGTCCTTGGGAAATTTGCGGTTCGCGCCGTCGGGGAAGGTGAGGGTGATCTCGTCAGCCGGCTGGGCGGGCTTGAGATTGCTGAGGCTGTATTGGAACCCTGACTCGGATTTGTGCTCGGGCGGCTTCTGGTCGGACATGTCAGCTCCTTAAGCTCACTCCTGCGAACGAGCGCAGGTAAGCGGGAAAATGCCGATATAGCAGGCAGTTCGGCGGTTGCAATCGGGGTCCCGCGCTTCGTCCTCGCGCAATGCATCCGTTGCATGAGAATGTTTCATGCAATTGCATTGAATTATCTGCTATGAGAGGCGCGTGACTCGCCGTTTTGCTCCCACTTCCTTGATGCTCGGCAACATCCTCACCGGCTGCTCGGTCTTGGCACCGGCCGGGATGCTTGCCGAATTGGCTCACGGTCTCGACGTGAGCATCCGCACCGCAGGGCTCCTCATCACCTTCGGGGCGGCGGTGCTCTGCATCGGCTCGCCGCTGACGGCCTGGCTGACCAGCCGGTTCGAGCGTCGAACCCTGCTCGCGACGACGCTCGCCGTCATGGCTTGCACCAACATCGCCTCCGCTCTGGCGCCCGGCTATGCGAGCCTGCTCGCGATCCGTCTGGTCATGCTGGCGATCGGCGCGCTCTACACGCCACAGGCGGCCGGCACAGCCGCGCTGATCGTTTCGGCCGAAAGGCGCGGGAGCACCATCGCCTATGTCTTTCTCGGCTGGTCGCTGGCCGCGGCCGTCGGCCTGCCGCTCATCACTTTCATCGCCAGTCGCTATGGCTGGCGCACCGCCTATGGCGCGGTCGGTGCCTTCGGGATGGTGAGCTTCGCGCTGGTGGCATGGCGGCTGCCGCGCGGACTGAAGGGCGTGCCGGTGGATTTGAAGACCTGGGCCGAACTCGCCGGCAACTGGACGGTCGTGCTGTTGCTCCTGATCACGATGCTGCAGATGTCGGGCCAGTTCGTGGTATTCACGTTTTTGGGCCCGCTGTTGTCGAAGCTGACCGGTGTCGGGGCGGACGCGATCAGCATGGTTTTTGCGCTCTACGGCATCGGCGGCTTTGTCGGCATCATGATCGCCACCCGTGTCGTGGACAATTGGGGAGCCTACAACACCTCGGTGCTGTCGACCTCCCTGGTGTTGGCGGGAGTTGCCGGATGGGCGCTATTCGCCGGCAATTACGCCCTGATGGCCTGCTCCGTTGCCCTCTGGGGCCTGGGCTTCGCCTCCACCAATTCGATGCAGCAGGTGAGGCTGGTGGCAGCCGCGCCGCCGTTTGCTGCGGCCTCGGTCTCGCTCAACACCTCGGTGCTCTACATCGGCCAGGCCGTGGGATCGGCCGTGGGCGGCGCGCTTTACGGGCGCGAGCTGCTCCACGGCGTCGGTTTCGTCGCCACGGCCTTTCTGATCGTGGCGCTCGCGCTGGTGATGCTGAGCCGGCCGCGACGGGCAGTCGGCGCCGCCTGAATCCGGCTTTCCGGCTTTTTGTGACGGGGTGACCGCTTTCGAACTTGGCAAGGCCAAGGGGAGGGGATTATAGGCGCTCCGCGCCGGGTTCCCGGTCCTGCCCTTTTCGATAGCAACGAAAGTCATCTGACATGAGAGTAACTTTGGCCTTGGTCGCGGTTCTCTGTTCGGCCGCCGCGTTTGCCCAATCAGCTCCGCGACCCCCCATGGTCGGCGACAAGCCGCTGGTGCAGGTCAAGCCGCGCAAGAGCGCGCCGGCAAAGCCGCAGTCGGTCGCGGTGCGGTTGCAGGCCTGTCTCGATATCGACGACGGCACCAAGGAGCGGCTGAACTGCTATGA
>JBLMWS010000296.1:0-3103 GCA_050257355.1 Gemmatimonas sp.
ATCGCCAGATTGCCTGGCCGCTGAACGCCGATGGTGGCGAGCGAGCCCAGCCCCATCAGCATGTCGCCGTCGCCGGTGATAACTGCGACGCGACGCGCGGGCTGCGCCAGCGCCAGCCCGAGGCCGATCATGGCGGCACCGCCCATGGCGCCCCAGAGGTAGAAGTTGCGGTCGTCGTCGCCGAGCGCGGCCAGATCCCAGGTGGTCGAGCCGAGGCCGGGCACGACCAGCAGATCCTCGCCGCGCTCGGCGAGCAATATGGCCATGGCGGCGCGGCGCTCAAGTCTGCCCTGGTTCATTTAGTCCATACCTTCTTGCCGATCAGCTGCTGCGACAGCAGCACGGCCGCGATGCATTCGTCGCCGAACACCCGCTGCACGGCGCGTTCGGCCGCGCCTGCGACTTTGTCCGGCGTAGTCACGCGATAGACCTGCGCCTCACACAGCTTGAGTACCGGTTCGACGATCGATCCCATCGGCACCTGCCAGGGATTGAACTCTTCCCACTCGCCGCGCATGGTGATCAGCATCAGCAGCGGAAAGCGGCAGGTGCGCGCGAGCGAGAGCATGTTGACGCAATTGCCGAGCCCGCTCGATTGCATCAGCAGTGCAGCGCGCTCACCGCCGAGCCAGGCGCCGGCCGCCAACGCCACGCCCTCCTCCTCGCTGGTGAGCGCCACGTCGCGGATTTGGCTGTCGGCGCGGCAGCGGTCGATCAGCCTGGCTTGGCCGGCATCGGGCACATAGCCGACTTGGCGAACACCGGCGCGCTTGAGCGTTTCGAACAGCCGGTCAGGCCAATCGGCATGCGCGCTCATGAATTCTCCCCCGCACCACGGTCGGCAGGGCGCGCGCCGTCTTCATCTTCGTCCTCTTTGACCGGCACCCCATAGACACCGCTGAGCCAGCGATTGAGATCAATGTCGGCGCAGCGCTTGGAACAGAACGGCTTAAAGGCCGGTTCCGTCGCCTTGCCGCAGATCGGGCAACGCGCAGCAGATGTCTTGCGGTCGATCTCGTTCATGGCACATCTAGTTTCTTGCGCGCGATCCTGTCCGCAAGCCGGTTATTGCTTTTCGGGACTATGCGCTACTTCCAAACCGCGAAACCCATGCCGCAGCCGGTGCCCGCTGCCGAGCGGTAGCACGGGATGTATTCCTGCCACGCGGTCTTGAGATGCGCAGCGGCGCCCGCCACCGCGATCCAGTTGCGAATCTCGGACGAGCCGGAATTGAGCCGCGACGCCGGGATCGAGCACAGCGCCTCGCCGTCATTGCGTTTGCAGGCGTTGAGCACGCTATGGTCTAGTTCTTCGTCGACGGTGAAATGGCTTAAGCCGCCCGATGCCAGGATGCCGACTCGCTCGCTGCCCTTGGCGCTCATGACGGCCGCGCGGATCGCCTGGCCCAGTTCATAGCAGCGGCTTGGCCGCGGCTGGTTGGGCGGAAAATACGTGTTGAGCGCCACCGGCACGATCGGAATGATCTGCGCGTCGGTCATCATGCGCCGATGCACGAACCCGAAGGCGTGGCCCTCGCCATGCTCCCGACCGAGACGCTTGGACTGGCTGATGTCGAAGCCTCCTATGATCAACTGCTCGATCAGATGCAAGGCGAGTTTAGCGTCGACCGGATAGTCGCGCGATTGCCCGACTTCGTGATATTGCGAGCGCGCCTTGCGCCAGAATACCGGCGCGTCCTCGTCCATTCGCAGCGGGTTATTCTCGATCTTGTCGCCCCAATAGATCAGGATCGCCGGCATGTTATCGTCGAGGAACTGTTCGTGCTGGTCGTCGCCGATCACGATCAGCGTGTCGAGCCTGGCATCGACTAGCTCCTGCGACAGCCGCGCGATATTCTCGGTACAGCGCGCCGCGCGCTGTTCGAGCACCTTGGGCTCGATCTGCTGCTTGATCGACGGGTCGGCCTGCTCCAGCAATTCGCCATAGGTGCAGGGCTTGCCATTCTTGTCGAGAAGCTTGCGGCCGGAGGCGTCGATGGCGGCGTGCTTGGGATAATCCTCGGCCGGACTGTTGAGCAGCGGGCTATGCGAGGTTCCAATCGCCAACACGATATCAGCCATGAATCCTCTTTGTCATTTCCGCGCGGCGTCGAGAGCGCGCAATTCCGTCTTTAATATTTTGCCGTAGTTGTTTTTCGGCAGGGCGTCCACAAAAACATAATCCTTCGGCCGTTTGAATCGTGCAATACGCGTCAGGCAGAGCGCGTCGAGTTCCGCAGGGGACGCCTCACCGACCACATAAGCCACCACCACCTCGCCCCATTCGCGATCCGGCCGGCCGAGGACCGAGACCTCTCGCACGGTCGGGTGGATCAACAGCACCTCCTCCACCTCGCGCGGATAGATGTTGGAGCCGCCGGAGATGATGACATCCTTGGAACGGTCTTTGAGGTGCAGGTAACCTTCCTCGTCCAGCAGGCCGACGTCGCCGGTATGTAGCCAGCCGCCGCGCAAGCTCGCCGCTGTAGCCGCCTCGTTTTGCCAATAGCCCGCCATCACCACGTCGCCACGGCAGAGAATTTCTCCCGCTTCCCCGGCAGCAATCGCCTCGTCTCGCGAATCGGCGATCTTGACCTCGACGCCGGCAAAGGGGCACCCGGCGCTCGCCAGCCGCTCGCGCCAGCGCGGATGATCCTGCGCGGCAATGTCCTGCTTCGACAATGTGGTGATGGTCATCGGCGCCTCGCCCTGCCCGTAGATTTGGGCGAGCCGCGGGCCGAAACGGTCGAGCGCGGCCAGCACGTCCCCCCCATACATCGGCGCGCCGCCCCAGACGATGGTGCGGATATTCTCGACCCGGCACTCCGCCGAACATTCGACCAGCCGCTTGATCATGGTGGGCGCCGCGAACATCGAGGTGCGCGGCCAGGCATTGATCAGGCCAATTACTTCATCCGCTTCGAAGCCGCCGCTCTCCGGCACCACCTGCACGCCGAAGCGCAACACATGTGCCATGGTGTAAAGGCCGGAGCCGTGACTCATCGGCGCGGCATGCAGGATGGCGCCGCCCGGCAGCGACGGATCGACTTCGCAAAGATAAGCGAGACTGGCCGCTGCGAGATTGCGCTGCGTGAGCATGGCGC
>JBLMWS010000297.1:0-3279 GCA_050257355.1 Gemmatimonas sp.
TCGAGCCACAACTTGATCAGAATGATACCGCCGTCGACCATGTATTTCTCGGCTGTCGGGCAGAGCGCCAGAAAGCGGTCGTGCTCCGCGCGCGTGCAGAAGCCCATCACGTACTCGACGCCGGCGCGATTGTACCAACTGCGGTCGAAGATCACGATTTCGCCGGCTGCAGGAAAGTGCTCCACGTAACGCTGCATATAGAGTTGGGTCTTCTCCCGGTCCGACGGCGCCGGCAGGGCGATGACGCGAAACACCCGCGGGCTGACGCGCTCCCTGATGGCCTTGATGACGCCGCCCTTGCCCGCAGCATCGCGTCCTTCGAACACGATGATGACGCGCAGCCCCTTGAGCTTGACCCAGTCCTGAAGATAACAAAGTTCGACCTGAAGCTTGCGCAGCGCCTTCTCGTACGGCTTCCGCTTCATCTTAACCGGTGCTTCGATCGCGGTCCGTTGCTCTGCCATCATTACCCTCCTTGAGCCAATGCCCAGTCCGTTCGACACCGAGTCCGTCCTTCGCCTGACCGCTCGTCAAAACCCAATCAGCTTCCGAAAATGACCCGTCGGAACCGGCTCAAGGCAAATACGAAATAGACGCTGCCGATCAGGAGCATCGCAACTAGCGGCTGCCAGACGAGCGAGAGATCGGCTCCGCGAAACAGCACTGCCTGCCCGAATGCGACGAAATGCGGCGTCGGGCTGATGGTCTGAATGAGATATTGCAACCAGACTGGCATGCTCTCCATGGGCGTGCTGCTGCCCGACAACAGTTGCGTGACCATCAGAACCGGCATGGCAAGCAGGCCGAACTGCCCCATGGTGGTCGCGAGCGTGCCGAGCAAAATGCCAAGCGCCGCGACGACCAGGGCGTATTCCGCCGCGCCGAGCAGAAACAACAGCCGCGATCCCGCAATCGGCGAGCCGATCCACCAGTGGACGACGAACTGCAGCGACAGCATCGCCGCGATCAGGATGACGAGGCCATTGGCAAACATCTTGGCGAGCATGATCTCCGCCGGGGCCACGGGCATGACGAGGAGATGCTCTACCGTCCCCTGCTCACGTTCGCGAATGAGGGCGGCTCCGGTGAGAATAACCGTGAGCAGCGTGATCTGGTTGATCACCTGGGTCATCGCCGAAAACCACGCGGTGATGAGATTGGGGTTGAAATCGGAGCGCACGACGAGGTTGATCGGCGCGGCCTTGGCGCCTGGACGCCCGCTCAGAAAGCTCCGGATTTCGTTGCTGATCGCGGTTTTGAGATAGTTTGCACCGTTGCCGGCCTGCGCAACCACTGTCGCATCGATGTTGATCTGCAGCGACGTCTTGCGCTGGGCGCGAAGATCGGCCTCGAAATTCGGAGGAATCTCCACGACGAAGAGCAAATCGCCATGATCCATCTTCGCATCGATGTCGCTGGCGCGAATCTGAACCGCCGGCTGAAAAGTCGGCGGGAGCAGCGCCTCGGCGATCTGGCGCGACAGCGAAGAGCCATCCTCGTCCACGATCCCGACCGACATATTGGTGGCGTCGGTTACCGCGCCGGTCGCAACGGTGTTCACCGAAATGCTGAACGCGTAGGCCACGAGCACGAGCATGGTCGGATCGGCGCGAATGCTCCTCAGCTCCTTCACGACGAGCTTGATGGTGTTGACGACATGATCCAGAAACGTCAACGGCTCGGCCTTGACCAAGGGCGATGCAGGCTTGTCGGAAGTCGCGGCCATGTCATGCCTCCTGCTTGCGAAGAAACACGAGCGAGAGCAGCAAGAACGCCGCCGCGATCGCGGTAATCGCGGCGATATTGGGCCACAGGGCAGCCATCCCGAGATCCTTGGCGAAGACGCCGACCGTGACCGGCTGGTACCAGGCGGATGGGAATGTGAGGCCCATCAGCTTCGCCGTTCCCGACAGCGACGATATCGGGGCGAGCAGTCCGGAAAGATTGATGGCCGGCACCATCGAGAGGATTGCGGTGGCGAACACGGCCGCGACCTGCGTCTGAGTGAACGATGAGACGAGCTGCCCGAACCCGGTGGTCGCGACCACGTAGATCACGGTGCTCAGCAGCAGGACCAGGAACGGTCCTTTCGGCGGCACGCGGAAGACGAACACCGCGAGCAGCATCAGGGTGGCGAAACTGGCCAGTGAAATGGCGACGTAGGGAAGCTGCTTGCCGAGCAGGAACTCGAGCCGCGTGATCGGCGTCGAGCGGAAGTTCGCGATCGATCCCGTCTCTTTTTCACGCACCACGGCGATCGCGGACATGATGGCGGGGATCAGGCATAACAGCAGCATCAGGACGCCAGGCACCATGGCGTTGACGCTGAGGAACGCCTGATTGTAGCGGAAGCGCAATTCGATATCATCGTCGCTCCAGGCCATGCTGTTGGCGGCGCGCCTGGAGGTGAGTTCGTCACCTTCCTTGCGGATGACGCCGTTGACGTAATTCGTTGCGGTTTGGCCGCGGAACGTCATGGCCCCGTCGATGCGGGCGTCCACTTCGGGCTGGCGGCCGCTCAGCAGGTCGCGCCCGAAGCCCGCGGGCACCTCGATCACGATCTGGGTGTTGCCGCTGCGCAAGCGCTGGTCGGCTTCCTGGGCAGACCGGATCGGCGTTTGAACCGAGAAGTAGCGGGAGCCGTCGAACCCGTCGAGGAGCTGTCGGCTCTGTGGCGTGTTGTCCTGATCGAACGCTGCCATCTGCAGGTTTTCAATGTCGAAGGAGATGCCGTAGCCGAATGCCAGCATCAGGAGGATCGGGCCCAGCACCGCGAAGGCCAGGCGAATGGGGTCGCGCAGGAGTTCGAGCGTCTCGCGCCGGGCATAGGCCCAGAGCCGGCCGGGATTGAAGGCGCGCGCTGGCGCGGGCGCTTTGGCCTCCGCCGACGTGGGTCCCGGCGCCGGGGACGCCGCCTTTTTGGAGCGGTCGATGCCGGCGGCGTCGGCCAGGTAGCCGACAAAAGCATCCTCGATCGAGTTGCTGCCGCGGGCTTTCACGAGCTCTTGTGGCGTGCCGACCGCCAACACTTTTCCCGCATGCATCAGCGAGATGCGGTCGCAGCGCTCTGCTTCGTTGGCGAAATGCGTTGACAGGAAAATCGTCACTCCCTCGTCGCGCGACAGATCGATCAGAGTTCTCCAGAAGGCGTCGCGCGCGATCGGATCAACTCCCGAGGTCGGTTCATCGAGAATGAGAAGCGGCGGCTCGTGCAGCACGGCCACCGCGAGCTGCAACCGTTGTTTGAGGCCGAGCGGCAGACCTTCCGGTCGATGGTCG
>JBLMWS010000298.1:0-15540 GCA_050257355.1 Gemmatimonas sp.
GTCACCGGCTCGACTCATGCCGGCATGGTGGTCGGCTTTGCCAAGGACGGCAGGCAGCGCAAGGTGATCGGCATCGACGCCTCCTTCACCCCTCGCCAGACCAAGGCGCAGGTCCTCGACATCGCGCACAACACCGCGCGCCTGGTCGAACTCGACCGCGAGATCGAGGATGACGATGTGGTGCTGATCGAGGATTATGCCTATCCGGCGTACGGCATTCCCTCGGATGCAACCAAGGACGCCATTCGTCTTTCCGCACGGCTCGAGGGCATGATCACCGATCCCGTCTACGAGGGCAAATCCATGCAGGGCATGATCGATCTCGTGCAGAAGGGGTACTTCCCCGCTGGATCAAAAGTGCTCTATGCCCATCTCGGCGGCGCGCCGGCAATCAATGGCTATGCGTACGCGTTCCGGAACGGGTAAAGCTTCTTCTCCTCCTCGCTCGCGGGCGAGATAGTCCGAGTCGGCGGACGAGTGCATCAGGCATTGGCGCCGTGCGTCGCGACCAGCGCGATCAGCTCGGCGCCATAATGTTCGAGCTTCTTGTCGCCGATGCCGGCGATGCCGCGCAATGTCGCGAGAGTCGTAGGGCGTGCGGCGGCGATGCCGTCGAGCGCGGAATCGTGCAGCACGACGTAGGCCGGTACGCCACGCTTGCGCGCGGTCTCCGACCGCCAGATCCTGAGCGCGGCATGCAGTGCCGGATCGGTCTTGCCCGGGCTGCCGAGTCCGGGTGCGGGCTCGCCCCGTCGTGACTTGGCGCGGGTCGCGCGGCTGCGTGCGCCCTCCTGTTCCTCGCGCAGCCAGATCTCGATCTCGCCGCGCAGAACGCCGCGCGCGGTTTCCGTCAATTTCAGCGCGCCATAGGCTTCGTGATCGGCACGCAGATGGCCCATGGCCACGAGTTGCCGCAGTACCACGCGCCACTGCTTCTCGTTGAGTTCGCGGCCAATCCCAAACACGCTCAGCCTGTCATGTTCGAATTGTTTGACCCGCTCGGTCTGGCGTCCCATCAGAATATCGATCAGGTGCATGGCGCCAAAGCGCTGTCCGGTGCGGTAGACGCAGGACAATAGCTTCTGCGCGAGGATCTTGCCGTCGCGCTGCCGCGGCGGTGTCAGGCAGTTGTCGCAATTGCCGCAGCTTTCGCGCGGAAACGTTTCGCTGAAATAGGCCAGCAGGCGCGTGCGCCGACAGTTCGCGCTTTCCGCGAGCGCCACCAGCGCCTCGAGCTTCTGGACCGAGACGCGCTTGTAGGCGTCCGAGGCTTCGGATTCGTCGATCATGCGCCGCTGCTGCACGATATCGGAGAGGCCGTAGGCCATCCAGGCCGTGGACGGTTTGCCGTCGCGCCCGGCGCGCCCGGTCTCCTGGTAATAGGCCTCGATGCTCTTCGGCAGATCGAGGTGCGCGACAAAGCGCACATCGGGCTTGTCGATGCCCATCCCGAAGGCGATCGTGGCGACGATGACTATGCCGTCCTCGTTGATGAAGCGGTCTTGGTGACGGGCGCGCAGGTTCGCGTCCAGTCCTGCATGGTAGGGCAGGGCGGCAATGCCGGCCTCTTGCAGGGCTTGGGCAACTTCCACCACCCTGGCACGGCTCAAGCAATAGACCACTCCGGCTTCGCCTCGATGCCGCTCGGCAATGAAGCTTTTCAGCTGCATCACCGCGTTCTTCTTGTCGACGATCTCGTAGCGGATGTTGGGCCGGTCGAAGCTCGATATGAACTGCGGCGCATCGGCAAGTGCGAGACGCTCGGTGATCTCCTTTCGGGTCAGCTCATCGGCAGTGGCCGTCAGCGCGATACGCGGCACATCGGGAAAGCGCTCCGCGAGCACGGAGAGCCCGATATATTCGGGGCGAAAATCGTGCCCCCATTGCGAGACGCAATGCGCCTCGTCGATGGCAAACAGCGCGATGCGTGCCTGTTCCAGCAACGACAGGCATCGCGGGGTCAGGAGCCGTTCCGGCGCGACATAAAGCAGGTCGAGGTCGCCGGCGATCAGCCGCCGTTCGACTTCGGATGCCTCCTGATAGGAGAGTGTCGAGTTTAGTACCGCGGCGTTGACCCCGGCCTCCAGCAGCCCCGCGACCTGATCCCGCATCAGCGCGATCAGGGGGGAGACCACGATGCCGCAGCCTTGACGTAACAGCGACGGCAGTTGGTAACATAAGGACTTGCCGCCGCCGGTCGGCATCAGCACCAGGCAATTGCCGCCGCCAACAACGTGCCGAATGATCTCTTCCTGCGCGCCGCGGAAGCCTGTCAGGCCGAACACGGAGTTCAGAACGGTATGGAGGGCAGTCTCGGACACGCGATTGCAGGCTTGGGTAATGTCTGGCGCGCGAAGCGGATTCGCGTCGCCGCCACTCTAGCGGCGTTTTCGCACCGCTGCCAGCATGACGCGCGAGCGCCGAATGGGAACCGGGCCGGCCGCCTGGTTCAGCCAGCGTCAGTCCGCCGGTTTGGCCAGAAAGCCGAGCCAGTTTTTGAAGATCACGCTCGCGGCCACGCCTGCGGCGAGATCACCGCGCAGCGTCAGGCCGGGCAACTCAGCGGCCAGCGTCGGCTCGCGCCGAACTTTCGCGCGTTTCTCAAAGCTCGCGAGCCTCGCTTCGGTCGTGGCGTCGAAATAGTTTGCGGGGACCGCCGGATAGTCCTCGCGCTCGCCGGCGAGAAAGCGGGCGAGATCGCGCATATATTCACGTTGCAGCGTCAGCGCATCATATTCGGGATGGCCCTGGAAGAAGACGAATCGGCTCTGATATTGCTTGATGAAGATATCGACGCCGGCGGCCTCCGAGCGGGTCAACACCTGGTAGCCGCGGCCGGTGAGGTCGTCTTCACGCACTTCATTGAGACGCGAATGCGATATCTTGAGCGGTGAGCGCAGGCCGCGGGTCAGTCCATCGTCCTGAACCCTGGCGCAACCAAAGACGCCGGAGCATTTTGCGCCAAGGCGCTGCCGCTCGATGCCATCGAGATGCAGCACGGCCGCGTGCGCGGCAAGGCAAGACCAGATCGTCGAACGCGTATGGGTCTTGGCCCAGTCGATGAGTCCGGCGAGGTCGCGCCAGAACGGCTCCTGTGACAGTGATGCGGCGTTCGGCTCGGCCCCGGTGACGATCAGAGCGTCGATATTGAGCCGGTCAAGCGCGGCGATATCGCTGTATTGTTGGTCGATATGGGCCTGCGCAGCCGGCGAACGGGCGACCGAGGGCAGTGCAAAGCAATGGAAGCGGATGCGCACATTCCTGGCGGCGCCGCTCAACAGCCGCATGAACTGGCGCTCGGTCGCCTTGAGAGCGCTGTCGGGCATATTGTTGACGAGGCCGATGGTCAACTCGAGCGGCGTGCCGCCGATCACCTCGTCCTGCCCGGGCGCCAGCGACGGACTGTCGATTGCGCGATTGTTATCGAACAAGAGCACCATGGCGGGGGCCCGGCTACTCGGCGGCCTCGAGCCGGCCCTGCCGGGGGCACGCCTTTGCCAGGGCCTGATCAAGATCCTCGATGATGTCGGCGATGTGCTCGATGCCGATGGAGAGCCGGATGGTCTCCGGCAGCACGCCGGCAATGCGTTGCTGTTCGCGCGACATCTGCCGGTGCGTGGTCGAGGCCGGATGGCAGGCCAGCGACTTGGCGTCGCCGATGTTGACGAGACGCGTGATCAGCTTCAGCGAATCGTAGAAAGCCTTGCCCGCTTCCAGACCGCCTTTGATGCCGAAGGTGAAGAGCGAGGAAGCGTTGCCGTTAAGGTATTTCTGCGCCAGCGGGTAATAGGGGCTGTCTGGAAAGCCGGCATAATTGACCCAGGCGACGCGCGGATCGCTGCGCAGGAATTCCGCGACCTTGCGCGCATTTTCGACGTGGCGCTCGACGCGCAGTGCCACCGTCTCGATACCCTGCAGCAGCAGAAAGGCATTGAAGGGCGACAGCACGGATCCCATGGTGCGCTGATAGACGCTGCGAGCGCGCTCGATATAGGCCTTCGCGCCGAAGCGTTCGGCATAGACGAGGCCGTGGTAGGAGGCGTCCGGCTGGTTGAAGGCGGCGAAGCGGCGCGGCTGATCCTTCCAGGCAAAGCGGCCGGAATCGACGATGGCGCCGCCCAGCGTGGTACCATGACCGCCAAGAAATTTCGTCAGCGAGTGCACGACGATATCGGCGCCGTAGTCGAACGGCTTGAGCAGGATCGGGGTCGCGACCGTGTTGTCGACGATCAGCGGTACACCACGGCGGTGCGCGACTTTTGCCAGCGCTTCGATGTCGCAGATATTACCGGCAGGATTGCCGATGCTCTCGGCAAAGACGGCCTTGGTATCGTCGTCGATCAGCTTCTCGATCGCATCCGCGTGGTCGCTTTGGGCAAAGCGTCCGGCAATGCCCTGGCGCGGCAGGATGTGCGACAGCAGCGTGTGCGTCGTGCCGTAGAGCTGAGGTACGGAGACGATGTTGCCGCCGCCATCGGCGAGATTGACAAGGGAAAAATGCAACGCTGCCTGTCCGGTCGCAACGGCCAGCGCGCCGACGCCGCCCTCAAGCTCGGCGATACGCTTCTCGAGCACGGCAGTCGTGGGATTGGCGATGCGGCTGTAGCGAAAGCCTTCGGCTTCCAGGTTGAAGAGCGCCGCGCCGTGATCGGCGCTGTCGAAGGCATAGGAGGCAGTCTGATAGATCGGTACGGCGACCGCTTTGGTGGCCGGGTCGGGATCGTAGCCAGCGTGAATAGCAAGGGTCTCGTTGCGCATCCATCGACCTCCACTCGGCGCTCCGCTTTTTCTTCGAGAGATGCGTTGGCGCCAGCTGTTTTGTTAGAGAGGAGGGATGAACGGAGCAATAATTCGCGCAAACATCGACGAAATAACCCTAACGAATTGCAGAGACTGTTTGATAAAACCTGAATCAAATTGCCTACGTCTTGTCGGCTTGCGCCAAAATGACGCAAGAGGGCTCGGCGGGCGCCTTGCGCTTCACCCCAGTGCGCGGCGGATCTGTTCGCCGATCTGCGAGAGCACGAGGCGGCCCTGTGGCAGTACAGCGCCCATGGCGTGAAAATTATGGATCATGCCCTCGTGGCAGACGTGCTCGACCGAAACGCCGGCGGCGAGCAATTTGCGCGCATAGGCGTTGCCCTCGTCTCGCATCGGATCGTACTCCGCGGTATGGATGATCGCCGGCGGAAGGCGGGCGACATGTAGCGCGCGCAGCGGCGAGATGCGCGGATCGGCAAGATCTGCGCCGTCGGGTAGGTAATCGGCCAGATCGGCCTCCAGGAGGAGGCGGTCGATGACATGATTTTCCGCAAATTCGTGTCGCGACGGTGAGGTCTCCTCGAAATCGAGCACAGGGCAGATCAGGCACTGTGCCGCAATATCGGGCCATGCATTCTGCAGGGCGTGCTGGCAGACGACAGCGGCAAGCGTCGCACCGGCGGAATCGCCGCCGACGACGACTCGCGCCTGGTCGATGCCGAGGCTGACGGCATTTGAGAGAACGAATTGCGTTGCAGCGATCGCATCCTCGACCGCGGCGGGAAATTTGTGTTCGGGAGCGAGCCGGTACTCCACGGAGATCAGCCGGCAGCCGCTCGCCTGCGCCAGTGCCGCCGCAATGCGGTCATGCGTATCGATGCTGCCGGCGACCATGCCCCCGCCGTGAAAGAAGACAAAGCCGGGCGACGCCGTGCCGGGTTGCGTCCCCTGCGGGGCATAGAGACGGTAGCCGACATCTCCGGCCGGTCCCGGCAACACGGCGTCTGCACGCGTGACGTCGGCGGTATCGGAGCGCGCGAACTGCATCAGCTTGGCGAGCGCTTGCCGACGCTGATCGGGGGTCGGTCGTTGTCGGTCCGCGGAAGAAGCTGCGGCCATCATGGTGAGCAGACGTTGGGCGAGCGGATCAAGCGGCATGGCAGCACCGGTTAACCAAGGCGGGTATTCTGGTCGAGCAGATATGAGTCGAGCACCATTGTCGCGAAAGAGGCAAGGGATTCCTTAAGCCTCTTGCGACAATGTGGCGCCTCATTGTGCAGCGCGCAGTCGCTCTTCAGCGAGGCCACCATGCCACCGGACAGCAAGCCCGTCAGCTATTCCCCGACTTGGACCTTCTTCGAAGGCAAATGGCATGAAGGCAATGTCCCGATCATGGGTCCACGCACGCATGGCCTGTGGCTCGGGTCGACCATTTTCGACGGTGCGCGTGCCTTCGAGGGTGTAGCGCCGGATCTCGACCGGCACTGCGCGCGGGTGAACCAGTCGGCGCTCAATTTCGGTTTGAAACCGCTTGTCGATGTCGACACCTGGCTTACGCTGTCGCGCGAGGGCATAGCTCGTTTTGTGCCGAACGCCGAACTCTATATCCGCCCGATGTATTGGCCGCAGCACGGCTCCGGCGGCGGCGTTCTGTTCGATCCGGAAACGACCAACTGGGGCCTTTCCATCTACGAGGCGCCAATGCCCAAGCCGACAGGGAACGCAATTACCTTGTCGCCATTCCGCAGGCCGACCATGGAATGCGCGCCCGTCGACGCCAAAGCCGCATGCCTCTACCCGAACAATTCGCGAGCGTTGCGCGACGCTGCATCGCGCGGGTTCAACAACTGCCTGATGCTCGACGCGCTTGGCAACGTGGCTGAGTTCGGCAACGCCAACGTGTTCATGGCCAAAGATGGTGTTGTCTATACGCCGGTGCCAAACGGCACCTTTTTGAACGGCATCACGCGGCAGAGGGTGATCGAGCTCTTGCGTGGCGACGGCGTCACAGTAATCGAGGCGACGCTGCGCTACGGCGATTTTGCCGACGCGGACGAAATTTTCTCAACCGGCAATTTCGCCAAGGTCGCGCCGGTGATCCGGATCGACGACCGCGCGCTGAAGGCGGGGCCATTCTACATGCGCGCGCGAAAGCTGTACTGGGATTTTGCCCATGCGGTGCGGCTTGCGGCGTGAAAGGCTGCGCCTGTCATTGCGGGCGCCTCTCCCCGTTGCCCGGAATGGCGTGAGTGCGCAACTACGGCCCGTAAATCACGAGCTCCGTATCGGCGAGATCGGCGAGTCGCGGACAGTGCGGGCCCTTGAAATATTTGCGCCCGCGCGCTTCGGTGTAGAGACCGAGCAGGCCCTCCACGGGGCCGTTGGCGTCGAGGGCGACGGAGATCTTGCCGCGCTTGAGCAGAAACCGGCCAATGACGCCGGCGCAGGCGACGTACTCGGCGACGTCGCGGCAATAGATCAGCTGCATCACGGGGGGAGCGATCCCGCCGCGGCGAAGGCGCATCGGCTGCAGGATGAATGGAAAGACGCGGCCGTCGGGCGCGCGGCAGACGAGGCTCAGGCAGCCATAAGCTGCGTGCCGGGCCAATAATGCGACCTCGGTGGCCGATAGCCCCTCAATCGTGCGGGCCTCTTCAGGAACGATCTCCAAGCCCATGCCATTGCCCGGCCGTGACAGCGCCGGAAACGAGATGAACAACCCGCTGCAATAGGCCTGAAAACCCTGAGCTTCGATGATGCGCCAGGTCCAACTCGCCGGGCTAATGTTGATATAGGTGACGTCCTTGTGCCGTTGCGCGATCTTGGTCAGCATAGGTGCGTAATTGCGGAACGCAGGTTCCACGTACCAGCTCGACAGATTGCAACATAGCGCGCTCTCGTCCGCCTCGTCGCGGGTCGTGTAGATCAGGAGGAGCACGCCGACCGGCCTGCCCTCATGGTCGAGCATGTAGCCGAAGCGTGGAAACCCCTCCGGCACATTGCGCATCGCTTGTCGGCGCAAACCGGCCGTCCAGTAACCGCGTGCGCGGCCCACGAATCCACGCGTCAGCAGATCGGCGATCGCTTCCAAGTCGGAAGGGCCGATCTCGCGACAGCGGATCATGGGCCTGAGCTGCGTCACGTCAGGACGGTCTCCACCGATTAGGTCTCAACGCCATCCCTCGACATGGGCGTCGGCGGTGACGGGCGCCGGGAGCTCTAGCGCATCGCGGACCCTGGCCGGCCATTGTTTCAGATCGGTGCCGTGGGTGTGGAACATGGCGACCGCGAGTCGGTCCATGCCGAAGGCGACGCAGCCGGTATGGGCCGGCTCGCCGCCGATATCCGTGATGCCCCAGGTGGTGCCGAAATGATCGCGGTGATAGTTGAAGCTCATGCAGGCGGTCGGCTGCTCCTCGGAACGCAGCGGCACCAGCAGTTCGAATTTCAGCGATTGCTGCTTCTGGCTTACGGCCTTCATCTGGCCAACGCGACCGAAGAAGGGGTCGCTGGCGTGATCGACGCGGAAAGTCAGCCCGAGATCGCGGGCGATGCCTTGCGCGCGCACCATCCAGCGCTCGCGGAAGGCGGCAACATCGTCCGGGCTGCCGATGCAGACATATTCGCGCATCCGGAACGACTGCAGGCGATCGAGATGGCGCGAGGGTTCGCGGCGGAAGCAGTCGGCGGCGACGTCGAACCGCAGGCCACCCCCGGGTAGTCGCCCGCGCTGTGCGGCGATCGGATAGACCGGATAGCATGCGGCCGGCGACAGCACGAGGTCGGCGGGCGAAAGGGAGGTGGTCCAGTCGCCGCCGGCGTCGAATCGGCTCACCGCCGCATTGATTTCGCGTTCGCTGCCGTGCAGGCCGCAGACGCAGCCGAGCAGATTGGGAAAGCTTTTCAGATAGCCGGACTTTTCGAGCTGGGCGCGGCTCATGACCGGCGGAAAGCGCATGACTTCCGTATCCGGCTCGCGATGGCGGCTGATCAGCGAGGCAAGCCGCTCCACAACGTCCTCGTAGAGCGCGGTGCGTGCGTAGACGCCGTCGCTGCCCATCCGGTGAAACAGGATGTCGGCGAGATGGTCGAGCGGATCGGTGGATTGCGGGGCGAGTTCGGGAGAGTCGGTCTGAACGGCGATGTTCATCGTAGGCATTTCCTGATTTCTTGCGACTTAGTCGTGAAGGGTGGCGGGCACGCCGCTCATCAGACTTGCGGTTGCGATGTTGGACAGGATGCGGTCGTTGTTGATCATCAGCGGCGCCGACAGCACATCACGCAAATGGCGGCCGACCGAGAACTCACCGTCATTGCGATAGCCGGAGAGGCCGCAAGCGCGCATGGCGTGAGTTGCGGTCTCGACCGCGAGTTCGGAGACCTGCACCTTCAACAGATTGATCGCGGACTGGAAATCAATCGAGGCGAGCGCGCGTCCGTCATATTCTTGCGTCGCATAGAGATCCAGATGCGTGGTGATGATGGCGCGCAGCTTGGTCAGAGTCATTTTCGCCGCGGTATAATGCGCCGCGCCCGGCGGCATCTGGCCGCCCGCGCTTCGCGCGGCCTTGCGGATGAAGCGTTGCGCGCGCTCGACCGCCGCCGCCGCAATGCCGGCCCACACCGAGGACCAGGAAAGATGCGCAACCGGCGTCATGGTCTGGGCGTGGATCTTCTCGTAAGCCTCTGCAAAAACCATCTCCGCCGGGCCGTCGATCTTCAGCTCGAAGCCGGCGCTGCAGGTGCCGCGCATGCCCAGCGTCTCCCAGCCCTGGCCGCGTTTGAGCGTGTAGTGATCCTTGGTCAGCGCCAGCAGCACTTGGTCGGACGAGGCGGCATCATTGGCGCGGCGGGCGATCGTGACGATGCCGTCGGCTTCGGCGCCGTAGGAGATCACGGTGGCGTTGCGGACGAGTGAAATCGTAGCCCCGGTGTGTTCGACGGCCGCCGTGCTCGAGCGAATGTTGCCGCCGTTCTGCCCCTCGGTGGTCGAGGAGGCCAGCAGCAATTGCCGAGCTGCCACGCGCCGCATCAGGTCCTCGTGATAGGGGCTGCCGCGGCCATGCCGGACCAGGCAGGCGACCTTGGTCTGATGCATGGCGAAGATCATTGCAGCGGATGCGCAGGCGCGGCCGAGGGTGTAGCAGGCTTCCGTTACGTCATGGATGGAGGCGCCGAAGCCGCCGAACTCAACGGGGACCAGCATGCCCAGAAGCTTCTGCTCGCGCGCCGCATCTATCGCCGCCTTCGGAAAACGGGCGTCGCGGTCAACTTCCTCCGCCTCGGCCGCGGCCGCCGCGGCAACGGCTGCGGTTCGTTGCAGGAATAGTGAGCCGCGGTCGATCAGCAGCTGATGATCGCTCGGTGCAGGCTTATCGAAGCTTGCTTGCTGGACATTCATGACGGCCTCCGGATTCTTCATTGTCATTTGCGGCGCGCAATGGTTCGCGCGCACATCGATTAGGCCGGAGGCTATGGATTTTATTTAAATTCGTCGATGAAATTCAGGGTAAATGCCGTCACTTCGACACGGAGAGTTAATCCCCGGTATTTCACAAGCCGAAAAAGTGGTGAAATCGCGTTAGCCTTAAATGCAAAAGGCGCATTTTGATTAGAATGCTGTAACTTCGACCTTCAGCATTTCCCGCTATAGTCGTGGCTCGCGCCGATGACGGTATTGTATTTGATTTGAATGTAGAAGGCTGGGAATGCAAAGCTTCGAAGCAGATATGCACAACCGGATCGTTGCTCTGGTGCAAGCGATCCTCCAACAAAATGAACTGGACGCCAACGTAGCCGTCGATACGAAGCTCGTCGATATCGGTTTGACCTCGATGGACATGGTCAATCTGATGCTATCCGTGGAGGCGGAATTCGACTTCACGATTCCACAAGGCGAGATCACGCCGGAAAATTTCCAGTCGGTCGAGACGTTACAGCGAATGCTCGCAAGGCAGCTGCGGGCGGCGGCATAACCGCTTTGCTCCGTCCTTCCGGGGCGCCTCAAAGGCGCGAACCCGGAACGCCGCCACAACCTGCAGATTCCGGGCTCGATGCTGACGCATGGCCTCGGAATGACGCGCTCGCAGATATGATCGCTCCTGCCGCAAATCTCCGCTAAACTCGTTGACACGACAGCCAGCGGAGAGATCATGACACAAGCGGTTCTTGGCATCATCGGCGGCTCCGGCATCTACGATCTGCCGGGGCTCGAAAATGCGCGCGAGGAGGCGATCAGGAGCCCGTGGGGTGAGCCGTCCTCGGCCGTGCGCCGCGGCACCATCGCCGGGCTGCCGATCGTATTCCTGCCGCGGCATGACAGGGGTCACCGGCTCTCGCCCTCGGATATCAATTACCGCGCCAATATCGATGTCCTGAAGCGCGCCGGCGTCACCGATCTCGTCTCGCTCTCGGCCTGCGGTTCGTTCAAGCAGGAACTGCCGCCGGGAACTTTTGTGCTGGTCGACCAGTTCGTCGACCGTACGCACAAGCGAGAAAGCTCGTTCTTCGGCAAGGGTTGCGTTGCCCATGTCTCGATGGCGCATCCGGTGTCGCCGCGCCTGCGCATCCATCTCGCGGCGGCAGCAGAAACGGAAGACATCCGAATCGCGCGTGAGGGCACCTATGTCTGCATGGAGGGTCCGCAGTTCTCCAGCTATGCCGAAAGCATGACCTACAAAAACCTCGGCTATTCCGTGATCGGCATGACCAACATGCCGGAGGCAAAGCTCGCGCGCGAAGCCGAAATCTGCTACGCTACCGTGGCAATGGTGACCGATTTCGATTGCTGGCATCCGGACCATGATGCCGTCACCGTGCAGGACATCGTCCGGGTGCTGAGTTCGAACGCCGACAAGGCGCAGGCGTTGGTGGCGCGGCTCGCGAAGGACTTTCCAAGAGAGCACGAGCCGTGTCCGATCGGTTCCGATCGCGCACTCGACAGCGCGCTGATTACCGCACCTGAAGCGCGTGATCCCGAACTCCTGCAAAAGCTCGATGCGGTCGCGGGGCGCGTGCTTGGACTTAATGCGGCAACGGAAATGGGCGTGCCATGAAGGTCGACGGCAATCCTTACCGCAGCATTTGGCTGGAGCCGGATGGCTGGTCGGTCGGCGCCATCGATCAGCGACGGCTGCCGCATGAATTCGTGATCGCGCGATTGACGAATTGCGCGCAAGCCGCGGACGCGATCCGCGCGATGCTGGTGCGGGGCGCGCCGCTGATCGGTGCCACCGCCGCTTTCGGCATGGCGCTCGCCATGCGTGAAGATGCATCCGATGCGGGAATCGAACGCGCCTATCAGATGCTGGTCGCCACACGGCCGACGGCAATCAATCTGAAATGGGCATTGGAGGAGATGCGCGCGGCTTTGCGGTCGCTCGATCCGTCCGCGCGCCCAGCGGCAGCCTACACCCGTGCCGGCGCCATTGCGGATGAGGATGTCGCGATCAATCAGGGCATCGCGCGAAACGGACTGTCGCTGATCGAGGCGATCGCAGCGCGCAAGAAGCCTGACGCGGTCGTCAACGTGCTGACCCATTGCAATGCCGGCTGGCTCGCCACCGTCGATTGGGGTACGGCGACGGCGCCGATTTATCTCGCCCATGATCGCGGTCACAAAATCCACGTCTGGGTCGACGAGACCCGCCCGCGCAACCAGGGCGCATCGCTGACCGCGTGGGAGCTTGGCCATCATGGCGTGCCGTATACGGTGATTCCCGACAATACGGGTGGCCATCTGATGCAGCATGGCATGGTCGATCTCGTTATTGTCGGCACCGACCGCGTCGCCGCCAATGGCGACGTTTGCAACAAGATCGGCACTTACCTCAAGGCACTCGCAGCTTTCGACAATGGCGTGCCGTTCTACGTCGCGCTGCCTTCGCCGACCATCGACTTCAACCTCGGTGAGGGCCGGCAGGTACCGATCGAGCAGCGCGATGGTGAGGAGGTCGCGACGATAACGGGTCGTACCGCCGACGGGCGGATCGAGACGGTGCGGATCGTGCCGGAGGGTTCGCCGGTCGCGAATTACGCGTTCGACGTGACGCCGGCGCGGTTGGTGACGGGCCTGATCACCGAGCGCGGTCTACTCAAGCCGGAACGCACCGCGCTCGCTGCGGCGTTCCCGGAACGGATGGCAAGCGCGGCTGAGTAGTTCCGAGCAGGCGGTAGTGTCTCCGTCATCCTTCGAGGCTCGCTTCGCGAGCACTTCAGGCGTAACGGCGATAGGCTGAGGCGCTCGTCTCTCTATCCCAGCTTCAACCCCGTCGCGGCCTCGAGCTCGGCGATCGCCAGCGTCGCGCTCGTTACCTTGATCGTGGTCATCCCCATGGCGCGGGCCGGCTTCAGGTTGATGCCGAGATCGTCGAGATAGACGCAGTTCGTAGGCTCGACTTTCAGCGCCTGCACCATCAGCTCGTAGATGCGCGGATCAGGTTTGCGCAGGCCGATCTTGGCGGACTCGATCACGTGATCGAACAGGGCCATCACCTCGGCGATATAGAGCGAGCGCCCGGCGGCGCTGCCGATGGCATTGGCCGGCAGGTTATTGGTGATGCAGCCGGTCTTGAAATTGGCGTTGATGCGCTTCAACGCCTCGATCATTTCGGGGCGCAGATCGCCGGAAAGGAGCGGCAATACGTCACGCCCGCGCACCTCCGCGCCGAGCGAGCGCGACTCCGCGGCAAACAGTTCGTCGAATGCGGCCATATCGACTTCCGCGCGCTCGAACTTGGCCCAGGCGTTTTCCAGATGATTGGCAGCGTTGGTGCGTCGGATGATATCCATGGGCAGGCCGCGCTCGCGCTCAAACCGGGCAAATGCCTCGAACGGCGAGGTCGTCAACACGCCGCCGAAATCCCAGATCACCGCCTCGATCATCCAATTCCCCGAAAGTTTCAAACGTCGTTTCAAACGGCCTAACATGGCCGGCGCCGACGAAGCCAGTTTAAGCATGCTTGGCGGGACGCGCGCGAGCGGTTATGGCTGGACCTCCATGAAAACCTTCGCGCCACTCGCGGCCATCGCCCTCTCGCTTGTCTCGCCGGCTCATGCCATCGTCGGTGGCGCGGCGACGTCCAACGAGGGCATCGGTCGCGCGGTCGTCACAATCGTCGGTTCACGCGGCAATTTCTGTTCTGGGAGCCTGATCGCGCCTGCGCTGGTGCTCACCGCTGCCCACTGCGTAGAGCCGGGCGCCGACTACAAGATCGTCGAGTACGATGCGGATCGGAAGCCGCAATTAAGGGACGTGAAACATGTTGCGGTTCACCCCGGCTTTCAGATGCGGGCCATATTCGCGCATCGCGCCACCGCGGACGTGGCGCTGCTGCAGCTTGAAATTCCGGCTAGAGGAAAAACGGCGGCCAGCGTGGGCGCGCCATTGCTGCCGATTTCGCCCGGCGCAAAATTCGCAATTGCGGGCATCGGTGTCACCGTGCGCGGTGATGGCAAGAGCGGCGGCATTATCCGGACCGCGAGCCTGGTGGCGACAGGCCGGCCGGGTACGCTGCAGATTCGCCTGGTTGACCCGGCCACTGGAGGCACGCGCGAAGGCTTGGGCGCCTGCACTGGCGACTCCGGCGGCCCGGCGACCGAGAATCAACAGGCCGGCCCAACCATCATCGGCGTCATCAGCTGGTCGACAGGACCTAACGGCAGCGCCGGCTGCGGCGGCCTGACCGGTATTACGCCGCTCACGCGTTATCGGGATTGGATTCTGCGGACCGCGCGGCAGTGGGGTTTTGCGCTGTGATTCCGACCGCAATTGATCTAAGTCATTTTGCGAGACGTCGCTAATGATCGACGATGACACGTCAAGGCCCGAAAGAGGCCGAAGCCCGAAGAATGAAGTCCCAAGGAGTTGAGCCGAGCAAATGAACATCGAGACCGCGCGATCCATCGCCCATCCAGCGTCTCCCACGGTCGAACATTTCGACGTGCTGATCGTCGGAGCCGGCATCTCCGGCATCGGCAGTGCCTATCACCTGACGACGCAGCTTCCCGGCACAAGCTTCGTGATCCTCGAAGCGCAGGAGAGCTTCGGTGGCACCTGGATCACACATAAGTATCCGGGTATCCGCTCCGACAGCGACCTTCACACCTTCGGCTACCGCTTCAAGCCGTGGGTCGGTCCCCCGATCGCGACGGCCGCCGAGATTCTTTCTTATATGGGTGAGGTGATCGAAGAGAACGATCTCGCCGGACATATTCGCTACAAGCACCGCATCCTGTCGGCGCGCTGGTCGAGTGAAGCCAAGCTCTGGACCATCGAGGCGGAGAAGACCGACAGCGGCGAGCGCGCGACCTTCACCGCGAATTTCCTGTGGATGTGCCAGGGCTACTATCGGCATTCCGAAGGCTATACGCCCGAGTGGCCTGGCATGAAGGATTTCGCCGGCCGCATCGTGCATCCGCAGCGCTGGCCGAAGGATCTGGATCTCTCGGAAAAGAAAGTGATCGTGATCGGCTCCGGCGCGACCGCCGCGACTTTGATCCCGAACATCGCCGATAAGTGCGCCCACGTCACCATGCTGCAGCGCTCGCCGACCTACTTTCGGCTGGGACGCAACGCCATCGAGCTCGCTGAAGAACTACGGCGGCTCCAGGTCGACGAAGCATGGATCCACGAGATCGTTCGCCGCAAGATCCTGTTCGAGCAGGATGCCTTCACCAAGCGTTGCGTGGCCGAGCCGGAGCAGGTGAAAAAGGAGCTGATCAGCCAGATCAGCGCCGTGCTCGGGCCGGATTATGACGTCGCCACTCACTTCACCCCAC
>JBLMWS010000299.1:0-9648 GCA_050257355.1 Gemmatimonas sp.
CAGCTTGCGAACACCCGCTACAGCATTCTGCAGGAGGAGACGCTTCTCCATTTGTTTCTGGCGCAAAAGCCGGCAGGGCTGATCGTAACCGGAACCGATCAAACCACCCAATCCAGGTCGATCATGGAGTCGGTTGATTGTCCGATCGTTCAAATCATGGAGATCGGCCCCCATCCGATCGACATGATGATCGGTTTCTCCCATTATGAAGCGGGTCGCGCGGCGATTTCGCATCTCCTCGCCCAAGGCTTTCGCCGCATAGGATTTCTCGGCGCGCGGATGGACCCGCGCGTGCAACGGCGCTTCGAGGGCTACGAGACCATCATGAAGCAAGCCGGTCTACTCGACCCGCAGCTCGTGGTGACCACGACGTTGCCGAGCTCGGTTACGATCGGCGGCGGGCTTCTCGCCGATCTTCTGTCGAAGGCGCCCGACGCCGATGCCGTCTTCTGTGCCAACGACGACGTCGCCCTCGGCGTCTTGTTCGAATGCCAGCGCCGAAGAATCTCGGTTCCGGACCAGATGGCCATTATCGGATTCAACGATCTCGAATTCATGGCGTCGGCGGTTCCTACTCTCAGCAGCGTGCGGACCAACCGCTACGAAATGGGCAGGGATGCAGCGACGATGGTGGTCCAGCGTATCGAAGGCCGGCGGTCGGAGCAAACGACTGTCGATCTCGGGTTCAAGGTGATGGAGCGGCAAAGCTCGTTGCGGCGGAAATCATAACGCCTCGATTGGGAGAAGCCTGCGCCGCCGAGTTCAGGATCGAAAATTGACAAAATGGTAGCGCTAACATCGGCTTTGGATTACTGTCGCGCCGCGCCTTTTCACGAGCCCTTGCCGCAAGTTTGTGGCTCGCGCGATTTTGAAGCATGCTAGGAGCCGACAGGCTCCGCAAAGAAAGCCTGCATGCAGTTCGAGAGGGAGGACCGAATGACAAAAAACGTCACAAACGGGCATGGGACCGGCGGCAACGGCCAACAGCGCAAGCTCCGTTCGAGCGAATGGTTCGACAACCCTCATAATCCCGGCATGACGGCGCTCTATCTCGAGCGCTATCTGAACTTCGGGCTCACGCGGAAAGAACTGCAATCGGGCAAGCCGATCATCGGCATCGCCCAGACCGGCAACGATCTTTCTCCGTGCAACCGCCATCATCTCGAATTGGCGCACCGGGTCCGCGAAGGCATCCGCGAGGCCGGCGGCATCGCCATGGAATTCCCCACCCATCCGATCCAGGAGACCGGAAAGCGGCCGACCGCGGCGCTCGACCGCAACCTCGCTTATCTCGGCCTGGTCGAAGTCCTCTACGGCTATCCGCTCGACGGCGTGGTGCTGACCACGGGCTGCGATAAAACGACGCCCGCCTGCATGATGGCGGCGGCCACCGTCAATCTGCCGGCCATCGTGCTGTCGGGCGGCCCCATGCTCAACGGCTGGCACGAGGGAGAGCGCACCGGCTCCGGCACCGTGGTCTGGAAATCACGCGAGCGGCTCGCCGCCGGCGAGATCGACTATGAAGAGTTCATGGAGATCGTGGCTTCATCTGCGCCGTCGGTCGGCCACTGCAACACCATGGGCACGGCGTCGACGATGAACTCGCTGGCCGAGGCGCTCGGCATGTCCCTGCCCGGCTGCGCCGCCATCCCCGCGCCCTATCGCGAGCGCGGTCAGATCGCCTACGAGACGGGAAAGCGCATCGTCGAGATGGTCTGGGAGGATCTGAAACCGTCCGACATTCTCACCCGCAAAGCCTTCGAGAACTGCATTGTGGTCAACTCCGCGATCGGCGGCTCGACCAATGCGCCGATCCACATCAATGCGCTCGCGCGCCATGTCGGCGTGGAACTGTCGATCGACGATTGGCAGAAGGTCGGCCACGACGTGCCGCTTCTGGTCAACATGCAGCCGGCCGGCTTCTATCTCGGCGAGGAATTTCACCGCGCCGGCGGCGTGCCGGCAGTGGTCGGCGAATTGATGCGGCACAAGCGCATTCATGAGGACTCGCTCACCGTCAACGGCCGCAGCATGGGCGACAATTGCCGCGAGGCGCCCAAGCCCGACAGCGATGTGATCTGGGGCTACGGCAAGCCGCTGGTGAAGGATGCCGGCTTCCTGGTGTTGCGCGGCAATCTCTTCGACTCCGCGATCATGAAGACCAGCGTGATCTCGAAAGAATTTCGCGAGCGCTATCTGAGCAATCCGAAAGACCCCAACGCGTTCGAGGGCCGCGCCATCGTGTTCGACGGCCCGGAGGACTATCACGCGCGGATCGAGGATCCCGCGCTCAACATCGACGAACACTGCATCCTGTTCATCCGCGGTGCCGGGCCGATCGGCTATCCCGGCGGCGCCGAGGTCGTGAACATGCAGCCGCCGGCAGCGCTGATCAAACGCGGCATCCTGGCGCTACCCTGCGTCGGCGATGGACGGCAATCGGGCACGTCGGGCTCGCCCTCGATCCTGAACGCGAGTCCGGAGGCGGCGGCCAATGGCGGGCTGGCGATTCTGAAGACCGGCGACAAGGTACGCATCGACCTCAACAAGGGCAGCGCCAATATCCTGATCTCGGAGGAGGAGCTGACGCGCCGCCGCGCGGAGCTGAAGGCCAAAGGCGGCTATCCGCATCCGGCCGACCAGACACCGTGGCAGGAGCTTTATCGCAGCACGGTCGGCCAGCACGCCACCGGCGCCTGCATGGAGCTTGCCACGCGTTATCACGACATCGCGCACACGTTCGGCGTGGCGCGGGATAATCACTGATCGCCGCCGTTATCGCGAGGAGCCAACGGGTCGGCGCAAGGCGCCGACCGATGGCTCGCAATGACCCGCGGCGCAAAGCATCGTTCGTTTCCAGGAGACTCCCATGTCAAACCGGCTCAAGGGCAAGCGTGCATTCGTCACCGCTGCCGCTGCCGGCATCGGCCGCGCCTGCGCCGTTGCCTTTGCGCGCGAAGGCGCCACGGTGTTCGCAACCGATGTCGATGAGACAGGTCTGGGCACGCTCAAGAATGAAGGCATAGCCGACGTGGCCCGCCTCGACGTGCGCGATAGCGCGGCAGTGGCTGCTGCGGCAAAGCGCGTCGGCAAAGTCGATGTTCTGCTCAATGCAGCGGGCTTCGTGCATCACGGCACCATTCTCGACTGCTCCGACGAGGATTGGGATTTTTCGTTCGACGTCAACGTCAAATCGATGCACCGGATCATCCGGGCATTCCTGCCGGCCATGCTGGAGGGTGGCGGTGGCGCGATCGTCAACATCTCCTCGGCCGCCGGCGTCTTCAAAGCCGCACCCAATCGCTACGTTTACGCCGCAACGAAAGCCGCGGTGGCGGCACTGACCCGTTCGGTCGCCGTCGACTTCATCGGCAAGGGCATTCGCTGCAACTGCATCTGCCCCGGCACGATCGAAACGCCATCCATGCTGCAGCGCGCGGCAGCTGCCGGCCCGGGCGGGCGCGAGATGTTCGTGGCGCGGCAGCCGATGGGGCGGCTCGGCACGGCCGAAGAAATCGCTGCGCTTGCCGTTTATCTCGCCAGTGACGAGAGCGCCTTTACGACAGGGGTCGCCCACGTCATCGATGGCGGCTGGACACTTTAGGCAATTTCACCGTCATTCCGGGATGGGCGCTGGCACCAGACCCGGAATCTCGAGATTCCGGGTTCACGCTTCGCGTGCCCCGGAATGACGGAGCTGAAAGAATAAGAGGAGTCGCACCATGAACAAAATCGATCTCAACGGACGTTGCGCCGTCGTCACCGGCGGCGCGCAGGGCTTTGGTCGCGCCATTACCGAACGCTTCGTCGCCTCGGGCGCCAAGGTCGCGATCTGGGACGCCGACCAGAAGCTTGCGGAAAAGACCGCCAAGGAGATCGGCAGTGCCGTCATCGCGCTGAAGGTCGACGTCATCGATACGAGGGCAGTCGAGACCGCGCGAGATGAGACGCTGAAAGCGTTCGGCCAGATCGATATCCTCGTCAACAACGCGGGCATCGCCGGCATCAACAAAACAGTGTGGGAGACCGACCTCGAGGAGTGGCGCAAGGTTCTGCGCATCAATCTCGATGGCCCCTTCATCTGTTGCAAGGCGATCGTGCCGTCGATGCTGAAACGGAATTACGGCCGTATCATCAACATCGCCTCCATCGCCGGCAAGGAGGGCAATCCCAACGCTGCGCACTATTCGGCCTCCAAGGCCGGACTGATCGCTCTGACCAAATCGCTCGGCAAGGAGCTTGCGCAGCACAACATCATGGTCAACGCGGTGACGCCTGCCGCGGCAAAGACCGCGATCTTCGACCAGCTGACGCAAGCGCACATCGATTTCATGCTATCGAAGATTCCGAAGGGCCGCTTCGTGCTGGTCGAGGAATTGGCGGCAATGGCGGCCTGGCTGGCCTCGGAAGATTGCGCCTTCTCCACCGGGGCCGTGTTCGACATCTCGGGGGGCCGGGCGACGTATTAATCAGGCGTCGGTCGACATCAATCCGTCCGCCGGCTGAGCGCGCCGGCGGCTCTCCGTCGTCGCGATCCAGATGCCGATGAAAACCGCGACGATGCCGGCGGCCAGATTCCAACGCAATGGCTCGTGCAGCAGTGCCGCCCCCACGGCCGATGCGGTGATCGGGTTGACGCAGACCGAGATCGCCACGCGTGTCGGCGTCGTCCGCTCGAGGGCGAACGCCCAGAGATAGAAGGTGAGCGCGGCCCCGAAGGCACCGAGATAGACAGCCGAGAGCCACTGCGATGCCCCGAACGTTGCAACCGGGCCGAAGCTGCCCCGCAACCATGAGAGAATGAGGAGGCATGCCGCGCCAATGCCCATGGACGCCGCGGTCAAGGACATCGGCCCGGAACGGCGGATGAGCGGCTTCGACCAGATGCTGTAAAGCGCCATTGTCAGCGCCGCGGCGATCATGAGGAGATCGCCGCGCCAGGCCCCAACTGGAACAGTGGAGAGCCCCGACAACAGCGCGAGCGCGACGCCGACCATCGCAACCACAACTCCGATCGACTTGCGGGCGGTCAAGGCTTCGCTGCCGAGCGCGGCGCCGACCAGCATCGTGAGAAGCGGAAGCGTGGATAAGGCCAGCGCGCCGCGCGCGGCGGTCGTGAAGATCAAGGACGCATTAAAAAGGATCGGGAACAACGCGAAGTACAGCACTCCCAGTCCGGCCGCGGCGGGCCAATCCCGGCGCGCGGGCCAGCGGTCCCCCTTCAGCACGGCAAGCGGCAGCAGGAGCAGAAAGCCGATGCCGAAGCGGAAGGAGCCGATAGCCAGGGGATCGATCGTATTGACCAGATACCGTGTGGCGCCGATCGACGTCCCCCCGAGGCTGCTGGATAAGACCGCAGCCAGAACACCCCAAGTCTCACCCACCTCAAGCCTCGTCCATCTTAAATCCCGCCATTTTATCGGCTCTCGCGCTTCTTCCGTTGCCGACGAGGATAGGAAAGCGTTATCAATCAATAAATGGAATTTCCTTGATAGAAGAAATAACATTCCATGATGAGCGTGCCCGTGCTCGATCCGGAGCTTCTCAAAGCCTTCGTCGCTGTCGCCGACCACCGGTCGTTCACCCGAGCCGCGGCCATGCTCAACCGCACCCAGTCGGCGGTGAGCATGCAGATCAAGCGTCTTGAGGAGCGCCTCGGCGCGGAGCTGTTCCATCGAACCAAAGCGAACGTCGATTTGACCTCCGCCGGCGAGGCCCTGCTCGGATACGCCCGGCGCATCCTGACGCTGAACGATGAAGCCGTCGGGCGCCTGCGCGAGCACAAGATCGAAGGCGTCGTCCGGCTCGGCGTAATGGACGATTACGGCACCTTGATCGTGCCGCCGTTGCTGGCGAGTTTCATTGCGAGCTACCCGCTGATTCACGTCGAGATGGAAACCGGGCTGACCGCTTCAATGCCGGGCCGGCTTGGCGAAGCCTATGATCTTGTCATCGCCATGCATCCGGAAGGGCGTGGCGGGGGCGAATTGCTCCGCCGTGAGCAGGCTGTCTGGGCGGCCGGTGTCTCTCACTCGGTCGAAGAGCAGGATCCGCTGCCTGTCGCTCTCTATCCGCAAGGCTGCCTGTTCCGGAAGTGGGCGATGGAAGCGCTCGACGCTGCGAGGCGTCGATGGCGTCTGGCCTTCGTCAGCCACAGTCTTGGGGCGGTGGAATCGGTCGCGGCGCAAGGTCTGGCCGTGACCGTGGTGAAGGCGGGGACGTTTCCGCCGCGACTTCGCACCTTGTCCGAGCGCGAGGGAATGCCGCCCCTGCCCGCGGCCGACATCTGCCTGCATCGGGCGGCCGATCTGTCACCGGCGGCCGCCCTTTTGGCCGATCACTTGCGGGCAGGAATCCGAAACGAGATGCCGTTGCCGCGGACGCGTGCTAGCGCTGCTGCATCAGCCGAACCAAATGAGATCGCCGCGTACCCATGAACATTACCGCCTACGACCTGTCGGTCTGGATCCTGCCGCTCGTGATCGCGATCACCTTCCACGAGGCGGCGCACGGCTTCGTCGCGCATGCGTTCGGTGACAACACGGCCTGGGATCTCGGCCGTGTCAGCTTCAACCCGCTGCGCCATATTGATCCGTTCGGTACCCTGCTGCTGCCGGCGATGCTGCTGTTGTCGCATTCGCCGTTCCTGTTCGGCTACGCCAAGCCGGTTCCCGTCAACTTCCGCAAGCTCCGCGAGCCCAGGCTCGGCATGATCCTGGTGGCGCTGGCGGGACCCGCCACCAACATCCTGATCGCGATCGTGGCGGCGGCTGCGTTCCATCTGCTCGCGATCGTTCCCGCCAATGCGGCGCTATGGGTCGCCGACAATCTGAAAAATGCGATTCTCATCAACGTGGTGCTGGCCGTCTTCAACATGATGCCCATTCCGCCGCTGGACGGGGGACGGGTCGCGGTCGGCATATTGCCGCGTCCGCTCGCGGTGCCGCTTTCCCGGCTTGAGCCGTTCGGAATGCTGATTCTGATTGCAATTTTGATCCTGCTGCCCTTGGCAGGTTCGCAGTTCGGTCTAAATTTTAATGTTATTTCGGGAGTCCTAAGGACGGTGACCAACTTCCTGGTCCGTCTCATTCTTGTTGTAACCGGCAATGCATAGCCCACAAGGACTGGCGAGAGAGAGCCGAGGGCACCTTGGTCAAAGCTGCTGATATGATGATCGCGCGCCGTGCCGACACCAGGGCTCGCGCCGATTTCGCGACCTGGAAGATGATCGCAAAACTCAATGGTGCCTCGTCCCTTCCCGCCAACGCCCAGAACTTCCTCGCAAGCTACAAGGCGCTGCTCAGCGAGATGACCGAGGCGGACGCAACCGAAGCCACCATCCGCCAGATGTACGCGGCCTACTATAAGGAGATGGGCGGCGGTGGCGCGGCTCCGGAGGTCCGCTCCGCGCCGGCCGCACCGGTAGCCGACAACGTCACGGCTTTCAGACGGCCGGCTCCCCGGCCGAAATCGTCGAGCTTCCGGTCGCTCTTCAGTTTCGGCAGGCAAGGTCAAAGGCAGCAACTTCCGGTTGCGTTGATTTTCACCTGCCTTGTCATCGTTTACGTCGGGATCAGGTATTTCTGGCGCTGACGCGGCCGCCTTTCGCGTCAGCCTCTTCCCTTCACGCGGAAAATCACCGGCAGCGTGAAGCTCAAGCCCTCGTCGGCCACGGCAGGCGGCGGCTGCGGAACGGGATCGGAGCGGCGAACCATGGCCAGCGCCGCCTCATCGAACGCCGGATCGCCGGATCCCTTGACAAGGCTCTCCGAGAGCACGTGGCCCATCCGATCCAGCACGAAGCCAATGAGGATTTCGACGTTCTTCCGCTCGCGTCCCGCCGGATAGCGCTTGTGCTTGTTGAGATGGGCGATCAACTCTTTCTGCCAGGTGAGACGAGCGCGCCGAGCGCTCTCACCCACTCCTTGCGCCGGCGCGATCGAGCGGGGTCCTTGCGGAATGCTGTCCGAGCTCGGGGTCGCCGTCGCCTCGGCGGCAACCGACTGCTGCGAGGCCGAGCTCTGCACCGCCGCGACCTTTGCCTCGTCATCGACCGGCTTCTTCGCATTGTTCGGTGTCACCACCCGGTCGGGATCTTCTGTCTCCGTCGGAATATCCTTGGGCAGTTCGGTCTGCTTCACCTCGGCCTTCTGCTCGGGCATGTCGGGTGAGGCGACGGATGCGTCGGAGTCCGGACCCGGCGGCAAGTCGGCAGGGTCCTGCCGTGGCGAACTCATTTCCAGCCCGATCTCGATGGCCGGCGCGCCCAGATCATCTGCCGGCTCGTCGGACCTGAGATTGGCCAGCGCGAACGCCGCTCCGCCGACATGCAGCGTCAGCGCCGCCAGCGCCGCGAAGATCCATAAGCGACGCGAAGGGCCGTGGCTGGTGTCCAGATCGGTCATATCGACGCGGCAACCTCTTAGGGCTTGGCCGTTTCCGGAACGCGCTCCAGCGCCACCAGCTTGATCTTCGAATAGCCTCCGGCGCGCAGGATCTCGAGCACGTCCATCATCTCGCCATAGGGAACGGCACGGTCCGCGCGCAGGAAGATGAAGCGGTCCTTGCTGGCGTCGGCCAGTGCATCCAGCGAATGCACCAGCTCCGAGCGCTTGACCGGCGTCTCACCGATCGCCAACGACAGGTCCGGCTTGATGCTGACATAGGTCGGCTTGTCCGGCTTCTTGTCGGGCGTTGCGGTGGACGACGGCAGGTTGATCGGCAGATCGACCGTCGCAAGCGGCGCCGCCACCATGAAGATGATGAGCAGCACCAGCATGACGTCGATGAAGGGCGTGACGTTGATGTCGTGCGCTTCGGCGAATTCCTCGTCGTCGTCCAAGCCGCCTTCGGCGATCGAAGCGCCCACAGCCCTACTCCCTGCTCACTCCGCCGCTCGCGCCAGCATGCTGCGATAGCCGCGGTCGAGATCACGTGACAGCAGGCGCGCGGCGGCGCCGGAGGCACGGGCGACCAGTTCGAGGTAAGTCTTGGTGACGCGCGCGAAATGATTGTAGATGACGACGGCCGGGATCGCCGCAGCAAGGCCGACCGCGGTCGCAAGCAGAGCTTCCGCGATGCCGGGCGCGACCACGGCAAGGTTGGTCGTCTGCGCCTTCGATATCCCAATAAAGCTGTTCATGATGCCCCACACGGTGCCGAACAGTCCGACAAACGGCGACGTCGAGCCGATCGTCGCCAACAATCCCATGCCCAGTCGGATGCGGCGTGCCTCCGCTCGCGAAATCTCCGCAAAACTGGACGCCGCGCGCTCCTTGATGCCGCCATCGCTGGCGATGCCGGCCGAAAGCCGCGCCTCGTGGAGCGCCGCATCAAGCAGCTGCGACAGCACACCTCGGCCGGTGCCGAGCGCGAATTGCGCCTCGGCCAGCGACCTGGCTTCGCGGACGTTCGCGAGCGCGGCGCGAAGCTTGCGCCGGACCACCGACAGTTCGATCGTCTTGCCGATGAAGACCGTCCAGGTGATCAGCGAGGCAAAGGCGAGCCCGCTCATGACGATCTTGACGAGGATGTCGGCCGACAAGAACATCGACCACGGCGACAATTCGTGCGGCACGGCCAGCGACGGCTTCAGCGATCTTGCCGTATCCCGCGCGTCAACCGCAGCGGCCGGTGCTTGCACTGGAG
>JBLMWS010000300.1:0-17300 GCA_050257355.1 Gemmatimonas sp.
GAAGGCGTCGACGCCGGCCGGTCCATCCGGCGCGATGTAATAGGGATGATTGAGATAGCGCTCGTCGATTTCCTCCTTGGGGACGAAGCTGCCGATGTCGATCGTGTGGGTGCTCTCGATCTGGATGGCCTCGAGCTCCTCTTTGTCGATCTCGATATACTCGCCTTTGCGGATTTCAAAGCCGCGCGCCTTCTGACCGTCTTCGACCACCTCGCCTGTCTCGGAATCTACCATCTGCTGCTTCAGCCGGTTGCCCGTTTCCTTGTTGATGAGATGAAAGCGGGTTTTTGCGACCGCCGTCGTCGCCGGATACAGCGCGACCGGGCAGGTGACCAGCGACAGCTTGAGCGTGCCCTTCCAATAGGCGCGGGGAGCCATTGATAATCTCCGAACGTTCTCAGCGCGTTACAGGAACCCCAACGGGGGTTGCGGGTTTTGGTTCCGACGGGGTGCGTGATAGGATTTTCTGCCATCCGAACGAGCGAGATCGATCGTGCTGCTGAGAGACCTCTCCACCTATCGGAAAAAGCGGGATTTCGAGAAGACCTCGGAGCCCTCGGGCGACGCGCCCGTGACGTCATCCAAGCGGCTGCGCTTCGTGATCCAGAAGCATGCCGCAACGCGTCTGCACTACGATCTGCGTCTCGAACTCGACGGCGTGTTCAAATCCTGGGCGGTCACGCGCGGTCCCTCGCTCGACCCGCATGACAAGCGCCTTGCTGTCGAGGTGGAGGATCATCCGCTGGACTACGGCGACTTCGAGGGCACCATCCCGAAAGGTGAATATGGCGGCGGTACGGTGATGATCTGGGACCGTGGCTATTGGGAATGCGACGATCCCGCGCGCGGCCTCAGGAAAGGCGATCTCAAGTTCACGCTGGACGGTGATAAGCTGCAGGGCAGCTGGGTTCTGGTGCGCATGCGCAGCGATCGCACCGGCGGTAAGCGTACCAATTGGCTTTTGATCAAACACCGCGACGAATATGTGCGCGAAGCCGAGGCCAACGATATCCTCGACGAGGATCGCTCGGTGGCCTCGGGCCGGACCATGGAGGAGATCGCCGAAGGCAGGGGCCGGGCGCCGAAGCCGTTCATGCTCGCCAAGAACGGCCGTGCAAAGGCTGATGCGGTCTGGCATTCGAACCGCGGAGATGGCGCCGATACGCGCCCCGCGACCAAGACTTCTGCCAAGGCCAAGAAGGTCTCAGCGATGCCGGACTTCGTGGCGCCCGAGCTGTGCACCTCGGTGGACCGCCCGCCGAGCGGCGACGGGTGGGGGCACGAGATCAAGTTCGACGGCTATCGGGTGCAGCTCCGGGTCGAGAACGGCGAGGCCACGTTGAAGACGCGCAAGGGGCTGGACTGGACCGGCAAGTTCACCGCGATCGCAAAGGAGGCGAGCACTTTCCCCGACGTGATGATCGACGGCGAAATCGTCGCGCTCGATGCCAAGGGAGTGCCGAACTTTTCCGCCCTGCAAGCTGCGATCGCGGACGGCAATACGGATAAATTGATCTTCTTCGCCTTCGATCTGCTGTTTGCAGAAGGGATGGACTTGCGGCGCTTGCCGCTCGTCGAGCGCAAGGTGGATCTCAAGCAAATCCTGGACGCCCAGAAGGCGAAATGCATCCGCTATGTCGAGCATTTCGAGACCGATGGTGAGACGGTGATGGAATCGGCACGCAAACTCTCGATGGAGGGCATCGTCTCCAAGAAGCTGAACGCGCCCTACCGCTCCGGCCGCTCGGAGAGCTGGACCAAGGCCAAGGCGCGACCGGGCCACGAGGTCGTGCTCGGCGGCTACAAGACCACCAACGGGAAATTCCGTTCGTTGCTCGCGGGCGTCCATCGCGATGGTCATCTCGCTTACGTCGGAACGGTCGGCACCGGATTCGGCCAGGACACGGTGAAACGGATCATGCCGGCGTTGCGTGCGGCGGAGGCGGACGAAAGCCCGTTCAGCGGCAGGAACGCGCCGCGCAAGACACGCGAGGTGCATTGGCTCGCGCCCGAACTGGTCGCCGAAATCGAATTTGCCGGTTGGACCGGCGACGGCAATATCCGCCAAGCTTCGTTCAAGGGCCTACGGCAGGACAAACCGGCCGACGAGGTCAAGGCCGAAGAGCCGGTGATGACCAAGGTGGCCAGGCCGCTTGCACGGCAAGGTGAGGTATCGAGGACGGTGAGCGCGGGCCGCGCGGAACGTAACGGCTCCGCAGTCCTGGGCGTTGTGATCTCAAAGCCCGACAAGGTGTTCTGGCCGGACGGCGGTGATGGCGTGCCGGTGACCAAGCTCGATCTCGCCCGCTATTTTGAAGCCGTCGGCGATTGGCTGATCCCGCACATCAAAGGCCGTCCCTGTTCGATCATCCGCGGCCCGGACGGCATCACGGGTGAATGCTTCTTCCAGCGTCACGCCATGCGAGGCACGCCGAACTATCTGGAACTCGCCATGGTCTCGGGCGATCGAAAGCCTTACCTGCAGATCGACCAGATCGAGGGGCTTGCGGCGGTCGCGCAGATCGGCGGGCTCGAGCTGCATCCATGGAACTGCGCGCCGTATGCGTACGACACGCCGGGGCGGCTGGTGTTCGATCTCGATCCCGCGCCAGACGTCGATTTCGCCGAGGTGGTCGCAAGCGCGAAAGAGATGCGGCAGCGGCTCGCAGATATCGGCATGGAAAGCTTCTGCAAGACAACCGGGGGCAAAGGGCTGCACGTCGTCGTCCCGTTGCGCCACGGCACGAAGGACAAGGTCTCCTGGAAGGAAGCCAAGGCGTTCGCGCAAAGCATGTGCCAGTGGATGGTCAGGGACGCGCCCGATCGGTACCTGCTCAACATGTCAAAGCGGCTACGCAAGGGAAAGATATTCCTGGACTATCTGCGCAACGATCGCATGTCGACCGCGGTGGCGCCCTTGTCGCCGCGGGCGCGCGTGGGCGCGACCATATCGATGCCGCTAACCTGGACGCAGGTGAAGGCCGATCTCGATCCCAAGCGGTTCACCTTGCGCACCGTGCCCGCGCTGCTTGCGAAGACCAAGGCGTGGCAAGGCTATGATGATGCGGCGTCGTCGATCAAAACGGCGATCAGGGAGCTTGCGGAGAGAGCTTAACCGCTTGGGTACCCGGGGCGCTCGCGTAGCGAGCGAACCCGGAACGGCGAAGGGTGCAGACGTTAGATCCTGCCCATCAAGACCAGTATCAACAGGATGATAATGACGAGCCCGAGCCCGCCGCCGCCGTAATAGCCGGTGCCATAAAACGGTCCGCCGCCAATGCCGGAAAAACCACCGAGCAAAGCGATGATGAGAATAATCAGGATGATCGTTCCAATCGACATGAGATATCCTCTCCTCCGGCCGGGATCGGCGCGAGCTCATTGAACAAAAAAACTAATTCCAAAGTTGAAGGTTCCGCTGCTGCGGCGCGATAATTCGCGGCCATTGCTCTTCACTTCGATGCGCGCGGCATTAGATGATCGCTTGAGGAAGATTATGATGTCCGCACCTCTGGTCGTTTCGATTCCGCATCAGCTCGGCCGCGAGGAGGCCACGCGCCGACTGAAGGGCGGATTGACGCGTGCGGCCGCGAGCGTTCCAGTCCTCAGTGTCGATGAGGAGCGCTGGGAAGGCGACCGCATGTTCTTCCGTGTGCGCGCGCTTGGGCAAGCGGCCACCGGCCTGATCGACGTTGGCGACGACCATGTTCGTTTGGAAGTGACGCTGCCGTGGTTGCTGCAACGGTTCGCGGAAGTGGCGCAAACGGCGATTCGCAAACGTGGACAGTTGCTGCTCACCAAGAAGAGCTGACGCGATGTCGCGGGCTCAGTGCGCCGCGTTGCAACAACGAAGTCTGTGCAAATTGCCCGCTTGATCATCGACGATGACTTGCCGTCCACCAACTCGCAAAATACTGAAATACGCGCGGAGGGAGGGAACCGACCTGGAGTCGGCACGAGATCCGCCGGGCCGTCCGGCCAATCGACCCCGGACGGCCTTTCGCGTTTCAAGCCGTCGTGCGTTGCCGAATTCGCCTGGCTGAAGCTTCCGCTCGCGCCTTAATAAGTGCAGCGGGGAAATGCGCAAACAGCGCGGACAGACTGATTTCGCCGCGGGGCGCGCCGATGCCTTCGAGCGCAAATCCCCGCATACTGACCGTGCCGTTGAACTGTTCGGCGCGCGGCCAAACGCGGCCGGCTTGCGTGAAGGGTGCGAGCGATCTAGCTACCACGGTGATCGCGGCATCGCGACCGCGTCGCCGCGCGAAGGCGATGATGTGATCGCGATGCGGGCCGGTGACCTCGAGCGGCTGATAGTCACCATGGGTGAAGACGTCAGCGAGTTCGCTCCTCAGCTTCAACAACTGGCGTGTCCAGGCGAACTTGATTTCGCCGCTGCGCCACGTCTCTGCAAGCCGCGCCCAGTCCGGCGCTTCGTGTATTGCTAAAAGATTCGCACGGGCGGTGAAGTCAACCGGTCTGCGGTTGTCGGGATCGACCAAGGATAAGTCCCAGAACTCGGTGCCCTGATAAAAATCGGGCACGCCCGGCAGGGCCGCTTTCAGCGTCAGCTGGCTTAAGGAATTGAGTGCGCCCTGCAGCGCAAGGCGCTGCGCCACCGTTTCCAGCGCGCTCAAGAACTCGCCCGAGACCGATGGGTCGAGTATGCGCGCGATAAAGGTCCGCAATCCCGCTTCATACTGGGCATTCGGGTTGAGCCAGCTCGTTTCCTGCTTGCCCTCGCGCGCCGCCTTCAGCGCATAGGCCGCAAAGCGCTCCGGAAATGTCGGATCGCGCCCGTCCACGGGCCACGCGCCGAGGAGAGCCTGGTACAGCATGTATTCCGCCGTCACCGAGGGTGCGCGCATGTCGCCAGCCATGACGAGCTGCTGCGCGTTCAAGACCTTCCATCGTGCGACGATTGCAACCCATTCGTCGGCGATTTCGGTCAAGGCGGTCAATCGCGCCCTTGCATCTTCGCCGCGCTTGGTGTCATGGGTCGCTGTCGCCGTCATGCCGTGCGGCCATTGTTCGTTGCGCGACAGCATCATGGCGTGAAACGCCGCAACCGAAAGTCCTTCCGAGGCAGGATCGCCGCCGACCTCGTTCAGCGCCAGCAATCGATGGTAGCGGTAGAAGGCGGTATCCTCCAACGATTTTGCCATCACCGGACCCGTGAACTGCTGAAGCTTGAGCGCGAAGCGTCGCACCCGCAAGGCGCTGTGCGGCGGCCGCCCCGGTTTGATCAGGTCCATGGTGATAGTGTCGCGCAAAAAGTCGAAAATGCCTTCATCGGCGGCAAACCAATCGGCGCGCGCACGTTCGATGGTTTGATAGACGAGTGAACGGTCGTGCGGGGCCGGGCCCGAAGCTGTGATGTAGGTGCGGTAGACGGGAAAGTGCAGGATATAGAGCTCCAGCGCCTGCCGCAGGCTATCGGCTGAATAGTCGCGGGTGGAATAATGACCGTTGGCGATGCGCGCGAGCAGACGCCAGAGCACGGTGAACTCGCTGGTCAGCAGGGTCTCAACCACCCGCCGCTTCGCCTCCTTCAGCACGGGATCCAGCCGCGGAGAGGTGTTGCTGATCTGGCGCCAGGTTTCGTCGAGCGATGCGAGCCCCCTGGGCTCCATGAGCACCTGCGTAATTGCATTCATCCATTCATAACCGGTCGTGCCATGCACGCCGGAAAAGGCCGGCAATTGCTCTCCCTCGCCGAGGATCTTCTCGATCACGACGTAAAAGGGCGTGCCCCGTCCTCCCTGCGCCTCCCGGATCAGCCGACGCAGCCGCTGGCAATATTGCGCGGGATCGCGCAGGCCATCGATATGATCGAGCCGGAGACCCTGCAGTTTGCCTTCTGCGATCAGACGTTTGACGAGGGGGTGAATTGCCTCGAACGTGCCGGAGTTCTCGACGCGCAATCCCGCGAGCGTGTTGATGTCGAAAAAGCGACGGTAATTGATGTCGCTGGAGGCAAGCCGCCAGTGGCCCAGCTTGTAGTGCTGCCGTTCCAGCAGGTGGTGCAACGCAAGCGTCTGCGCCGAGCGGCCGGCGCCGGCGCGATAGGCGGAGAGCCCGCGGGCGATGATGTCGGCGCCGCCGGCGATGCCCTTCAGCTCCGCCTTGAAGGCCGGCGCCTCCTTGCGATTGGGATGGCGGACGCCCCTGTGGTGCGAGGCAAGCTCGATCATGCGCTCGCCCGCCTGACTGCTCTCCGCCTCCGCCTCCCTGACGATCACGCGCAACAGTTCGCCATAGCGCTCGGGAGCAATCGGCAGGCGGTGCTCGAAATACCAGCAGGAGAAGCTGCCCTCACCCGGGTCATAACGCAGCTCGATCTCGCCGCGTTCGAGCGTCTCGCCGTAAGCGGAGCCCAGGATTGGCAGCAACACACCGCCGCGCGCGCGATACGGCAGCTGCTCCCAGGCGATGTCGAACGAAACCGCATGCGGCGAGGCCTCGCCCCATTCCAATATGTCGAGCCACCAGGGATTGTCGGCGAAATGCACACCGACATGATTGGGCACGAAGTCGAGGATCAGGCCGAGATCGTGTGCCTTGAGTGCCCGGCTGAGACGTTCAAAGCCGTCCTCGCCGCCGAGCTCGGGATTGAACTTGGTGTGATCGACGATGTCATAGCCGTGGGTCGAACCTTGGCGCGCTTTCATGAACGGCGACGCATAAAGATGCGTGACGCCGAGCGCCTTCAGGTAGGGAACGATTTCGGCGGCCCTGGCGAAATCGAACTCGGCCGTGAGCTGCACCCGATAGGTCGCCCGCGGAATGGCGGGAGGCATGTTATCCTCCGAGACGCCAGAATACCGACCAAGGCGGAAGGCGGTCGCCAGGTTCGCTGCCCCAGATCGGTGATCCCTCGCTTCCTGTCATGTGGCGGGGGATCTCGGCGGAGGACAAATTGGCGAGGAGATGCAGCTTCATGCCGTCGCCCATGCGCCAGCTCGCCGTCACCATGCCATTGTCTTGCGCCTGCGCCGCGCCAAAGACCACACCCTCAAGCCGCGGCATGATCTCGCGGTGGCGGACCTTGAGCAACCGCTGCACCAGCGACAGGCGCGTTTGTCCCGCCGGCGTGCTGCGCGATTGCCAATCGAGAACCGCGGATTGGAAGGTGGTGATGTCGAGCGGGTCGGGGATCTCTTCGCCGTAACGTGCATAGGCCCACGCATATTCCCGCCGCCGGCCCTGTCGCACCGCCTGCGCCAGCTCGCCGTGAAAGTCGCAAAAGAACGGAAACGGCGCCTTCGAGCCCCATTCTTCGCCCATGAACAGCATCGGCGGCATCGGTGCGAGCAGCGTCACCGCAAGCGCGGCTTCGATGCCCTTCGGTCCCGCAAGCGACTCGAGCCTGTCGCCCAGCGGACGGTTGCCGATCTGGTCGTGATTTTGCAGGAAGTTGACGAAGGCAGTAGGGGCAAGCTGGCCGCTCGGTTCGCCGCGGGGCTTGTTACCCCAGAACGCCGAGATTTCGCCTTGATAGACAAAGCCCGATGCAAGGGCGCGCGCCATGTCACGGAGCGGGGAAGCCTGGTAGTCGGCGTAATAACCCTGGGATTCGCCGGTCAACAACACGTGCCAGACATGGTGATAGTCGTCGTTCCATTGCGCGCGATACTTGCCGCGCGGCGAACCCTCGCCGGGCGCGAGCAGGCTCGCGACATTGTCGCCGTTTTCAAGCACGAGATGAATGTGCCGCCCGCTGTGTTCGGCCAACTCTCCGACGGCCGCGCTGAGTTCGTGCAGTATCGACACTTCGCCGGCTTCGGCGAGAATGTGGTTGACGGCGTCAAGCCGCAATCCGTCGAAGCGATAATCGCGCAGCCAGTACAGTGCGTTCTCGATGGCAAAGGCGCGTACCTCAGGCACGCGATAATCGATCGCGCTGCCCCACGGCGTATGTGACCGAGTAAAGAACGTCGGCGCATAACGGCCGAGATAGTTTCCTTCGGGGCCGAAATGATTATAGACCACGTCGAGAAACACCATCAGGCCGCGCTGATGCGCGGCGTCGATCAATGCTTTAAGATCGTCCGGCCGTCCGTAGGCGCTGTCGGGAGCGTACCACAACACGCCGTCATAGCCCCAGTTGCGCTTTCCGGCGAAATCGGCGAGCGGCATCAGCTCGATCGCGGTGATCCCGGTGTCGACGAGATGATCGAGCTTGCCGATCATAGCGCGGTAGCTGCCTTCGCGCGAGAAGGTGCCGACATGGCTTTCTGTCAGCACGGTTTCGCGCCACGGGCGTCCGCGCCAGTCGATCGCCTGCCAGTGGAACCGCCCGTGGTCGATCAGTTCGCTCGGCCCGTTGACGTCCTCGGGTTGGAAATCCGAGGCGGGGTCCGGCACGTCGATGTCGTCATCGATGCGGAATTTGTAGCGAGCGCCGGCCTTGAGTCCCACAATCTCGACGGAGAACCAGCCATTGTTGCCGCGCTGCATCGGCTGCGGCTGGTCCAGCAGCAAGTCCACGCGCCTGGCGGCCGGCGCCCAGAGGCGGAAGATTGCGCCATCATCAGTCGGGCGGGCACCGAACTGCCTCGCTGTCATGCCGAGCCCGCGAACGCCAGCACCGAGCGGGGCGGCGCCTTGCTGTCAGCACCCGCGGCGAGGTCGGGAGCGGTCGCTTTGGCTTCGGTTGTGTTGAGAACCTGTCGCCAGCTCTTGTATTCGGTCATTTTCGGCAGCGTGAAGGCGATCTCTTCCGGGGCGGCATTCAGAACAATAAAGATCGGCGGTCGTCCTTGTTCCAAGGGGCCGAGCACATAGGCGAGAAAGCGGCCCTCGGGAAAGTTCCAGTCCTCCTCCTTCATTTCCTCCGCGTCCGGCCGCAACCACAACACGCCGAAGGAGCCGTCGGCACGCCGTCCATCGAGCCACTGCCGGTTACGAAGCTGCGGAAAGCGGCGGCGTAGCTCGGTCATGTGTCCGATGAAGTCGGTGAGATCGTCGCCTTCGCGGTCCAACCCGTCCCATAGCACCCAGCCGACGTCATTGTCCTGGCAATAGGCGTTGTTGTTGCCGAACTGTGTGTTGCCGACTTCGTCGCCGGCAAGGATCAGAGGCACGCCCTGCGCCATGAGTAGGCACGCAAGCTGGTTCTTGCGGAGTTGGCGGCGCAACGCAAGAATGTCGGGATCATCAGTCGGGCCTTCGACGCCGCAATTGGTGCTGTGGTTGTCGCTGGAACCGTCGCGGTTGTCCTCGCCGTTGGCCTCGTTGTGCTTCTGGTTGTAACTGAACAGGTCGGCGAGGGTAAAACCATCGTGGACGGTGATGTGGTTGATGGTCGCGCGGGTCGTGCGGCCATCGTGATGGAAGAGATCCGACGAGCCGGTCATGCGGCCCGAGATGTCGCCGATCAGGCTGCCTTCGCCGCTCCAGTAGCGCCGCATCGCGCTGCGATAGCGGTCGTTCCATTCCGACCATTGCGAGGGGAATGCGCCCACCTGGTAGCCGCCGAGGCCAAGATCCCAAGGTTCGGCCACGAGCTTGACGCTCGCTAGCACCGGATCCTGCCGGACCGCGGTGAGAAAGGCGGCGTGGCGGTCAAAGCCGTTCGGGCCACGGCACAGCGTGGTGGCAAGGTCGAAGCGGAAGCCGTCCACATGGCAGACCTCGACCCAGTAGCGCAGCGAATCCATCACCATCTGCAGCACGCGCGGATGGGTGAGATTGACCGACGAACCGCAGCCGGTGAAGTCGTCATAGTACCGCGGGTTGTCCGGCATCAGCCAGTAATAGGACGCGTTATCGATGCCTCGGAAGCAGAGCGTCGGGCCGAGATGATTGCCCTCGGCGGTGTGGTTGTAGACCACGTCGAGCATCACCTCGATGCCGGCGTCGTGCAGGCGTGCCACCGTGGTGCGAAAGGCGTCGAGCGCGCTGTCTTGCGCATAGCGCGGCTCGGGCGCGAAGAACGCGAGCGTGTTGTAGCCCCAATAGTTGACCAGCTTTCGTTCGATCAGGGCGCGGTCGTCGATGAAGCCGTGGATCGGCAGGAGTTCGAGCGTGGTGACGCCGAGTCGCTTCAGATGTGCGATCATCGCCGGTGATGACAAGCCGCCATAGGTGCCGCGCAGATTGGGCGGAACGTCTTCGTGCTTCTGCGTCAGTCCCTTGACGTGCGCCTCGTAGATGATCGTCTCTTCCCAGGGAATGCTCGGGCGGATTTCGCGCCGACCCCAATTGAAGGTCTCGTCCACCACGACGGCCTTCGGCATGCCGCGCGCATTGTCGCGTCGGTCGAACGACAGGTCCTCGCGCGGGCTGCCGGTGCGATAGCCGAAATGCGCGTCGCTCCACACCAGCCTGCCCGCCAGCCGCTTGGCGTAGGGGTCGAGCAGGAGCTTGTTGGGGTTGAAACGGTGACCATGCTCGGGCTCATAGGGCCCGTGAACGCGATAGCCGTAGGGCTGACCCGGCGACACGTCATTGAGATAGCCGTGCCAGACGTCCTCGCTGCGCTCGGGCAGTGCGATGCGCTCGAGCTCGCGGCGCCCCTGGCTGTCGAACAGGCACAGCTCGACCTTGGTGGCGTTGGCGGAAAACAAGGCAAAGTTGGTGCCCCGGCCGTCCCAGCTTGCGCCGAGGCGCGCATGGCTTCCGGCGGTCAATCGCATGGGTCAGTTTTCCGGTACCAGGAAGATCGCTGCCAGCGGGGGGATGGTAAGACCGAGTTCGGGGACGAGGTCGTCTGAAGCGATAACCTCGCCGATATTCCCGACATTGCTGCCGCCGTAATGCGCGGAGTCCGAATTGAAAACCTCGTACCACTTCCCGGTGAACGGCACGCGCACGCGGTACTTATGATAGACGCTCGGCGAGAAGTTCACCACGATCAGGCAACGCGCTCTTGCATCGTTGCCCTTGCGCATCCAGGCGAACACGTTGTTGTCGGCATCATCCGTGATCACCCATTCAAAGCCGCTGGTATCGCAATCCAACTCATGCAGCGCGGGTAGCGCACGGTAAAGCCGGTTGAGATCGCGGATCAGCGACTGGATCCCCGCATGATTCTTCCGTTCGAGCAGGTGCCAGTCGAGCGAATGCTCGTGCCTCCATTCGCGCTCCTGGCCGAACTCGCAGCCCATGAACATCAGCTTCTTGCCGGGATGGCCGAACATGAAGCTGTAATAGGCGCGCAGGTTCGCGAAGCGCTGCCACTCGTCGCCGGGCATGCGCCCGAGGACCGAACGTTTGCCGTGCACGACCTCGTCATGCGACAGCGGTAGGATGAAATTTTCCGAGAACGCGTAGTGCAGGCCGAACAGGATGTCGCCGTGATGATGTTTGCGATAGATCGGATCCTTGCCGATATAGCGCAAGGTATCGTGCATCCAGCCCATGTTCCACTTGTAGCCGAAGCCCAATCCACCAAATTCGACCGGGCGCGATACCTGCGGCCAGGCGGTGGACTCTTCGGCGGCGGTGGTGGCTTGCGGAAAGCGGGCGAACACTTCCGTGTTGAAGCGGCGCAGAAAGGCGATCGCCTCGAGATTTTCTCTCCCGCCATATTTGTTCGGGATCCAACCTCCGGCAGGGCGGCTGTAGTCGAGATACAGCATGGAGGCGACCGCATCGACGCGCAGGCCGTCGATGCCGTAGCGCTCCAGCCAGAACAGTGCATTCGACACCAGGAAATTGACTACTTCCGTGCGGCCGTAATTGTAGATCAGCGTGCCCCAATCGAGGTGCCGGCCCTGCAGCGGATTGGCGTGCTCGTAGAGCGCGGTGCCGTCAAAGTGGCCGAGCCCGTGGGGATCGTCCGGAAAGTGTCCCGGCACCCAATCGATCAGCACGCCCAGCCCTTCGCGATGACAGGCATCGACCAATGCGGCAAAATCCTCCGGCGGACCGAAGCGGCTGGTGGGGGCGAAGAGGCCGGTAGGCTGATAGCCCCAGGAGCCGTCGAACGGGTGCTCGCTGACGGGAAGAAACTCGACATGCGTGAAGCCAAGATCGCGCGCATAGGCAGGCAGCTGCTCCGCCAGATCGCGATAGCTGAGCCACTCATTGCCGTTCTTGCGACGCCAGGACCCGAGATGCACCTCGTAGATCGAGATCGGGGCGCTCAGTGCATTGATCCCGGCCGGCAGCGGGCGCGGATGGCGGATCCTGGTCTCGTCGAAGACGATCGATGCGGTCTTCGGGCGTACTTCGGTAGCGAAGGCCAGCGGGTCGGCCTTGAGCGGCAGCGGCTGGCCCTGTGGTCCGACGATATCGAACTTGTAATGATCGCCGATCCTCGCGTGCGGGATGAAGAGCTCCCAATAGCCGACGCCGCGCACGCGCATCGGATGCCGACGCGCATCCCAGAAATTGAAATCGCCGACCACACTTACCCGTCGTGCATTCGGCGCAAGCACCACGAAGGCGACGCCTTCGACGCCATCGAGCACAAGCGGATGCGCGCCGAGCTTGTCGTAAAGCCGCTGGTGCGTGCCTTCGCCGAGCAGATAGAGATCGAAATCGGTCAACACGGGCGGAAAGCGATAAGGATCCTCGAGATCGACGACATCGTCGCCGAACTGAGCACGCAATTGATAGCGCTCGGGACCATTCGGCAGTGGGCCGGAGAACAGGCCAGCCTCGTGAATCCGAGCCAGCGTGGCGACATCGCCCCGCTCGCCGATGGCTTCGACCTTGGAGGCCTCGGGCAGGAAAGCACGCACCACCGTCTGCTCGCCCTCCTTGTGCAGACCGAGATAGTGGAACGGATCGGAGTGGCGGCCTTCGATGATGGCATAGGCCTCGGCGGAGAGCTTGTTCATGAGGCCTCGTTGACGGGTTCAGGCGACAAGATGCGAATGACTCCGGTGAGCGGCACGCGCAGCCATTCCGGCCGGTGCGACAGCTCATATTCGATCTCGTAAAACGCCTTTTCCAGCAGAAAGAAGTTGAGCAGATCATGCGCGGCGCGAGGATCGGCCGGCCACAGCCGCTGGTTGGTCATGACCTCGCGGTAACCGGCCAGAAAGGCCGCGGTCGAACGATCACGCCAGCCGGACAGGGCCGCGGCCAGCTTGCCTTGCTCGTCGGCCGCGACTTTCAACGCACGCTCGTGCGCGGCCGTCACTGAATAATCGATGGAGCGGATCAGGCCTGCGACGTCTCGCGCGGCCGGCGCCTTGCGCCGCCGCTCGGCCAAAGGCCGGCGCGGCTCGCCTTCGAAATCGATGACGAAGATGTCGTCCTTGACGATGAGCATCTGGCCTAGATGGAAGTCGCCGTGGTGGCGGATCTTGAGCGCGTCGATCTCGGGCGGCAACAGGATCCTCAGCCGCTCCTCCAGATTGGGGCCTTGGGCGAGCAGCCGATCGATCAAGGGCCGATCGGCCTCCTTGAGGCCGTCGCGGCGCTCCTTCAAGATATCGAACACGCGCGCAACGCGGGTCATGATATCGGCAATCCAGCGCTCGGCATCCTCGGGCCTGGTTGGCTCTGGAGCAAAGTCGGGAAGCTCGCAATTGCCGGCGAGCGCGAGGTGCATTTCGCCGACCCGACGCCCGGTTTGCGAGATCAGGCGCAGATAAGGCGGCAGCTGCTCGCTTTCGCTGGGATGCTCGTTTCGGACGAGCACCCGCTGTTCGTCGGCAAAGCGGTCGAGATAGGCTGAGGTTACGGTCCAGCCGTCGCCTTGGTTCTGCACGAAGGCGTGAACGATGCCGATCGCGCTGTGCCGGTCGCCCTCGACCAGTTCGCAGCTGCCGAGCAGGGCCGGGGTGTTGGCGAAGCCGGCGACTTCGGTCAGAAAGCGGCCGACCTCGATCTCCGGATTAATGCCAGGCTCAAGCTTGCGGTAGATCTTCACGACGTAGTCGTTGTCGACCAGCGCTGTGGAATTGGACTGTTCAGTCTCGACGGCGCGAACGCTGTGGGGCTGATGGATGGGCTGGTCGGCGAACTTGCTGGTCGGACGGAATTCCAGCTTCAAGCCGTTTTCCTCGACCGTTAGGTGCTGACGCAAATTTCGCAGGAACAGCGCGATGAAGATGTGATCGCTCGCAACATCGAGCAGCGTGCCTTCGCGCGCGCCCTGGCGCACGGCTGCCAACGCTCTCGGGTTGTAGCGTTCGCGGTCGAAGCGAACCCATTCGATCTGCATCGGCAGCACGTAGCGGCTCGCGACCCCATGCAGCTTTGTTTCGAAGAAAGCGAGCCACGGCCGGTTGTCGCCGATGTCGCAGAACGGTACTGCTGACGTGACGCTGGGATGGATTTCCGTCGGGTCGCGTTCCGGGAACCAGCGCGTTCGCGCCAAATGCCCCGGCAATACGTCGCGCTCGAACACACCGCGGGTGCGGGCGAGCGACATCCAGGTCGAATTCACCGGCACCACGAGAGTTTCGAATTCGGGCAGCGTGCGCAGCTGCGGCGGGTCGGATTTATCACGCTCCAGCAGTTCGAACCAGTAGAAGCCGTAAGGGGCGAGCGTAATCATGTAGGGCAGTTCGCCGATCGCGGGAAAGCGCGTGCGCCCCAGCATTTCCAGCGGAACGCGCTCCTTCCAGGGCGACAGGTCGAGCTCGGTTGCCTGCGCAGCCCGAGACAGGTTGGCGACGCAGAGAATGACCTCGTCGTTGTGCTGCCTGACATAGGCGAGCACGGCGCGATTGACGGGACGGATGAACGTCATGCTGCCGCGGCCGAACGCAAGCGTCGATTTGCGCACGGAAATCAAGCGTCTGGTGGCCGACAACAGCGATGACAGGCTGCGCGACTGCGCCTCGACGTTCACCGCCTCATAGCCATAGACGGGGTCCATGATCAGCGGCGCGTAAAGCCTCGCCGGATCGCAGCGCGAGAACCCGCCATTGCGGTCCGGCGTCCATTGCATCGGCGTGCGTACGCCGTTGCGGTCGCCGAGATAGATGTTGTCGCCCATGCCGATCTCGTCGCCGTAATAGATGATGGGCGTGCCAGGGAACGAGAACAGAAGCGAGTTCATCAGCTCGATCTTGCGCCGATCGTTGTCCATCAAGGGCGCAAGCCGGCGCCGGATGCCGAGATTGATGCGCGCGCGCGGATCGTGTGCGTAAGTGGACCACAGATAATCGCGCTCGACGTCGGTGACCATTTCCAGCGTCAGCTCGTCATGGTTGCGCAGAAACAGCGCCCATTGGCAATTGGCCGGGATGTCCGGCGTCTGACGCAGAATATCGGTGATGGGAAAGCGGTCTTCCTGCGCGATTGCCATGTAGATACGCGGCATCAGCGGGAAGTGATAGGCCATGTGGCATTCGTCGCCTTGGCCGAAATATTCCTGGACATCCTCCGGCCACTGATTGGCCTCGGCCAGCAGCACCTTGTTCTTGGAGTAGCCGTCGAGCTGAGCCCTCAACCGTTTGATGATCGCATGCGTTTCCGGCAAATTCTCGTTGTTGGTGCCTTCGCGCTCGCACAGATAGGGGATCGCATCGAGTCGGAAACCGTCGACGCCGGCATCGAGCCATCGCTTCATCACCTGCATGATGGCGCTGACGACCCGCGGGTTGTCGAAATTGAGATCAGGCTGGTGCGAGAAGAAGCGGTGCCAGTAGAACTGGCCGGCCTCCGGATCCCAGGTCCAGTTCGATTTCTCGGTATCGGTGAAGATGATCCGGGTGCCGAGATACTTCTGATCGGTATCGCTCCACACATACCAGTTGCGCGCGCTGGAATGCGGCGGGCTGCGACGGGCCCGCTTGAACCATCGATGCTGGTCGGAGGTGTGGTTGACTACGAGCTCGGTGATGACGCGCAAGCCGCGCTTCTTCGCCTCCTGGATGAAGCGTTTGAAGTCCTTCATCGTCCCGAAATCGGGATTGACCGAGCCGTAGTCGGAGATGTCGTAGCCGTCGTCGCGCCCGGGAGAGGGATAGAACGGCAGCAGCCACAGCGTGGTGACGCCGAGATCCTGCAGGTAGCCGAGCTTCTCCGTCAGGCCCGCGAAATCACCGATCCCGTCATTATTGCTGTCGGCGAAGGCCTTGACGTGCAGCTGATAGATGATGGCGTCCTTGTACCAGAGTTCGTCGCCGTCGAGATCGGTGACGGGCAGCTCCTCGGTATCGATGGAGGACAGCACGTTCATGGAGCATCACTCATGCGAGGCAGCGGAAGAACAATGCGGGATCGCGGTCGGGGTCGATGCGCAGGCGGATGCCACCCCAGTCTAGCGCGGATCGTTCGCCGGTGACGAGGTTTTCGACCGCAGCTGCGTGCCGACGCTCGCCATTGACCGTGACGAGTGTGTCGCCGAGCGGCAGCCAAAATTCATGGACGTCGTGAGACAACGCGATCGCCACGGCGACCGTATTGGTCTGATCGACCGATTGCTTCACGAAGGCGGTAACGTTGCCGTCCTCGATGCCGACGAAGCGGAGATTGGAGGTCTGCTGCAGCGCAGAGTTCTCGCGCCGGATGCGGTTGAGTTCGCTGATATAGGGTTTGATGTTGCCCGGCTTGTTCCAGTCGCGCACCTTGATCTCGTACTTTTCGGAATCGAGATATTCCTCGCGGCCCGGGATCGGCACATGCTCGACGAGCTCGAAGCCGTTATAGATGCCGTAGGACGAGGACAGCGTGGCGGCGAGCGCGACGCGCGACTTGAACATCCAGGGCTCGCCGCCTTGCAGGTGGTAGGGTAGGATGTCCGGCGTGTTGGTGAAGAAGTTCGGGCGGTAGTAGTCCCGCTCCGGATAGCCGGTGAGCTCGTTGAGATATTGCTCGATTTCCCACTTCTGGGTACGCCACGTGAAGTAGGTGTAGGACTGGGTGAAGCCGAGCTTGGCCAGCCCCTTCATCAGCTTCGGGCGCGTGAAAGCCTCGGCGAGAAAGATGACGTCAGGATGACGCCGTTGCACCTCGGCGATCAGCCATTCCCAGAACCGCAACGGCTTGGTGTGGGGATTGTCGACGCGGAAAATTTTCACGCCCTGGTCGATCCAGAACAGCACCACCTCGCGCAGTGCATCCCACAGGCTTCCGGCATCCTCCGCCGCAAAATCCGGGTTGACGATGTCTTCATATTTTTTCGGCGGATTTTCCGCATAGCGGATCGAGCCGTCGGGCCGCCGCTTGAACCATTGCGGGTGCTCTTTCAGCCATGGATGATCGGGCGAACATTGGACCGCAAAATCGAGCGCGACCTCCATGCCGAGCGCGGTGCAGGCCGCCACAAACTCACGAAAATCCTGCAATGTGCCGAGTTCCGGATGTACCGCGTCGTGCCCGCCCTCGGTGGCGCCGATAGCGTAAGGGCTACCCGGATCGCCCGCTTCGGCTGTCACGGCATTGTT
>JBLMWS010000301.1:0-7267 GCA_050257355.1 Gemmatimonas sp.
AGAGCCGGTATCACGAGGTCTATGCCCGCTCGCTGGCCGATCCGGGGGGCTTTTGGGCCGAGGCCGCGCGCGACATCGACTGGATCGAGCCCGCCAAGAAGATCTTCGATCCCGCAATGGGCGTCTACGGCCGTTGGTTTGCGGGCGCCGTGGTCAACAGCTGCTACAACGCGCTCGACCGCCATGTTGCGGGCGGGCGCGCGGACCAGGTGGCGCTAATTCATGATTCCCCGCTCACCAATTCCGTCACCAGATTCACCTATGCCGAACTGCTGAAGGAGGTGCAGGCGCTTGCCGCCGTCATGACCGATTTCGGCGTCGGCAAGGGCGACCGTGTCATCCTCTATATGCCGATGGTGCCGGAAGCGGTGATGGCGATGCTGGCCTGTGCGCGGATCGGCGCGGTGCACAGCGTCGTGTTCGGCGGCTTCGCCGCAAAGGAGCTCGCCACGCGCATCGACGACGCGCGGCCGAAGCTGATCTTCTCGGCAAGTTGCGGCATCGAGCCCGGCCGCATCGTGCAGTACAAGCCGCTGCTGGACGAGGCGATCAAGCTCGCCTCCGCCAAGCCGGACGTCTGCGTCATCCTGCAGCGGCCGCAGGCGACGTGCGATCTCACCGCGGGCCGCGATTACGACTGGGCTAGTCTGCGCCGCAAGGCGCTGCTCGCCGGCAAGTCTGCGCCTTGCGTGCCGGTGCTCGCGACCGATCCGCTCTATATCCTCTACACGTCGGGTACGACCGGCGTGCCCAAGGGCGTGGTCCGCGACAATGGCGGGCATCTGGTCGCGGTGAAATGGTCGATGTTCAACCTCTACGGCGTCAACCCCGGCGAGGTCTGGTGGTGCGGTTCCGATATCGGCTGGGTGGTCGGCCACTCCTACATCGTCTACGGTCCGCTGTTTCATGGCGCGACCTCGATCATGTATGAGGGCAAGCCGGTCGGCACGCCCGATGCGGGCGCGTTCTGGCGCGTGATCAGCGAGCATAAGGCGGTTGCCTTCTTCACCGCGCCGACCGCGTTCCGCGCCATCAAGAAGGAAGACCCCGAAGGCAAGTTCATCCGGCAATACGACCTGTCGCGCTTCCGCACGCTGTTCCTCGCCGGTGAGCGCGCCGATCCGCCGACGGTGGAATGGGCGGAGGCGCAATTGAAGGTGCCGGTGATCGATCACTGGTGGCAGACCGAAACCGGCTGGTGCATCGCCGGCAATCCGGTCGGCTTGGGCATGTTGCCGGTGAAGCACGGTTCGCCCACCGTGCCGATGCCGGGCTATCAGGTCGACGTGGTGGACGAGGCTGCGAAGCCGGTGCCGTCAGGCACCATGGGTTCGATCGTGATCAAGCTGCCGATGCCGCCCGGCTGCCTGCCGACGCTGTGGCAACAGGATCAGCGCTTCCAGGAATCCTATCTCACCGAATTCCCCGGCTACTACAAGACGTCGGATGCCGGCTACAAGGACGACGACGGCTATGTCTGGGTGATGGGCCGCACCGACGATATCATCAATGTCGCGGGGCACAGGCTTTCCACCGGCGGTATGGAGGAGATTCTTGCCTCTCACCCCGATGTTGCAGAATGTGCCGTGCTCGGCATCAAGGATGCCATCAAGGGCGAGGTGCCCTGCGGCTTCTTGGTGCTGAAGGCGGGGGTGGCGCGCTCGCCTGCCGAGATCGAAAAGGAGATCGTGGCGCTGGTGCGCGAGAAGCTCGGGCCGGTCGCGGCTTTCAAGCTCGCCATCACCGTCGGCCGCCTGCCCAAGACACGTTCGGGCAAGATCCTGCGCGGCACGATCAAGAAGATGGCCGATGGCGAGCCCTGGAGCATGCCGGCCACCATCGAGGATCCCAAGGTGCTCGACGAAATCGGTGCCGCGCTGAAGGGCAGGACGTAGCCTTCCCTCCGTCATTCGGGCGCACGCCCCAGCCGACTTGGACGCGCGCGAGGTTTGGAATCTCGCCGCATTCCCGAGATTTCCGGGGCCATCGCTGCCGCGACGCCCCGGCATGACGGGGGGACTTACAAATTCCTCAATCTGCGCTACTCAGGGCAGCTCAAAGCCCAGGAATCTGCATGCGATCGAACAAGACCGGACACCTCATCGCCCTCGCGCTGGTTGCGCTCTCGCTCTCGGCCTGCGTCTCGCGTTATGATGCGCCGATGTCGGCCGACTTGAGTGAGGACGACGATACCTATTGCCGCACGAACGGCGGCCCGGCCGGTTCGCCGCAATATGTGGCCTGCCGAAAAGACCGCGACATCCAGCGGAGCAATGCGATCACCCGCGCCGACAAGAAGCAGCGCGATCTCGGCGAATGGATGCTCAATCATCCGTAATGCGCATCGCGCAGGCAGGGCGGCCAGAATTTGTGAATTGAACCGAGCGTTGAACGGTCCCGAATTCCCGAAGCGTCGGCGGACAAGAGATCAGCCGGAGGAGGCCTCCATGAATGAAGACGTGTTCAACGAGAGCTTGCGCAGGTTCTTAAAAAAGGTCGGCATCACCTCGCAGCGCGAGATCGAGAAGGCGGTCCGCGAGGCGGTGGCGAGCGGTCATCTCAAGGGTCATGAGAAGCTGCCGGCGAAGATGGTCTTGACGCTCGGCAGCGTCAATCTCACCCATGAGGTCTCGGACGAGATCGAACTGGGGTAGGTCAGTCCTCGGCGTCCACGAAAGCGGGCGATCCAGGATTCCAGAGGCGGCTATTCTGCAACGGAAGAGCGGCGGCGTATCGAATTCCCGCGGCGAATGACTGTGGCCTTGGTCGCATTTGCATGCCGCGATTCATTCGCACTGGCATTATTTGTAGCACGCCTGCAACAGCCGCGCGCATTGTGGCGCCGTTTGATTGAGGTCAAATCCTTCGGTCCCCCGGACCTGCTCTGAAAGCGTGTCGCGCACATTCCGCGCCGACACGGCTTATGGGGACTGAAATGAAGAGAATAATGCTAAGCGCGGCGTCGCTCGTGGGGCTCGCGACCGCGCTCGCCGGAACGGCGCCGATGGCGCAGGCCGCCGATCTTCCGGTGTACAAGAAGGCACCGCAGCCGATCGTTGAGCCCTGGAATCCCTGGATGTTGCGCGTTCGCGCGCTGGCGGTGATTCCCGATGCGTCGGGCAGCAGCGTCAATGTGTTCGGCGTGCCGGCGCTGTCCTCGCCGAACTCCGGGCTTTCGATCAGCGATCAGGTCGTTCCCGAGCTCGACATCAGCTACTTCTTCACCAGGAACATCGCCGCCGAACTCATCCTGGGCGTGACCAAACATCACGTCACCGGCACCGGATCGCTGGGCGGGATGGATATCGGCAAATCGTGGCTGCTGCCGCCGACCTTGACGCTGCAATATCACTTCACCGATTTCGGCCCGTTCAAGCCCTATATCGGCGCCGGCGTGAACTATACGTGGTTCTTCAGCCAGACCGCCGCCAACGTGCCGTGGAATGGACTTGCCGTGACGCAATTCCACATCAACAACGCGTTCGGTGCGGCGGTGCAGGTCGGCTTCGATTACATGCTCGACCGCCATTGGGGTCTGAACGTCGACATGAAGAAGCTGTTCCTGCAGCCGAATTATTCGGCAACGGTGAACGGCGCCATTCCGGTATCGGGTCGCGCCAATATCGATCCGTGGCTGGTTGCAGGCGGCGTCACCTACAAGTTCTGAAGCCGGCCAAGTTCTGAAGCGAAGTTCTGAAGCCGGCGCCGGGCAGCGGCGGGATGCCCGCAACAGAAAGCACCGGTTTCCAAGCCGCGCTCCCATGGGGGTGGGAGCGCGGTCTTGCTTTTGTAGGTGTGTTCCAGCCCTTGGTCACGACCCGCCATCGCTAGGTGATGACGAGTAACCTTACTCTTCCTCGTCCTGCTTCTTGCCGCCGATCGTCTTCAGCTTGGCGAAGACGGCATCGACGTTGAGGTCGTCGCCCTTGCCCTCCGCGCCCTCGAATTCGGGCTCCTTGCGGGTCGTCTCGGAGGCCGGCAGCAGGGTGGCGCCGCCATAGGCGCTCTCGGCCGGCTTCTCCTTGGCGGCGCGTTGCACCTCGAAGTCGAGCTCGAGCTGCGAGCACAGGCCGAGGGTGACCGGGTCCATCGGCGTCAGCGTCGAGGCATTCCAATGGGTGCGGTCGCGCACGCTCTGGATCGTGCTCTTGGTGGTGCCGACTAGGCGCATGATCTGCGCGTCCTTCAGCTCGGGGTGGTTGCGCACCAGCCAGAGAATGGCGCTCGGCCGTTCATGGCGGCGCGACACAGGGGTGTAGCGCGGGCCCTTGCGCTTGGCCTGCGGCGGCAGCGTCACCTTGCTCTCCTGCAGCCTCAACCGATAGTTCGGGTCCCTCTCGCCCTTTTCGATCTCCTCGCGGGTCAGCTGGCCGTTCGAAAGCGGATCCATGCCCTTGATCCCCTGGGCGGCGTCGCCATCGGCAATGGCGCGCACCTCCAGCGGGTGCATCTTGGTGAAATCGGCGACCTGGTCGAAGGTCAGCGCGGTATTGTCGAGCAACCAGACGGCAGTCGCCTTGGGCATCAGGGGGGCGTTGCTCATGGCAAATCTCCTTTGTGCCTCGCCCACCTGTTGCGCAGGCGAAGCCGGTAGTCATCAACGATGACGGGAATTATGCCCTATATAGAGCCTATCGGCCCCATGGCGCAATGGCCTAAACAAATTGCCTTGACAGCGCCCGAAAGCAGTCCCAAGTCCTAGGTGCATTGACCGTTCCCTGCCCGCCGGCGAGGGGTGATTCGGTCCCGAGATCGCTCCCATGCCAGCCAAACCAGACCTCAAAATCGTGCTTTGCTCGCCGCGGGGCTTTTGCGCCGGAGTGGTGCGGGCGATCGATACCGTGGAACGCGCGCTCACCATCTATGGCGCTCCGGTTTATGTTCGCCACGAGATCGTCCATAACAAATACGTCGTCGATGGCCTGAAGAAAAAAGGCGCCATTTTCGTCGAGGAACTCGCCGAAATCCCCGACAACACCAATGCACCGGTGGTGTTTTCCGCCCATGGCGTGCCGAAATCGGTTCCCGCCGAGGCGCAGCAGCGCAATTTCTTCTCGCTGGATGCCACCTGTCCTCTGGTCACCAAGGTGCACCGGGAGGCGGCGATCCATTTCAAGCGCGGCCGCGAAATTCTCCTGATCGGCCATTCCCATCATCCCGAGGTGGTCGGCACGCTGGGGCAGCTGCCGCCTGGCGCCGTGACCCTGATCGAGACCGCCGAGGACGCCCAGACCTTCACCCCGAAGAATCCGGACAACCTCGCCTTCGTGACCCAGACCACGCTATCGATCGACGATACCGCCGACATCGTCGTGATCCTGAAGCGGCGCTTCCCGAACATCAACGGGCCGCACAAGGAAGACATCTGCTACGCCACCACCAACCGCCAGCTCGCGGTGAAGAAGGTGGCCCCGGTCGTCGACGCCCTGATCGTGGTGGGCGCGCCGAATTCGTCGAACTCGCAGCGCCTGCGCGAGGTCGCCGAGCGCGAGGGTTGCCCGATCGCGGTGCTGGCGCAGCGCGCGAGCGATATCGATTGGGTACGCTTCGCGGGCATCAAGAGCGTCGGCATCACCGCGGGCGCCTCCGCGCCCGAAGTGATCGTCGAGGAGATCATGGGCGCCTTTGCCGAGCGCTATGCATTGCATGTGGAGACGGTCTCGGCCGCGGAGGAGAACGAGTTCTTCCCGCTGCCGCGCTCGCTGCGGCCCGACGCGGCCTAAGGCTCATGGCGGTCTATACCGACGTCGCCGCCGACGAGCTTGCCGGATTCTTGAGCCAATACGAACTCGGCGAACTGCTGTTCTACAAGGGCATCGCCGAAGGGGTCGAGAACTCCAACTTCCTGCTGCATACCACGAAGGGCTATTTCATCCTGACGCTCTACGAAAAGCGCGTCGCGAGGGGTGACCTGCCGTTCTTTCTTGGCCTGATGACGCATCTCGCCGGGCACGGCATCAATTGTCCGCAGCCGGTGCCAAACAGGGCCGGCGAAGCGCTGAGCGAGCTTGCGGGGCGGCCGGCGGCGATCATCACCTTTCTGGAGGGCGTCTGGCCGCGCAAGCCGAGTGTCGTCCATTGCGCGGGCGTCGGTCAGGTGCTCGCGAAGATGCATCTCGCAGGCCGCGATTTTGCGATGAGGCGGGCCAACGCGCTCTCGGTCGCGGGTTGGCGGCCGCTGTTCGACGCGGCGAAAGCGCGCGCCGACGAGGTGCAGCCGGGCTTGCGCGATTTTCTTGCTACCGAGCTCGATTTTCTCGAAAGCGGCGTGTGGCCGAGCGATCTGCCGGAGGGCGTCATTCACGCCGACCTGTTTCCGGACAACGCCTTTTTTCTTGGCGATGCGCTCTCCGGCGTCATCGACTTCACCTTCGCCTGCAACGACATCCTCGCCTATGACGCGGCGATCTGTCTCAACGCCTGGTGCTTCGAGGCCGACCATTCCTTCAACGTCACCAAGGCGCGCGCCTTTCTCTCGGCCTATGGCCGCGAGCGCAAACTCTCCGCGGACGAGCAGGATGCGCTGCCGCTGCTCGCGCGCGGGGCGGCGATCCGCTTCCTGCTGACACGGCTGGTCGACTGGCTGAACGTGCCGCCGGGTGCACTGGTGAAGCCGAAGGATCCGCTCGAATATGTCCGCAAGCTGCGCTTCCATCAGAGCGTCAAGAGCGTGCGCGATTATGGGCTCGCCGCGGGGCTCCCGGTGTGAGTGCTCTGCCCAAGGTCACCATCTATACCGACGGTGCCTGCTCGGGTAATCCCGGACCGGGCGGCTGGGGTGCGATCCTGCGTTTCGGTGAGACCGAAAAGGAATTGAAAGGCGGCGAGCTCCACACCACGAACAATCGCATGGAGCTGATGGCGGCGATCTCGGCTCTTGAGGCGCTCAAGAAGCCGTGCGAGGTCGCGCTCTATACCGACAGCCAATATGTGCGCCAGGGCATCACGGGGTGGATTCACGGCTGGAAGCGCAACGGCTGGCGCACCGCCGACAAGAAGCCGGTCAAGAATTCCGAACTCTGGCAGCGGCTCGACACCGCGCTCAAACCGCATCAGGTGCATTGGCACTGGGTCAAGGGCCATGCCGGCCATGACGAGAACGAGCGCGCCGACCAGCTCGCCCGCGACGGCGTCGCGCTGGCGCGGATGCAACCGCGCGTGGGGGAGTAGGCGCCGGCGATCGGCGCCGCACATTGCACCGTCAGCGCCCGCGAACGCGGGCGATTCAGTATTCCAGAGCATTCGAAGGATGCGGAGAAGCCGCTGC
>JBLMWS010000302.1:0-3566 GCA_050257355.1 Gemmatimonas sp.
TCCTACCCCAGTGGCCGGTCGTCATTGTCGGCCTTTCTTGGTGTTGGCGATCACGCGTGATCGCAAAAACCGCGTGCTCTTTAAGGGCTCTCGCGGCGAGAGTAAATTGCCATCGTGGCGATTTCGACTAACGATGCAGAAATGCCCGAAACATGCGGGTTTCTCTGCTCGAGAGCTGTGCAGAATTTGCAGCTATGCGTCTCACCGCACATCATCATGCAAATTTGCATTTATTCTTGCTCTGATGTCGCGAACTCGATCGCCTCCTCTGGCCCAAAGCCGGAGAGACTCGCCTCCAGTTCGCCGAGCATCGCGTGCAGTTCGGCGAGCTTGCGGGCGCCGTAGCGCTTGGTGATGGCCGCGTAGATCGCTTCCGAGGCGGGCGCGACCTCTTTCATCAGTTTCAGTCCTTTTGCCGAAATCGACACCACGGCGCGCCGCAGATCGGCCGCGGCGGTGCGCCGCTCGATCAGGCGGCGTGCTTCGAGATCGCGCAGAATCCGTGAGAGGCTCGGACCGAGCAGGAAAGCCGCGCGCGCCAGCTCGGTGACTTCACTCTCCTCGACCGCCGCGAGCGCGCGCAGGATACGCCATTGCTGTTCGGTCAGGCCGTGCCGGCGCAGAGAGGGCCGGAACTGCCGCATCACAGCCTCGCGCGCGCGCAGCAGCGCCATCGGCAACGAGCGGGAGAACTCGCGCATCGGCACCCGACGGGCGGGAACCTCGGCCGATCTCGTCTCCGGGTGCTTCGATGATGTCTTTCGCCCCATCAGCCCTTCCGACGTTCTTTTTGCAATGCAGCACGTCGCAAATCGGTTTGTGTCGATAAACTTAACATGTTAAATACATCGATGCACCTCATTTTGCCGAGCGGCGTCACAATCCAGACCGACCGTGGTCGCAATGGAATCGTGGATAGCCATTCGCACGAGCGACACGCGGAGTGATCCTGCCATGCCGCATTTCACGATCGAATACTCCGCCAATCTCGACGGGCGCGTCGACATGGTCGCGCTCGTCGAGACCGTGCGCAGGGCAGCGGTCGAGACCGGCATCTTCCCTCTCGGTGGCATTCGCGTTCGCGCCATCCGCTGCGAGCACTATGCCGTTGCCGACGGCAAGCAGGATTACGGTTTTCTCGACATGGTGCTGCGGCTCGGCGAAGGTCGCGATCTTGCCACGCGCAAAAAGGCGGGCGAGCACATCTTTCGCGTCCTCTCGCAATATCTCGATTGCGTGTTTGCGCAAACCAAGTTCGCACTATCGTTCGATATGCAGATCAACGACAAGGAAACGAGCTTCAAGCGCAACAACATCCACGATGCCTTGAAAGCGGAGGCCGCCCATGGATAAGGCCACGCCGCAGGCCGATCAGTTCAGGGCCAATCTCAATCGCGCCGCCCCGCTGCTTGCGAAATTGAAGGCCGATGGCATCGGCCACATGATCGACGGCAAGATCGCGCCGTCGGTCTCCGGTGCGACCTTCGAAACGAGATCTCCGGTCGACAACACCGTGCTGGCGACCGTCGCGCGTGGCGGTGCCGAGGATATCGACCGCGCCGCCACGATCGCCGCGGAGGCCTTCCCCGCCTGGCGCGACATGACCCCGTCCCTCCGGCGCAAGCTGTTGCATCGTGTGGCCGATGCGATCGAAGAGCGCGCCGAAGATATCGCCGTGCTCGAATGCATCGACACTGGCCAGGCCTATCGCTTCATGGCCAAGGCGGCGATCCGGGCTGCGGAAAATTTCCGGTTCTTCGCCGACAAATGCGCCGACGCGCGTGACGGACTCAACATGCCGAGCGAAGAGCACTGGAATATCTCGACGCGGGTGCCGATCGGTCCGGTCGGCGTGATTACGCCGTGGAACACGCCGTTCATGCTCTCGACCTGGAAAATCGCACCGGCGCTTGCGACCGGCTGCACGGTAGTACACAAGCCTGCGGAATGGTCGCCGGTCACCGCCGATTTGCTGGCAAAGCTCGTCAAGGAGGCCGGCATCCCCGATGGCGTGCTCAACACGGTGCACGGCTTCGGCGAAGAAGCCGGCAAGGCGCTTACCGAGCACCCCGCAATCAAGGCGATTGGCTTCGTCGGCGAGAGCGCCACGGGATCGGCGATCATGGCGCAGGGCGCGCCCACGCTGAAGCGCGTGCACTTCGAGCTCGGCGGCAAGAACCCGGTGATCGTGTTCGAGGACGCTGATCTCGAACGCGCCCTCGATGCGGTGGTGTTCATGATCTATTCGCTCAATGGCGAGCGTTGCACCTCCTCAAGCCGGCTGCTGATCCAGCAGAGCATCGCAGAAGATTTCATCGCAAGGCTCACCGCGCGGGTGAAGATGTTGAAGGTCGGCCATCCCCTCGATCCCGCCACCGAGATCGGGCCACTGATCCATGAGCGGCATCTGGCAAAGGTCTGTTCCTATTTCGACGCGGCGCGGCGGGACGGCGCGGTGATCGCCGTCGGCGGCATGCCCTGTGATGGGCCAGGCGGCGGGCATTATGTGCAACCGACGCTTGTCACCGGCGCTCATTCGAGAATGCGCGTGGCGCAGGAAGAAGTGTTCGGACCGTTCCTCACCGTGATGCCGTTCCGCGACGAGAAGGAAGCGATCGCGATCGCCAATGACGTGAAATACGGCCTCACCGGCTATGTCTGGACCAACGACATGGGTCGTGGCTTGCGCGTTGCCGACGCGCTGGAAGCCGGCATGATCTGGCTGAATTCGGAAAACGTCCGCCATTTGCCGACACCGTTCGGCGGCATGAAGGCATCCGGCATCGGTCGCGATGGCGGCGATTATTCGTTCGACTTCTACATGGAAACCAAGCATGTCTCGCTGGCGCGGGGCACGCATAAGATTCAGAAACTGGGAATTTGACCATCTTGTCGTTCCGGGGCGCGCGATAGCGCGAACCTCAGATGCGCAATTGCGCATCGGGGAACCTCTGAGATCCGGGTTAGATGCTTGCGCATCGCCCCGGAACGACAAATTCGGGGAGACCAAAATGCCCGTTCCACAGCACGTCTTCGACCCGCCATTCAACATCATCCGTGCAAGCCACGTGGTCCTCGACGTGACCGACCTTCAGCTCAGCCGCAGCTTCTACGAGACGACCGTTGGCCTTCATGTCGAAGACGGCGACGAGAATACCGTGTATTTGCGCGGCGCCGAGGAGCATCAGCATCATTCGCTGGTGCTCCGCAAGGCCGCGGCGCCCGCCTGCAACCGGCTCGGCTTCAAGGTCGGCAACGAAAACGATCTCGACGAGGCCGCCGCATTCTTCAAGGAGAATGGCGTAGCTTGTGGCTTTGCCGAGCGGCCGTTCCAAGGCCGCACGCTGCAGTTCACCGACCCCTTCGGCTTTCAGATGGAGCTCTTTGCGTCCATGGAGAAGCGGCCCCATCTTTTGCGCCGCTACGACCTTTACAAGGGCTGCCATCCGCAGCGCATCGACCATTTCAACGTGTTCGCCGCCGAGGTGCAGGACACTGTCGACTTCTACGCCCGGCTCGGCTTCCGCCTGACCGAATATGCCGAAGAGGACGGACCGAACGGCCGC
>JBLMWS010000303.1:0-3129 GCA_050257355.1 Gemmatimonas sp.
TTGATCTGCGCAACGACGCCGCCGATGCCCTGGATGACGTCGACGGCACTGCCGGTCATGGATTGGATCTCCGCCACCGTGGCCTGGATTTCCTCTGTCGCCTTCGCCGTTTGCGTGGCAAGCGATTTCACCTCAGAAGCAACGACCGCAAAACCCTTGCCGGCCTCGCCGGCGCGGGCGGCTTCGATCGTGGCATTCAATGCCAACAGGTTGGTCTGCTCGGCGATGCCGCTGATCAGCGCCACGATGTCGCCAACGCGCCGGGCCGAGCTTTCCAGACTGGCCATGGTCGTCTTGGCGCGATCGGCCTCGGTCGCCGCGTTCGAGGCGATTTGCGAGGAGTGGGTGATCTGGCGCGATATCTCCTGGATCGAGGACGACAATTCTTCCGTTGCGGCGGCGACGGTACCGACATTGGTGCTGGTCTGATCGGCAGCGCCAGCGGCCGCAGCGGTCTCTCCGCTCGCGGTGGCTGCCGCACGGGTCATGGAACTGGCCGAAGCCTTCATGCCGCTCGCGGATGCGGCCATGGCATCGACCATGCCTTTGACCGAGGCTTCGAACGCATCGGCGAGCCGGCGCATCGCCGCGTGCCGCTCCAGCGACGCCTCGGCCTTGAGCCGATCCTGGTCCGCGGCGAGGCGCGTCGCCTCGGCTGATCTTTCCTTGAGAACGGCAATGGCCTGCGCCATCGTCCCGATCTCGTCGCGCCGGTTAACCTCCGGAACGGCGGCGCCCGCGTCGCCTTCCGCCAAACGATGAGTGGCCGCCGTCAGCTTGAGAATTGGACGCGTGATGCGGCGGCCGAGCCAGAACGCCACGACAAAGCTGAGCAAGGCTACGGCACCGATCACCCCTGCCGTATCGAGCGCGCTGGCCCAGGTCGCGGCTTCGACATCGTCCAAATAGACACCGGTCCCCACCACCCATTTCCAGCGCTTGGTGAGTTCCGAATAGCTTGCCTTGCGCACCGGAGGCGTATGCGGCTTTTTCGGCCAGAGATAATAATTGAAGCCGCCTCCCGCCTCCGCCGCTTTGATCATGTCGCGTGAGAAGTAGGTGCCATCGGCGTCCTTGGTCTCGAGCGACGGGGCGCCTTCGCGGTCCTTGAAGAGGCCGTTCACCTCGATGATGCCGTCGAGGCGGCGCGCCATCACATATTCATTGCCGTCGTAGCGAATGGCGCGGAGCACGTCCTTGGCGGCCGCTTTGGCGGCGTCCTCCGGCATTTCTCCGCGTGCTGCCTTGGCTTCGAAGGCTTCGACGATCTTGGTGGCCGCGTCCGTCACCGCGCGGGCTCGCGCCTGATGTTCCTGCAACGTGACGTTCGCGATGACGCGAATGGAAAACAACCCCGTCACGATCAAGGCGAGCAGCGTGACGACCGGGATCAGCAAAATCCGGCTGTTGATGCTGTGGAAGAAGTTCTGCACGCGAAGCGTCCCCTTCAGGGCGATTTCGAATGTGTTCGCCCATGCGCCTCACGCTAGTGTGATAGATGTGAAGGTTTGGCTAACTCTCCATCCGGCCGCAGCGAGAATCGCTGTAGCTGCGGTGGCTTCGACGGACGCAGCCGAGACCGCGATCGGCTGCTTCTGCGATGACGAAGATTCCACGACGCTTGCATCGAGTCTTTTTGTCCGCATGGCGGCAACCTCTGCGTGCTTGACAGAATTATGAAACGGTTCGCCCGGTCGACCCCGCCGCACGAAACGCGTCGCTGATCGCCAAGAAACCGGGATGTTGCGGCCAATGGATGTCATGCGGCGCATACAATCAGTGCGCCGTGCCACAAAGCTGCTTCCAGTTTCGGCAGATGCGCTGTCGCTGCGCGAACGAACGGACGCAATTACGCGCGAGCGACTCCCGATCGAGCGGGAATTCACAACCTTAAGTGATTTTAACGTCGTATTTACACGGGCTCTCTAGTTAGGGTTTTGCTCATAAGCCATTGAGAAAGTCCCGTCGAAATGAATTCGCGCCGGACCGTATGGCGAATTCGAGGACGGGGACGCAATGACGCCTAATCCCATCGAGCCGAAATGGTCCCTACGGCTCCCCGCAGACTGCAGCATCGCGGCGATTCGCAGCGTCTATGATTTGATCCGCGAAGCCTTTGGCCGGCAAAACTCGCTCGAGATCGATTGCTCCGAGGTTGCCAAGGCCGACGTGACGTCGATTCAGCTCTTGCTGTCCACGACAAAGACCGGCCAGGCGCAGGGGCGGCCGGTGGTACTCACGGCTTTCTCGCAGACCTTCCGCAACACGCTTCGCCGCGCCGGCTTCTCAAGCGAGGCGATGGCCAACCATCCCTTCAACGACAAGAAAGATGGCGTCTAATGGCTACCGTGCTCACGGTCGACGACTCCCCGAGTATCCGCCAGATGATCAAGGTCGTGCTTGAGCCTGCCGGCCACAGCGTCATCGAGGCCGGCGACGGCGCTCAAGGCCTGGCGCAGGCGCAGGCCAAGCGGCCGGACCTCGTCATCACCGATCTCAACATGCCGACCATGAACGGCCTGGAATTGATCCGCGCGCTGCGCAAGCAGCCGGCGCTCACCGGTCTTCCGATCGTGTTTCTGACGACCGAGTCCAGCGACACCGTCAAGCAGGAAGCCAAGAGCGCCGGTGCAACGGGGTGGATCACCAAGCCGTTCAAGCCGGAGCAGCTGCTCGCGGTCGTCGCCAAACTGGTGCGGTCATGAGCGCGCTGGATCCGACGGAGGTCTTTCGCCAGGAAGCAAGCGAGCTTTTCGAAACCCTGGAAGGGGCCCTGTTGGATCTATGCCAGCGGCCTGACGACCGCGAGCTGGTCGATTCCGCGTTCCGCGCGCTGCACACCATCAAGGGGTCCGGCGCGATGTTCGGCTTCGACCGCGTCGCCGTCTTCACCCACGAGTTCGAGACGGCATTCGAACTGGTCCGCAAGGGCGAGATCCGGCCGACCCAGGAATTGATCTCGGTGGCGCTGGCCGCCAAGGACTACATTCGCGCACTGATCGAGGCCCCGGAAACGACCGATTCCATCATCGGCGATGCCATCCTGGACGACTTGAAGCAGTTCGTCGCTCCGTCGGTTGCACCGCTCGCGCCGTCCGCCGCCGAGATGATCCCTGCGGCAAGTGAAAA
>JBLMWS010000304.1:0-2875 GCA_050257355.1 Gemmatimonas sp.
TCTTCCCGCTGTCGGAGCGGCCCGAACTCTTTCTGCAGCTGCGTCTGCCGGAAGGCACCGCCTTCAACGTCACGGAAAAGTCGGTGGAGCAGGCGGAGACGCTGCTCAAGGGCGACAAGGATATTTCGACCTACACCGCTTATGTCGGGCAAGGCTCGCCGCGGTTCTGGCTCGGGCTCAATCCGCAGCTTCCGAACGAGGCCTTTGCCGAGATCGTCATCGTGGCGAAGGGTGTCGAGGCGCGCGAGCGGGTCAAGGCCAAAATCGAGAATGCGGTGGCCAACGGTGCGCTCACTGAGGCGCGCGTCCGCGTCGATCGCTTCAATTTCGGCCCGCCGGTCGGTTTCCCGGTGCAATTCCGCGTCATCGGCCCGGACACCAGGAAGGTGCGCGAGATCGCCTACAAGGTCCGCGACGTGATGAAGCAAAACCCCAACGTCAAGGACCCGCAACTCGACTGGAATGAGCAGTCGCCTTACCTGAAGCTCGTCGTCGACCAGGACCGCGCGCGTGCCTTGGGCCTGACCCCGCAGGACGTGTCGCAGTCGCTCGCCATGTTGATCTCGGGCGTGCAGGTCACGACCGTGCGCGACGGCATCGAGAAAGTCGGCGTGGTTGCCCGCGCCGTCTCGTCCGAGCGGCTCGATCTCGCCCATGTCGGTGATCTCACCATCACCTCGAAGAACGGCATCGCCGTGCCGCTGCAGCAGATCGCGAAGATCGAGTACTCCCACGAAGAGCCGATTCTGTGGCGGCGCAACCGCGACATGGCAATCACCGTGCGAAGCGACGTCAACGACGGCGTGCAGGCGCCTGATGTGACCAACCAGATCTGGCCGAAACTGAAGGACATCCGCGATCACCTCGAACCGGCCTACCGGATCGAGCCGGGCGGCGCCTTCGAAGAATCCGCAAAGGGTAATGCCTCCATTTTCGTGCTGTTTCCGGTGATGGCGATCGTGATGCTGACGCTTTTGATGATCCAGCTGCAGAACTTCTCACGCCTGTTCTTGGTGTTCTTGACCGCGCCGCTCGGCATCATCGGCGCCTCGTTGGGCCTGAACGTCGCCAATGCCCCGTTCGGCTTCGTGGCGTTGTTGGGTCTGATCGCACTCGCCGGCATGATCATGCGCAACACCGTGATCCTGGTCGATCAGATCGAGACCGACGTCGCTCAGGGCCTGTCGCGCAAGGAAGCCATCGTGGAGGCCACCGTCCGGCGTGCCCGGCCGGTGGTCCTGACGGCACTCGCCGCGATTCTGGCCATGATCCCGCTGTCGCGCTCGGCGTTCTGGGGACCGATGGCCATCACCATCATGGGCGGCTTGTTTGTTGCAACCTTCCTGACCTTGCTGTACCTGCCCGGGCTCTATGCCCTCTGGTTCCGCAACAGCCTTGAAGAGAGCGGCGCAGGTACCGATCTTGCGTCGCAGCAGCATGCGCAGCCCGCTTTTCCGCTTGCTGAGGCGGCCGAATAGTTGAACATTGAGATGCAATGACGCTGATTTCCGAACATGTCGAACCGGATACCCGCGAGCGGATTCTCGCCGTAGCGGAACGGCTGTTCCGGCAACTCGGCTACCAGAAGACCACGGTCGCGGACATCGCCAAAGAACTGCGCATGAGTCCGGCCAACGTTTACCGCTTCTTCGATTCGAAGAAGGCGATCCACGAGGGCGTGGCGCGCACGTTGATGGGCGAGGTCGAGACCGAGGCGAGGCGCATCGCTGATGCGCCGGGTCCGGCCGCACCGCGCCTGCGCGACCTGCTCAAGACCGTCAACCGCATGAACACCGAGCGCTACGTCGGTGATTCCAAGATGCACGAGATGGTGGAAATCGCCATGGAGGAGAGCTGGGAGGTCTGCGTCGCCCATATGGAGCTCGTCACCCGCATCATCGGCGAGGTGATCGGGCAGGGGGCCGCGTCAGGCGAATTCCACGTCCACGACGTGCCGCAGGCGGCGCTCTGCACCTGCACGGCGATGATGAGATTCTTTCATCCCCAGATGATTGCCCAATCCGCGAACAAGCCGGGCCCGGAGATCGATCAAATGGTCGATTTCGTTCTCGCCGGGCTTGGTTCGGAAAAAGCCGCAAGCTAAGTTCCTCTCCATTTGTCATTCCGGGGCGATGCGAAAGCATCGAACCCGGAATCTCGAGATTCCGGGTTCACGCTGACGCGCGCCCCGGAATGACGGTCGGATGGAAGGGAAAGAGCGTGGCAGACAAGGACATCCACTATTACGAGCCGGCCAAGGGTCATGGGCTGAAGCACGACCCGTTCAACGCGATCATCGCACCCCGCCCGATCGGCTGGATCTCCTCGCGTGACGCCAAGGGCAACGTCAACCTCGCGCCCTACAGCTTCTTCAATGCCTTCTGCTATGTCCCGCCGATCGTCGGCTTTGCCTCCACCTCCTGGAAGGACAGCGTCGCCAACATCGCGGAGACCAAGGCGTTCTGCTGGAATCTCGCGACCATGGCACTCGCCAAGCAGATGAACGCGACTGCAGCCCATGTCGGTCATGACGTCAACGAGTTCGACATTGCCGGGCTCACGGCGGCACCCAGCAAGCTCGTCAACGTACCGCGCGTGGCCGAGAGTCCGGTATCGTTCGAGTGCAAGCTGTCACAGATCATCCAGCTGCAGGGCGCCGACGGCAAGAAGGCGGAAGCCTGGCTGACCTTGGGCGAAGTCGTCGCCGTCCATATCGACAAGGCCTTGATCAAGGACGGCGTCTACCAGACCGCGCTCGCCCACCCGATCGTGCGCGCGGGGCGCCGCGGCGACTATTTTGAAATTCGCCCCGAGGCGATGTTCGAGATGCCGCGGCCGGATTGAGGATGGGTCTGGTGCTCGCGCTTCTCCCTCT
>JBLMWS010000305.1:0-22389 GCA_050257355.1 Gemmatimonas sp.
TCGAGCGGCTTTTCGCGAGCTTCGATTTCGTTTGATCAGAGCAGGCCCGCGCCGCGTGCCCATTTGTACTTGGCGCCGAGCACCTCCACCGGCAATTCCGTGGAATAGGCATAGGCCGGAATGCCGTTCTCGTAGAGATATTCGGCAGCCTCCTCGACTTCGACGTCGCCGGCGAGTGACGCGACGATCGGCTTGACGAAGCCCTTGGCTTCCATCTCCTTCTTCACCTCGACCATGTTGCGGGCGAACACCATCGGCGGCGTCACGATGGTGTGCCAATAGCCGAGGATCAGCGCGTGGATGCGATCGTCGGACAGGCCAAGCTTGACCGTGTTCACATAGGTGATCGGCGGCTCGCCGCCGGTGATGTCGACCGGGTTGCCGGCCGCGCCGAAGGGGGGAATGAACTTCCGGAACGCCGCATCGAGATCCGGCGGCATCGCCATCAGCGACAGGCCGTTGTCGACCACCGAGTCCGACAGCAGCACCCCGGAGCCGCCCGCACCGGTGATGATCAGCACGTTCTCACCCTTCGGCGTCGGCAGCACCGGCACGCCGCGGGCGAATTCGAGCAGTTGCCTCAAGCTGCGGGCGCGGATCACGCCGGACTGTTTGAAGACATCCTCGTAGATCTTGTCGTTGCCGGCGAGTGCACCGGTATGCGACGAGGCCGCCTTGGCGCCGGCCGAGGTGCGCCCCGCTTTCAGGACCACCACCGGCTTCTTCTTGGAGACGCGCTTGGCGGCTTCCGCAAAGGCCCGGCCGTCCTTCAGATCCTCGCAGTGCTGGGCGATCAGGTTGGTGTTCGGATCCTGCTCGAAGAACGCGAGCAGATCGTCCTCGTCGATGTCGGCCTTGTTGCCGAGACCGACGATCGCGGAAACGCCCATTTTCGCCGAACGCGAGAAGCCGATGATCGCCATGCCGATGCCGCCGGATTGCGACGACAGCGCTGCATGGCCCTTGACGTCGTAGGCCGTGCAGAAGGTGGCGCAGAGATTGGCGGGCGTATAATAGAAGCCGTAGATGTTCGGACCCATCAGGCGGACATTGTATTTGTTGCCGACTTCGACGATCTCCGCCTGCAGTTCGGGATGGCCCGCCTCGGCGAAGCCGGAGGGAATCAGAACTGCGCCCGGAATTTTCTTTTCGCCGCATTCGGCAAGCGCCGCGGCGACGAATTTTGCGGGGATTGCGAACACCGCGACGTCGATCACGCCGGGCACGTCCTTGACGCTCTTATAGGCCTTGTAGCCGAGGATCTCGGACGCCTTGGGATGGATCGGCAGAATCTCGCCCTTGTAGCCGCCGTTGATGAGATTCTTCATCACGGAGTTGCCGATCTTGCCGTCCTCGGCGGAAGCGCCGATCACGGCCACCGCCTTCGGCTGCATGATCCGCTTCATCGCCGCGACGATCTCCTCGTTGGAGCGCGGCGCCGGACGCGGTTTGTAATCGAAATCGACGACGATGCGCACGTCGGCCGCAATCGCGTCCTTCTTGGTGGCGAAGACGGGATTGAGATCGAGTTCGACGATCTCGGGGAAGTCGCTGACGAGGCGTGACACCTTCACGATGACGTCGGCCAGCGCCTCGCGGTTCACCGGATCGCCGCCGCGCACGCCTTTCAGCATTTCATGGGCCTGGATGCCGTCGAGCATCGACAGCGCGTCGTCCTTGGTCGCCGGCGCCAGACGGAAGGTGATGTCCTTCAGGACTTCGACGAGCACGCCGCCGAGGCCGAAGGCGACCAGCTTGCCGAACGAGCCGTCGGTGATGGAACCGACGATGACCTCGGTGCCGCCACCGAGCAACTGCTGCACCTGGACGCCCTCGATCTTGGCGTCGGCCTTGTACTTCTTGGCGTTGCCGAGAATGGTGTCGTAGGCCTTTTCGGCGTCAGCGGCGCTCTTCACGCCGACCATGACGCCACCCGCTTCGGTCTTGTGCAGGATGTCCGGCGAGACGATCTTCATCACCACCGGGAAGCCCATATCGGTTGCGATCTTGGCCGCCTCTCCCGCCGACTTGGCCACTCCCTCCTTCGGCACGGGGATGCCATAGGCATCGCACACGACTTTGCCTTCGGGGGCTGTCAGGCTGGTGCGCTTGTCCGCCTTGACTTGATCGAGAATTTTGCGGACGGCTTCCTTGGCATTGGACATTCGCTTCCTCCTGCGACTTGTTTCATGGCATTTGGTATGCCAGTGCGGAAATTTGTCAAGACAAGCTCTTGTACGAAAACGGCGAAAAAGCCGGCAACTTGACAGTCTGGCATCTGGCATGCCAAAAGCATTATCACTTATATCACTATAGACATCTCCTCCGGGAGAAGATTTGTCGTGTCCATCAGGAAACAAACCAAGGTGGCGCCGACCATGGCCGAAGCAGACATCGCAATCGTCAGGATTGCCCCGGAGACGAGCTTCAAGAACAAGGCCTATGAGGCGCTCAAGGAAGCGATCCTCAAGATGGACATCTATGCGACGCCCGACCCTGTGATGCTGGACGAGCGCGCGCTGTCGGAACGGCTGGGGGTCAGCCGGACCCCGATCCGCGAGGCGATCGCCATGCTCGAGCAGGACGGTTTCGTGAAGACCGTGCCGCGCCGCGGCATCATGGTGGTGCGCCGGACCAAGAGCGAAATCGTCGACATGATTCGCGCCTGGGCTGCGCTGGAAAGCATGGCCGCACGGCTGATCACGACCACCGCCAGCAAGAAGGACATCTCGGCGCTGCGCGATTTCTTCAGGGATTTCGGCAAGGACCGCCTGCCGCAGGATCACATCGACGAATATTCCAGGGCCAACATCGCCTTTCACCAGGCGCTGATCTCGTTGTCGGAGTCTCCGGTGCTGGTCGACATGACCAACGACATCCTGTTGCACGTGCGCGGCTACCGCCAGCTCACCATCGGCCGCACCGAACGCATCGCCGCCTCGCTGCCGGAGCACCTCGCCATCATCGAGGCGCTGGAAGCGCGTGACACCGAGCTCGCCGAAAAGCGCGCGCGAGATCACACGCTCAGCCTTGCCGGCTTTGTCGAGGAACACGGCCAGGAACTGCCCTAACCAACGCTGAACTTGACGACCAGAAGACTCACAAGCCGGTCAGGCATGACGAACAGGGAGATGAGCCCATGCTCAACACAGTACAAAAATCCGAGGCATCGGGCGCCGAGCAGGAACTGACGGATGGCTTCCATCTCGTCATCGACGCGCTCAAGCTCAATGGCATCGACACGATTTACGGCGTCCCTGGCATCCCGATTACCGACCTCGGCCGCATGGCGCAGGCCGCGGGGATTCGCGTGCTCTCGTTCCGCCACGAGCAGAATGCCGGCTATGCGGCGGCGATCGCCGGCTTTCTCACCAAGAAGCCCGGCGTCTGCCTGACGGTCTCGGCGCCCGGCTTCCTCAACGGCCTCACCGCGCTGGCGCACGCCACCACCAACTGCTTCCCGATGATCCTGATCTCCGGCTCCTCGGAGCGCGAGATCGTCGACCTGCAACAGGGCGATTATGAAGAGATGGATCAGCTCGCGATCGCCAAACCCCTTTGCAAGGCGGCCTATCGCGTGCTGCATGCGCAGGACATCGGCATCGGGCTTGCGCGCGCCATCCGCGCCGCGGTTTCGGGCCGACCGGGCGGCGTCTATCTCGACCTGCCCGCGAAGCTGTTCGGCCAGGTGATGAACGCGGACGCCGGCGCCAAGTCGCTGGTCAAGGTGATCGACGCGGCCCCGGCGCAGCTCCCCGCTCCTGCGGCGGTGAAACGAGCGCTCGATGTGCTCAAGAGCGCGAAGCGCCCGCTGATCATCCTCGGCAAGGGCGCGGCGTACGCGCAGGCGGATGACGCGATCCGCACGCTGGTCGAAAAGAGCGGCGTTCCCTTCCTGCCGATGAGCATGGCCAAGGGTCTGTTGCCCGACACCCATCCGCAATGCGCGGGCGCGGCGCGCTCGACGGTGCTAAAGGATTCCGACGTCGTGATGCTGATCGGCGCCCGGCTGAACTGGCTGCTCTCGCACGGCAAGGGCAAGAGCTGGGGCGATCAGCCGAAAAAGTTCATCCAGATCGACATCGAGCCCAGGGAGATGGACTCCAATGTCGAGATCGCGGCACCCGTCGTGGGCGATGTCGGCTCCTGCGTCACGGCGCTGATCGAGGCGATGGGCGCCAACTGGGCGTCGGCGCCGGCCGATTGGGTCAAAGCGGTGACGGCCAAGCGCGAAGAGAACGTCGCCAAGATGGCGCCGCGGCTGATGAACAACAAGTCGCCGATGGACTATCACGGCGCGCTCGGTGCGCTGCGCACCATTGTCAAGGAACGTCCCGACGCCTTCCTGGTCAACGAAGGCGCCAACACGCTCGACCTCGCGCGCGGCGTCATCGACATGTATCAGCCGCGCAAGCGGCTCGACGTCGGCACCTGGGGCGTCATGGGCATCGGCATGGGCTACGCGATCGCCGCCGCGATCGAAACCGGCAAGCCGGTGCTCGCCGTCGAAGGCGACAGCGCGTTCGGCTTCTGCGGCATGGAGATCGAGACCATCTGCCGCTACAAGCTGCCGGTCTGCGTCGTCATCTTCAACAATGACGGCATCTATCGCGGCGTGGACGTCAATGCGGGCGGCGGCCCCGATCCGGCGACCACGGCTTTCGTCAGGGGCGCGCGTTACGACAAGATGATCGAGGCGTTCGGCGGGATCGGCGTCAATGCAACCACGCCAGACGAACTCAAGCGCGCCGTCAACGCGGCGATGGATTCGGGCAAGCCGACGCTGATCAATGCGGTGATCGACCCGGCGGCCGGCTCCGAAAGCGGCCGCATCGGCAATCTCAATCCGCAGAGCGTGCTGAAAAAGAAGTAAGGCCTTAACCCGTCATTGCCCGCGACAGGCGGGAGGACGCAAACGAAATTCATTCGAGGAGACACGATATCATGACCAAGGCGCTGACGGGCGTTCGTATTCTGGATTTCACCCACGTCCAGTCGGGACCGACCTGCACGCAGTTGCTCGCCTGGTTCGGCGCCGACGTGATCAAGGTCGAGCGTCCCGGCGTCGGCGACATCACGCGTGGGCAATTGCAGGACATTCCGAACGTGGACAGCCTGTATTTCACCATGCTCAACCACAACAAGCGCTCGATCACGCTCGATACCAAGAACCCGAAGGGCAAGGAGGTGCTGACCGAGCTGATCAAGAAATGCGACGTGCTGGTGGAGAATTTCGGCCCCGGCGTGCTCGACCGCATGGGGTTCCCTTGGGAGAAGATCCAGAGCATCAACCCGAAGATGATCGTGGCCTCGATCAAGGGTTTCGGGCCCGGGCCTTATGAGGATTGCAAGGTCTATGAGAACGTCGCGCAGTGCACCGGCGGCGCAGCCTCGACCACCGGCTTCCGCGACGACGTCCCATTGGTGACCGGCGCACAGATCGGCGACAGCGGCACGGGCCTGCACCTCGCGCTCGGCATCGTCACCGCGCTTTACCATCGCACGCAGAGCGGCAGGGGCCAGCGCGTCACCGCTGCGATGCAGGATGGCGTGCTCAACCTCTGCCGCGTCAAGCTGCGCGACCAGCAGCGCCTCGCCCATGGGCCGCTCAAGGAGTACAGCCAATTTGGCGAGGGCATTCCGTTCGGCGACGCGGTGCCGCGCGCCGGCAACGATTCCGGCGGCGGACAGCCCGGCCGCATCCTCAAATGCAAAGGCTGGGAGACTGATCCCAACGCTTACATTTACTTCATCACCCAGGCCCCGGTCTGGGAGAAGATCTGCGACGTGATCGGCGAGCCCGGTTGGAAGACCCATCCCGATTACGCCAAGCCTCCGGCTCGGCTGCCGCGGCTCAACCAGATCTTTGCCCGCATCGAGCAGTGGACCATGACCAAGACCAAATTCGAGGCCATGGAGATCCTCAACGAATACGACATTCCCTGCGGGCCGATCCTGTCCATGAAGGAACTCGCGGAGGACCAGTCGCTGCGCAAGACCGGCACCGTGGTCGAGGTCGACCACCCCACCCGCGGCAAGTATCTGTCGGTCGGCAATCCGATCAAGCTGTCGGACAGCCCGAGCGAGGTGCAGCGCTCGCCGCTGCTTGGCGAGCACACCGATCAGGTCCTGCGCGAGGTACTCGGCTTTTCCGATCACCAGGTCGCCGAGATCCACGACTCCGGCGCTCTGGATCCGCCCCGCAAGGAGGCAGCGGAGTAAAGAATCGCGGCTTTATTGCCAAGATCTTCCCAAAGGTCGCCTGCGGGCGGCCTTTTTCGTAAACAGAGAATGTTGCGTTGCGGTAGGTGTCATGCTGCTATGCAAACAAAGGAGTGGTCGTGGCATCTGGTATACATTAGATCAGCTCTCAGAAATTGAGCGGCGCTGGCCGCCGCTCCCGAAACGAGGGAAATCCGATGTCCAAGACCGCTTCTGCAACTTTCAATGCACCGTCCGCGAGCCTGTTCAGCCGCCTGTTTGCCACCGTCGATCGGCTCCTGCTGACCTACGCTGAGATGACGATCCGCAACGGCGACATTCCCCGTCACGGTGTCTGAGCTACGCCGCGCACGATCGCGCTGGCCTTAACTCTAGGCAAGTTTCTCGATGGCCCCGTTGTTCGGGGCCATTTTGTTTTGCGCTCTGTTTGAGTTTTTCGTTTTGAGTTCCCTGCCCGGCGCACCCGCGGGCGGAACAGCAGCCGACCGCGCTTACCGGCCTGCGACAAAATGTGTAGGTGACGCGCACCGACAACCCCTTGCGGGCAAGCTTTGGATATCCGCACAATGTTTAAGCCCCAAGGCGCAAGTTACGGCAAAAACCGCCTTGCGTTCTGGAATATAATATACCAGAATTTAAGAATGCAGCGCTGACCCCGCGGGACGGGTCGTCTTAAAAGAGCGCGCGTTTGGAGGAAAGCATGAACGCAACCACAGCGAGTGCGCCGAGCCAGCCAATATCCAGTGGCTTTCGGTGGATGCAACTGATCATCGGCGTCATCTGCATGGCGATGATCGCCAATCTCCAGTATGGCTGGACCTTCTTCGTCAGCCCAATGGCGAAAGCGCATTCCTGGGATGTGGCCAGCATCCAGGTCGCATTCAGCATCTTCGTCGCGCTTGAGACCTGGCTAACCCCGCTCGAAGGCTGGATTGTCGACTCGCTCGGCCAGCGCGGCCCGAAATTGATGGTTGCCGCCGGCGGCATTTTCGTCGCGCTCGGCTGGCTCATCAATTCCAAGGCCACGTCGCTGGAGATGCTCTATCTCGGTGCCGTACTGTCCGGCATTGGCGCCGGCGGCATTTACGCGACCTGCGTCGGCAACGCGGTGAAATGGTTTCCTGATCGCCGCGGCCTCGCGGTTGGTTGCACGGCGGCCGGCTTCGGCGCGGGTGCCGCTGTCACCGTGATCCCCATTCAGAGGATGATTGCCTCAGTCGGCTATGCCGATACGTTCTTCTGGTTTGCGCTGGGCCAGGGTGCCGTGATCTTCGTTCTGTCCTGGCTGCTCCGCCCACCGCTGCCAGGTGAAGTCCCCAGCGGGTCGACCGTGAAAGTGCTGCAGTCCAAGCACAGCAGCACCCCGGGCCAGATGCTCTCTTCGCCGATCTTCTGGATCCTTTACGTCATGTTCGTGCTGGTGTCGGCCAGCGGGCTCATGGTCGCCGCCCAAGTCGCGATCATCGCCAAGGATTACAACGTTGCGAAGACGGCGCTCCTGTTTGGCGCGACCACACTGACGGTCGCAGGCATCTTCGATAATCTCGCCAATGGCGGGGCCAGGCCGTTCTTCGGCTGGGTCTCGGATCAGATCGGGCGCGAATACACGATGGCCATCGCCTTCACCGCGGGCGGCCTCGCCTATTGGCTGCTCGGAACGGCGGGCACGACCCCCTGGATGTTCGTGATCTGCGCGGCGATCGTCTTCTTCACCTGGGGTGAGATCTTCAGCCTGTTCCCCTCGACCTGCACCGACATGTTCGGGCCGAAATATGCCACCACCAACGCCAGCCTTCTGTACACCGCCAAAGGATTGTCGGCCTTCGTGGTGCCGCTTGCGAACGTCCTCAAGGCGCACACGGGCAGCTGGCATGCGGTGTTTGCCGCCGCCGCGGTCATGAACTTCATTGTGGTGGCGCTCGCATTGTTCGTCGTGCGACCGATGCGGCTGTCGATCAGCGCGTCGGAAAACAAGAACCCGGTGGTGCAAGCGGCGGAGTAAGCACGCCGCCTCCCATGCGAGGTCCTGGAAAACCATGCGAGGCGCACGCGAGTGCGCCTCGTTTGTTTTATGTGGCGGCACCGATGGGGCCGCGACGAGCCGCGGAAGCAAACCCGGTTGGAATCCAAATTCTCACGCTCAAATGAATTGACTTCTGGCATAATGTATACCAATATTTGACCGCTAGGGAGATCACCATCCGCCGCTCAAGGAGGTTGCCATGCAAGTCGGAGACGTCCTGCGTAAGAAGACCGCCCGCGTCGTTACTGTCAGAATGAACGAGACCGTCGGCGTTGCCGCCCGCCTGATGCGCGCCAACAACATCAGCGCGCTCGTAGTCAAGGACGTCGTCCGCTCGGAGGGCAACACCGCCGTCGGCATGTTCACCGAACGCGACGTGGTGCGCGCCATCGCCGAGCACGGTGCGGCCGGTATCAACGTCAAGATCTCCCAGCTGATCTCGGTGCAGAGGCTGGTCGCCTGCTCTTCCAACGACTCGCTGGACCACGTTCGGCATCTGATGAATGTGAACCACATCCGGCACCTGCCCGTGATCGACAATTTCGCGCTCGCCGGCGTGATCAGCATGCGCGATATCGCGACCGCCGTTGACGAGATGGCGACAAGCGAGCCACAGGCCGCTTGAAGCACGGCATCTGATGGATGCCCTGCTCGGCTGAAGCCAGCCGGCGAACGTCGGGCGCGGTGACGGCCGGATTGTCCGCCAGCCGAAAACAAGGCGCCGGCCTTTGCATGACCGGACTGCCTGAGCTGCGGCCGCCGACCGTGGACTTTTGCCCGCCCTGACGCCATCCTGCGCGCCAAATCCTCAAGAGCAACAGCGCGCGGGACGGCTCGCGTGTGAAGGGAGCGCAGGGCGGCAGATGTTCAAAACGCGGTTCACGGAGCTCGCCGGCGTCGAGCACCCCATCGTCCAGGGCGGCATGCAATGGGTCGGCCGGGCCGAGCTGGTGGCAGCCGTTGCGAATGCCGGCGCGCTCGGCTTCATCACTGCGCTGACGCAGCCGACCCCCGACGATCTTGCAAAGGAAATCGCGCGCTGCCGCGAGATGACCGACAAGCCGTTCGGCGTCAATCTGACCATCCTGCCCGCGATCAAGCCGCCGCCTTACGCAGACTATCGCGCCGCGATCATCGAGAGCGGCATCAAGATCGTGGAGACCGCCGGCAACAAGCCGCAGGAGCACGTCACCGAATTCAAGAAGCACGGCATCAAGGTGCTGCACAAATGCACCAGCGTACGCCACGCGCTCTCCGCCGAGCGCATGGGTGTGGACGCGATCTCGATCGACGGCTTCGAATGCGCGGGCCATCCCGGCGAAGACGACACGCCCGGGCTGATCCTGATCCCTGCGGCCGCCGATAAGGTCAAGATACCGCTGATCGCCTCCGGCGGCTTTGGCGACGGCCGCGGGCTCGTTGCCGCGCTGGCGCTCGGCGCGGAAGGCATCAACATGGGTACGCGCTTCATGTGCACCAGGGAGAGCCCGATCCATCAGCTGATCAAGGAGCGTATCGTCGCCAATGACGAGCGCGAAACCGAATTGATCTTCCGCACCATGCGCAACACCTCGCGCGTCGCCAAGAATGCGGTGTCGACGAAGGTCGTGGCCATGGAAAAGGAAGGTGCGACCTTCGAGCAGGTGCGCGAGCTCGTCGCCGGCGCGCGCGGCAAGATGGTCTATGCCACGGGCGATGCCGACGAAGGCATCTGGTCCGCGGGCCAGGTGCAAGGCCTGATCCACGACGTTCCGAGTTGCGCCGAGCTCGTCTCCCGCATCATCCGCGAAGCGGAAACCATCATCGGGAGCCGGTTGCAAGGCATGATGTCGACCGCCCGGCGTCAGGCCGCCGAATAGTAATATCCTCGAACCGAGAGTGATCCCATGAAGGCCTATGTCTACGGCGCAGGCGGCCCCGCCATTGCCGAGATCGCAAAGCCTGCGCCGAAGGGCACGCAGGTGCTGGTGAAGGTGCATGCCTGCAGCCTCAACCGCGCCGATCTCGGCATGGCCAGGGGCCACGCCCATGGCAGCGCCGGCGGCGCCGGCACCGTGCTCGGCATGGAATGGGCCGGCGAGGTCGCCGAGCTCGGACCACAGGCAAAGGGCGTCAAGGTCGGCGACAGGGTGATGGGATCGGGCGCGGCCGCGTTCGCCGAATATACGCTCGCCGATCATGGCCGCCTGTTCCGTGCGCCGTCGAACATGAATTTCGAGGAGGCCGCGACGCTGCCCGTCGCGCTCGCGACCATGCACAATGCGGTGGTTACGGTCGGAGGCCTACAGACCGGACAATCCGTGCTGATCCAGGGCGCAAGCTCCGGTGTCGGGCTGATGGCGATGCAGATCGCCAAGCTCAAGGGCGCCAAGTTCGTCGCGGGCTCCTCCACCGACGCCACGCGCCGCGGCCGGCTGCGCGAATTCGGCGCCGATCTCGCCATCGACTCCTCCGACCCGGGCTGGGTCGATCAGGTGCTCAAGGCGACCGGCGGCGAGGGCGTCGACCTGATCGTCGACCAGATCTCCGGCAAGGTCGCAAACCAGAATCTGGCCGCGACCAGGATCAAGGGCCGTATCGTCAACGTCGGCCGGCTCGGCGGCACCCATGCCGATTTCAACTTCGACCTGCATGCGGCGCGCCGCATCAACTACATCGGCGTCACCTTCCGTACCCGCACGATCGAGGAAATCCGCGAGATCTTCGACGAGGTCAGGAAGGACATCTGGGGCGCCGTGGAAAGCCGCAAGCTGCAACTGCCGATCGACAAGGTCTTCAAATTCGACGACATCGGCGCGGCGTTTGCGCACATGGAAGCCAACAGGCATCTCGGCAAGATCGTCGTGACGCTTTGATGTCGGCGATTTAAATCGGAACAATTTGCAACAAGCGCAACTGTGAGCCGACGCCAAGCTGCGTCTTGTCGGCGCTTTCATGTCGCAAGGCGGACTGCTAAACCCGCGCGGCATGAGCCAGACCGATCATCCAGCCAAAACCCGCGTCGCCGCGATCTCGGTGTTTGCCAGCACCGGGATGGCGGCAGCCAAATTCGTGGTTGGCATCCTCATCGGCTCGCTCGCTTTGATCTCCGAGGCCCTGCACTCCTCGATCGACGTCGTTGCGACCATCATCACCTGGATGGTGGTGCGCGTGTCCGATCGCCCCGCGGATGCGGAACATCACTACGGCCATGGCAAGCTCGAGAGCATCTCCGCGCTCGGCGTCATCGCGCTGCTCTACGTGCTGGCCGGCGGCATCCTGGTCGAGGCCTATAGCCATCTGCACGAGGGCGCGCCGCCGCCGACGATTTCCCTGATCCCGTTTGTGGTGCTGCTGGTCGATATCGCCGTCAATCTCTGGCGGGCGCACGCGCTGCATCGCGCGGCACACGCGACGCAGAGCCAGGCGCTCGCCGCCGACGCGCTGCATTTTGCCTCCGACGTTGCGGGCTCGGTCGCGGTCATCATCGGTCTCGCGCTCTCCGGCCTCGGCTTCGCCTGGGGTGATGCGGCAGCGGCGATCGCGGTGGCGGTGATGATCGCCGCGCTCGGGCTGCGGCTGGCACGCTCCACCGTGGAAACGCTGGTCGATCGGGCGCCGGAGGGCGTCGCCGAGCGTGCGACCGCCGCCATCGAGGCGGTGCCAGGCGTGGTCGATGTCGAGCGGCTGCGCGCGCGTATGGTCGGCGCGACGCATTTCATCGACGCGGTCGTGCAGGTGCCGCGCACTTTTCCGATCGACCGCGTCGAGGAAATCAAGCAGCGATCACAGGCAGCGGTCGCCAAGGCCTTGGGCGACGCCGACCTCACCTTCACCGCGGTACCGGTCGCGCTGAGCAACGAAAGCGTACGCGAACGCATCATGGTGATCGCGCGGAATTCGGGGTTGGCGATCCATCATGTCACCGTGCACGACCTCGGCGACAAACTGACCGTCAGCATCGATCTCGAGGTCGATGCCGAGATGCCGCTCGTCGACGCGCACGCCGTCGCCAACCGGTTGGAGCGCAACGTCCGCGAGGAATTCGGCGAAGAGGTCGAGGTCGATACTCATCTCGAGCCGCTGGAGCCGGAATTGCCGTTCGGCAGCGACGCCGCGCCCGAACGGGTGGACGCGATCGCGCAGGCGCTGTCGCGCATTGCCGCGGCTACCGCGATCAACGACATCCACAATGTACGGGTGCGCGACACCGCGGCCGGCGAAATCGTCAACTTTCATTGCCGCGCAGCACCATCGACCAGCGTGAGCAAGGTTCACGAGAATGTCGACGCCATCGAGCGCGCGCTGCGCCGCGATTTTCCAAGCGTGAAGCGCGTCATCAGTCACGCCGAGCCGCCTCACGCCTGACGCTCGTCTCGCGCCGTTCTCGTTTCGGACTCAGGCTTTCCGTATTTTCACGCGCGAGATTCTCCATTGGACAAGATTTATTTGCTTTTAAGGAATCGTTGACTCTCGACAGCTTGCGAAAACTGGATTCAAATCATCTTGATTCGGAAGGAGCTGGGGTCCTTCCGAACTGGGTGCAAGAAATACTTCGGCGGGGGTCATGGGTATGGCGCGTGCGCATGCGGCGGGTGCGTGCGTCCAATCCGATTCGATCAAGGGATTGGCGCAATCGATTGCGAAACCGGCCTACCACAGGCTGCTGGTTGCGGAGCCGACGCTCCGGCGCGCGGTACCGACTCTCATCATCGCCTTTCTGATCACGATCTGCCTCGGAGCGTTCGTGCAGGTGCTGGACCAGAGCCGGCAGAAGCGCGCCGCCAGCAAGCGCGAGGTCGCGGCGCTGGCCGACGTGCTCGCCGAGCGGATCGATCACCTCACCTCGCCCAGAATGCAGCGGCTCGGCAACATCGAACGGATGCAGCAACTGCTGCCCGATCTGATTCCGCCCTGGGCGATGGCCGGTGGACGGCACGTCATCATCAGCAGCGCCGACCATCGCATTCTCGCCCGGCTTCCCATCGATGCGACCCTGGGCGAAGCCGACCGGATTCTCGACGTCATCAGCACGGCGCAGCTGTTGGCCACGCCTGGCCGGCAGGACAATGTGAGCGACATGGCACTGCCCAACGGAGGCCGCGCGCTCGCGGCCTCCCGCCTCGTCAAGTCGCTGCCCGGCCAGGTCGTCGTGGTGCAGGAGAGCGTCGAGCCGATCTGGGGTTCCGATGCGGCGCTGTCGGTGACGCTGTCGGCCACCACCGGATTCGTGGTGCTCATCCTCGGCTTTGCCTTTCACTGGCAAGCGACCCGCGCCCGCGAAGGCGATCTGATCAATGATGCGGTGCGCGGTCGCATCGACACCGCGCTCAACCGCGGCCGCTGCGGCCTGTGGGATTGGGACCTGTCGCGTGGGCGCATCTTCTGGTCGCATTCGATGTTTGCCATGCTCGGACTGAACAGTCGCAACGACCTTCTGACTTTCGGGGAGCTCAACGCCCTGGTGAAATCCGACGACATCGATCTGTTCGCCATCGCCGACCAGCTGATGTCCGGACAGATCAACCATATCGACCAGAGCTTCCGGATGCAGCACGCCGACGGCCACTGGATCTGGCTGCGGGTGCGGTGCGAGCTCAGCCATGGCGAGGACAGCCTGCATCTGATCGGCATCGCCGTCGACATCACCGAACAGAAGAGCCTCGCAGAAAAGACCATCGAAGCAGATTTGCGGCTGCGCGACGCCATCGAGACCATTCCGGAAGCGTTCGTGCTGTGGGATGCAAGCGACCGGCTGGTGCTCTGCAACTCCCATTTCCAGCGGCTGCACAAGCTTCCCGATTCCGCCGTCATCCCCGGCACCTCCTACGAGACGGTGATCGAGGTCGGGAGCATGCCGGAGGTGCGCACGCGCCAGCAGGAGAGCGTGAACCAGGTACCGGGCGCACGCACATTCGAGGCGCAACTCGACGACGGCAGCTGGCTGCACATCAGCGAACGCCGCACCAAGGACGGCGGCTATGTCTCGGTCGGAACCGACATCACCCGGATCAAGGAGCACGAGCAGAAGCTCGTCGAGAACGATCTGCGGCTGCGCGCCACCGTCAACGACCTGAAGCGCTCGCAGGGCGAACTCGAGCGCCAGGCGATCGAACTCGCGGACCTCGCCGAAAAATATGCGCGCGAGAAGAACCGCGCGGAGGAAGCCAACCAGACCAAGTCCAAATTCCTGGCCAATATGAGCCACGAGCTGCGCACACCGCTCAACGCCATCATCGGCTTCTCCGAGATCATGGGCAGCGGCATGTTCGGCAATCTCGGTTCGGAGAAATACCGCGAATATTGCCACGATATCCTGACCAGCGGCCAGTACCTCCTCGAGGTGATCAACGACATCCTCGACATGTCGAAGATCGAAGCGGGCCGCATGAAGCTCGATCTGGAAACGCTCGACATCTCCAGGACGCTCGCCGAATCGCTACGGGTGGTCGCTGGCCGGGCCGATGACAAGGATCTGGCGATCGACGCCGACATTCAGGGTTCCATTCCGGTCGTCGCCGACCGCCGCGCCACCAAGCAGATCATGGTCAATCTGCTCTCCAACGCGGTGAAATTCACTCCTGAAGGCGGCCGCATCGTGGTCCGCAGCCACGTCATGACCGACCGTATCGTGCTCCTGATCGCCGACACCGGCATCGGCATCGCCCCGCAGTCGCTGGCGCGGCTGGGACGCCCGTTCGAGCAGGTCGAAAGCCAGCTCACAAAGACCTATCACGGCTCGGGGCTTGGGCTCGCGATTGCGCGATCGCTGGCGCACCTGCACGGCGGCTCGATGAAGCTGCGTTCCAAACTCGGCGCCGGAACTGTCGTCCGCGTGTCGCTGCCGCGCGACGCGCGCAGGGCCAATGCGAAGATGCAGGCGGCGGCCTGAGAGCTCACGCACGAGCTAATCCGCCCCGCGCGCTGAATGGATCAATTCGACTCCGGCATGGAGATGTTCTTTAGAAGAAGCATTGCTTCGTCTGCCCTGTACTCGGGCACAAAGAGATGATCGTGGTAAAAGGCCGAAACGACATTTACACTGATACCCGCTTCGGCCAGCGGAGCAGTAATCGCTGCCAGAAAACCCACCGCCTGCAGCGATGAATGGACCGTCAAAGTAATCAGACGCCACGCCAATTCGAAGCCAAGTCCTATACTTTCGGCCTCCTCACGCCGCATCACGAAGGTCGTTCCTTCTTGCTCACGGAACGTGAGCACCGGATTGATTGCGGCTGGAATGCTTTGCCCTGCTGCGATTGTACAAAATACAAAGATGCCTTGCTGCATTTCGGGTTTCATCGCCCTCAACAATGCATCGAGGCCAAGTTCACCTGCCACAGCCGCCTCCTCCATGCTCCTTTGGGCAAGCGCTCCCCCCGGGCGCCGCTCAAGCCGACTGCAGCTTGGGCGCGACTTCGCGGGCGACGTTGACCAGCGCGGCGATCAGCGGCGTCATCGGATCGCGCTGCGTCAGCACCATGCCGATGCTGTAGTTCACGATGGGATCGACGATCGGAATGCTGCGGACAGCGTCTGCAAGGCCCAGCGTTTCGGCAAGCTTGGCCGGCATCACGCTGGCCCAGCGCCCGGTCTTGACATGGGTGAACAGCACCAGCAGCGAATTCGACGTCAGCGTCGGTGTCGCCTCGGCGCCGACCGAGCGCAAGGCGCGATCGATGATGCGCCGATTCTGCATGTCGGACGTGAGCAGGCAGAGCGGCACCTGCCCGACTTCCTTCCAGGTGACCTGCTCGCGATCGCCGAACATCGCGTCCGGCGCGGTCAGGAGGCGATAGCTCTCGTTGTAGAGCGGAATGGTGCGCACCTTGCCGATCGGCTCGTTCTCGATATAGGTCAGCCCGGCGTCGACCTCGAGATTTTCCAACAGTCCCAGCACGTCGGCCGAGGTGCAGGAGACGATGCGAAAGCGTACGTCCGGGTGACGGGCGCGAAACGGCGTCGTCAATGAAGCGACCATGCCGAGCACGGTCGGGATCGCCGCGATGCGGATTTCGCCCGACAGCTTGTCCTTGAGCCCGTTGATCTCCTGCCGCATCGCACGGGTGTCGCCGACGATGCGCCGCGCCCAATCCAGCACCCGCTCGCCCTCCGGCGTGAAGCCCTGGAAGCGCGAGCCACGCTGCACCAGCATGACGCCGAGGATTTCCTCGAGCTGTTTGATGCTTGTCGACATCGTGGGCTGGGTGACGCCACAGGCCTCGGCGGCGCGGCCGAAATGCCGCTCCTGTGCCAGCGCCAGCAGAAGTTCAAGCTTGTCGATCACGAGAAGGGCCCTTGCAGCTCGTCATATCGTCTTAACCCATAACACGGCCGCACGGACCCAAACATGCCAAATGCACCGACAGGCGGCAGCAACCTGCACCGGGCTGCATCCATTTCATGGTCTTTCCGTATCGCCTAATTCCCGTTTCGGATTAATTGGTTTCCGCAATCGCAGCACGGGAGAGCTTTATTGATTATCCCAGCAGATTCAGGCCTGTTGTCAGATCACGACCACTTCTGATCGAGAGCCCAATAATGGCCGTTTACGAACCCTGGGATGAGACGCGCGGCGCTGAAATCATCGCCGAACACACCCAACGCGAAGGCGCCACGCTGGTCATTCTGCACGCCCTGCAGGAAACGTTCGGCTACGTGCCGGAACCGGCCATTCCCATGGTGGCCAGCGCGCTCAATCTTTCGCGAGCCGAGGTTTACGGCGTCTTCACCTTCTATCACGATTTCCGCAAGGAGCCGGCTGGCCGTCACGTGCTGAAGCTCTGCCGCGCCGAGGCCTGCCAGGCTGCGGGTGGCGACGCTCTCGCCTCGCGCGCCGAAGCCAAGCTCGGCATCGCCTGCGGACACACCACGGCCGACCGGAGGGTAACGCTGGAGCCGATCTATTGCCTCGGGCTCTGCGCGACTGCGCCCTCGGCGATGCTCGACGGCCGCGTCGTCGGTCGGCTCGACGAGGCGCGCCTCGATCAACTGATCACGGAGGCGCAACAATGAGCTTGCGAATTTTCGTTCCCCGCGACGCCGGGGCGCTCGCCGTTGGCGCCGATGAGGTCGCGACAGCGCTGGCGGAAGCCGCGGTCAAGCGCAACGTCGCGGTCGAGATCATTCGCACCGGCTCGCGCGGTCTCTATTGGCTTGAGCCGATGGTCGAGGTCGCGACAGCCGCCCGACGCGTTGCATTCGGTCCGGTGACGCCGGCCGACGCAACGTCGCTGCTCGAGGCGATGATCAGCGGCGACAACCATCCGCTGCGGCTCGGCGCGGCGGAGGACATCCCCTGGCTGAAGCGCCAGACGCGTCTGACCTTTGCCCGTTGCGGCGTGATCGATCCGCGCTCGCTCGACGATTATCGCGCCCATGGCGGCTATAAGGGCCTGGAGCGGGCGCTGACACTCAATTCCGATGCGATCATCGCTGAGGTGACGGCATCCGGCCTGCGCGGCCGTGGCGGCGCCGGCTTCCCGACCGGCATCAAGTGGAAGACCGTGGCAGATGCCAAGGGCGACCACAAATACGTCGTCTGCAACGCTGACGAAGGCGACAGCGGCACCTTCGCCGATCGCATGCTGATGGAGGGCGATCCGTTCGTGCTGATCGAGGGCATGACGATCGCGGCCATCGCGACCGGTGCGACCAAGGGCTACGTCTACATCCGCTCCGAATATCCACACGCGATCGCTGCGATGAACGAGGCGATCGCCATCGCCCAACGCGCCGGCCTGCTCGGCAGCCGCGTCGCCGGCTCCCCCCACAGCTTCGATCTCGAGGTTCGCACCGGCGCCGGCGCCTATGTCTGTGGCGAAGAGACCTCGCTGCTCGAGAGCCTGGAAGGACGCCGCGGCATCGTGCGCGCCAAGCCGCCGCTGCCCGCCCATCACGGCCTGTTCGGCCAGCCCACGGTCGTCAACAACGTGCTCTCCTTCGCGGCCGTCCCCTTCATCCTCGAGAACGGGCCTCAAGCTTACGCCGATTTTGGCATGGGGCGCTCCCGCGGGACGATGCCGATCCAGATCGCCGGAAATATCCGACACGGCGGCCTGTTCGAGACCGCCTTCGGCATCACGCTCGGCGAACTCGTCGATGACATCGGCGGCGGCACGTTGAGCGGCCGGCCCGTGCGCGCGGTGCAGGTCGGCGGACCGCTCGGCGCCTATTTCCCGCGGGCGCTGTTCGACACGCCCTTCGACTATGAAGCTTTCGCCGCCCGTGACGGCCTGATCGGCCACGGCGGCATCGTGGTGTTCGACGACACGGTCGACATGGCCAAGCAGGCACGCTTTGCGATGGAATTCTGCGCCATCGAATCCTGCGGCAAATGCACGCCCTGCCGGATCGGCTCGACCCGCGGTGCCGAAACGATCGACAAGATTCGCCGCGGCGAACGCGTCGCCGAGAACATCGCGTTGGTCGAAGACCTCTGCAGCACCATGAAATTCGGTTCGCTCTGCGCGCTGGGCGGCTTCACGCCCTACCCCGTCCTGAGCGCGCTGAAGCACTTCAGCGAAGATTTCGGCCCGGCGCCCGCGCGTTTGCAGGCCGCGGAATAAAGGACGATTGCCATGTCGCTCATTCAGGAAACCGATTTCGGCACTCCGCGCGCCAAGTCCGGGAACCTCGTCACGCTCACCATCGACGGCCAGAGCGTCACGGTGCCGGAAGGCACCTCGATCATGCGCGCGGCGATGGAGGCCGGCACGCAGATCCCGAAGCTCTGCGCGACCGACATGGTCGACGCCTTCGGCTCCTGCCGGCTCTGCCTGGTCGAGATCGAAGGCCGCGCCGGCACGCCGGCCTCTTGCACCACGCCAGTCGCTCCCGGCCTCGTGGTGCACACCCAGAGCGAGCGGCTGAAGAGCCTGCGCAAAGGCGTGATGGAGCTCTACATCTCCGATCATCCGCTGGATTGCCTGACCTGCGCGGCCAACGGCGATTGCGAGCTGCAGGATATGGCCGGCGCCGTGGGATTGCGCGATGTGCGCTACGGTTATCAAGGCGAAAATCACGTGTTCGCGGAGGCCCAGGGCAAACCGAACGCCGCCTGGATGCCGAAGGACGAATCCAATCCCTATTTCAGCTACGATCCGGCCAAATGCATCGTCTGCTCGCGCTGCGTCCGTGCCTGCGAGGAGGTGCAAGGCACTTTTGCCTTGACGATCTCGGGGCGCGGCTTCGACAGTCGCGTTTCGCCAGGCATGAGCGAAAGCTTCCTCGGTTCGGAATGCGTTTCCTGCGGCGCCTGCGTGCAGGCCTGCCCGACCGCGACGCTGACCGAGAAATCCGTCATCGAGATCGGCCAGCCCGAGCATTCGGTCGTCACCACCTGCGCCTATTGCGGCGTGGGGTGCGCCTTCAAGGCGGAGATGCGCGGTGAGGAAGTCGTGCGCATGGTGCCCTACAAGGACGGCAAGGCCAATCGTGGCCATTCCTGCGTCAAGGGCCGCTTCGCCTGGGGTTACACCACGCATAAGGAGCGCATCCTCAAGCCGATGATCCGCGAGCGCATCGACGAGCCCTGGCGCGAAGTGTCCTGGGACGAGGCACTCGCGTTCGCTGCCGCCAAGTTCAAGACAATCCAGACCACATACGGCCGCGATGCCGTGGGCGCGATCACCTCCTCCCGCTGCACCAACGAGGAAACCTATCTGGTGCAGAAGCTGGTACGCGCGGGATTCGGCAACAACAATGTCGACACCTGTGCCCGCGTCTGCCACTCGCCGACCGGCTATGGCCTGTCCACCACCTTCGGCACCTCGGCCGGCACCCAGGATTTCGACTCGGTGGAAGATTCCGACGTCGTCCTGGTGATCGGCGCCAATCCGACCGACGCGCATCCGGTGTTCGCCTCGCGCATGAAAAAGCGTCTGCGCGCCGGCGCCAAGCTGATCGTCATCGATCCCCGCCGCATCGATCTGGTGCGCTCGGCGCATATCGAGGCTCAGCACCATCTGGCGCTGATGCCCGGCACCAACGTCGCGGTGCTGACCGCGATCGCGCACGTGATCGTCACCGAAGGACTGGTCGATGAAGCCTTCGTGCGCGAGCGCTGCGACTGGAACGAGTTCGAGGACTGGGCCGCCTTCGTTGCGCAGCCCGGCAACAGCCCCGAAGCCACGGCCGTTTACACCGGCGTCGATCCCAAAGAGCTGCGCGCCGCGGCGCGGCTTTACGCGACCGGCGGCAATGCCGCGATCTATTACGGCCTGGGCGTGACCGAACATAGCCAGGGCTCGACCACCGTGATCGCGATCGCGAACCTTGCGATGGCGACCGGCAATATCGGCCGGCCCGGCGTCGGCGTGAACCCGCTGCGCGGCCAGAACAACGTGCAGGGCTCCTGCGACATGGGCTCGTTCCCGCATGAATTTACGGGCTACCGCCATGTCGCGACCGATCAGGTGCGCGAGTCCTTCGAGGCGACGTGGCAGGTCAAGCTCAACAAGGAGCCCGGCCTGCGCATCACCAACATGTTCGACGCCGCCATCGACGGCAGCTTCAAGGGCCTCTACGTGCAGGGCGAGGATATCCTGCAGTCCGACCCCAACACGACCCACGTCGTCGCCGCGCTGTCGGCGATGGACTGCGTCATCGTCCACGACCTCTTCCTGAACGAGACCGCGAACTACGCACATGTGTTCCTGCCGGGGTCGACCTTCCTGGAGAAGGATGGCACCTTTACCAACGCGGAGCGGCGCATCCAGCGGGTCCGCAAGGTGATGTCGCCGCGCAACGGCTTTGCCGATTGGGAAGTGACGATCGCTCTCGCCCGCGCGATGGGCTTCGAGATGGCCTACGCGCATCCCTCCGAGATCATGGACGAGATCGCGGCGCTCACGCCGACCTTCGCCGGCGTCTCCTACGCCAAGCTCGACGAGCTCGGCTCGGTGCAGTGGCCCTGCAACGAGAAGGCGCCGGAGGGAACGCCGGTGATGCATATCGGCGGTTTCGTGCGCGGCAAGGGCAAGTTCGTCATCACCGAATATGTCGCAACCGACGAGCGCACCGGCCCGCGCTTCCCGCTGCTGTTGACCACCGGGCGCATCCTCAGCCAATACAACGTCGGCGCCCAGACCCGTCGTACCGACAACGTCGTCTGGCACGATGAGGACAGGCTCGAGATTCATCCGCACGACGCCGAGCAGCGGGGTGTCCGCGACGGGGACTGGGTGAGGCTGGCGAGCCGCGCCGGCGAGACGACCTTGCGCGCGCTGATCACGGAGCGGGTGGCGCCGGGCGTGGTCTACACCACCTTCCATCACCCGGACACGCAAGCCAACGTCATCACCACGGACTATTCGGATTGGGCGACCAACTGCCCGGAGTACAAGGTGACAGCGGTCCAGGTCTCGCCGTCGAACGGTCCGAGCGACTGGCAGAAATCTTATGAGGAACAGGCCCGCCGTTCGCGACGGATCGCGCACGCGATCGAGGCCGCGGAGTAGCGCATGCACGATCCCGTCCGTTCTGTCGATCGGCAGGTCTGGCGCGCGGAGAGCGTCAGCCGCGGCGCGCGCCTGATTCCCGAGGAGACGCCTGTCGCGCTGACTTACAACGGCGGCACCTATGCGGTGATGATGGCAACCCCGCGGGATCTCAGGGAGTTCGCGGTCGGCTTCAGTCTCAGCGAAGGGATCGTGCAGTCGGTGGCCGAGATCACCTCTTTCGAGGTCGTCGAGCTCAACGACGGCATCGAGCTGCGGATGTGGCTTGCGCCCGAGCACGCGGCGCGCATCAGCGAACGGCGGCGGCAGATCGCGGGCCCAACCGGCTGCGGGCTGTGCGGCATCGATTCGATCGCGGAAGCGATGCGGTCGCCGGCCAGGGTGCCCAACGCGGGAAGCTTCTCGCGGCGCGAGGTGATGCGCGCAATGCAGAGCATTGCCCCATTGCAGCAGATCAATATCGAGACCCGCGCCGTGCATGCGGCGGCGTTCTGGACACCGTCCAGCGGTATCGTCAGCCTGCGCGAGGACGTCGGACGGCACAACGCGCTCGACAAGCTCTGCGGCGCGCTGGCGCTCGCGCAGACCGACACCGGCGAAGGCATGGTGCTGCTGACCAGCCGGGTGTCGGTGGAAATGGTCCAGAAGACGGCCACGCTCGGTGCGCCGGTGATGGTCGCCGTCTCCGCGCCCACCGCGCTCGCG
>JBLMWS010000306.1:0-3420 GCA_050257355.1 Gemmatimonas sp.
GTTATAGTGTCGATTGTACTGGATTGCCAGTCGCAACTATGACATTATGAGACCGCTCGCCTTCTCGCCTGATTCCTTGCGAAAGCTGCTGCTCCACAACCAAATCGCAACGCTTCCCGACCTGAAACGTGCGCTCGGCACGGACGTTGACCTCACCGTTTTTCGCAAGCTCAAAGAACTCGACTACCTGACCAGCTACTCTCATGGCGGCCGTTTCTACACGCTTCGTGAGATCGCCCGTTTCGGCGCCGATGGTCTGTGGTCCTGCGCGCCGGCCTGGTTCTCCCGCTACGGTACCCTGCTGGCCACCGCCGAGGCGTTCATCCGTAGCTCGGTCGCGGGATATTTTGCGGAAGAGTTGTCTGCGATCCTGCACGTAGGCGTGCAAGATGTCTTACGACACCTCGTCCAGAGGAAGAGGATCGCCCGGGAGTTCATCTCCGGCCTCTTTCTCTATACTTCCATCGATCCAGCCACCCGCCAGCGACAATCTCTGACACGTCGGAACAACCGGTCTGTTCCCACGGTTGACGATGCCACCCGTCTGGAAGTGTCTCCCGATGAGATGAAAGCCGCCATTATCTTGTTCTACAGTCTGTTGGACGAGCAGCAGCGCCGCTTGTATGCCGGTCTGGAATCTATGAAACTGGGCCACGGCGGCGACACCGTGCTGGCCGAATTTCTGGGCCTCGATCCGCACACCATCGCCCGCGGCCGCCGCCAGCTGCTGGATCAGGATGTTGAGGTCGGCCGGATACGCCAGTCCGGCGCCGGGCGCAAACCGGTGGAAAAAAAACGCCCGCAGTAATCGAGGCCATCGAAATCCTGCTGGACCACGACACCGCCGGCGATCCCATCACCGGCATTCGATGGACCCACAAGACGCCTGCCGGAATCGCCGAACTGCTACGGCAACTCGACATCGAGATCTCACCCAGTACTGTAGCGCGGCTGCTTCACGATATGGACTTTTCCCTTCGCGTGAACCGCAAAGCCATTGCCACCGACTCGAGCCCGGACCGCGACCAGCAGTTCCGTTACATCTCGTCATTACGTACCCGCTTTGAGCGCCAGGGCCTTCCCATCATCAGCGTCGATACCAAAAAGCGAGAACTGGTCGGCAACTTCAAAAACAATGGCGTCAAGTGGGATCGCACGCCGGTGCGCGTCAATGACCACGATTTCCGTTCCGATGCCGTCGGCGTCGCGATCCCCTATGGTATCTATGACCTGCTTGCCAACCGAGGCTCAGTCTTTATCGGCGTCTCGCATGATACGGCAGCTTTCGCCGCGCACTCCATCGCCGGCTGGTGGAAGTGCGACGGCGCGGATCGCTACCATCGTCGCCGCCAGTTGCTCATCCTTGCCGATACCGGCGGCAGCAACAGTTGCCGGACCAGCGCCTGGAAAACCGAGCTTCAAAGCCAACTCTGCAACAGCTTTGGGCTCACCGTTACCGTTGCTCATTACCCCACCGGCGCCTCCAAATGGAATCCCATCGAGCACCGCCTGTTCTCCGAAATCTCCAAGAACTGGGCCGCCGAGCCTCTCGACAGTTACCCTAAAATCCTCAACTTCATCCGCAACACCAGCACCCGAACCGGGCTCACGGTATCGGCCTACCTCGACCGAAGGCATTATCCAACCGGCACGTCACCCGATCCGGAGCAGGTGCGCTGTCTCTCCCTCAAGCGACACGCGACTCTGCCAGCCTGGAACTATACGATTGCTCCGATGTGAATCTATTGTTGCGTCAGCCCTAAGGGTGATAACGCGAACTTCGGCACGCATCTTGGCTGGAGATGCGTGGTGGCGGGAGCGGAGACATCCGTGACCACGGAAAGGAGAAGATGAGATGGCAAGACCTACAGGAAAGGTGGCCGTCGTCACCGGGGCATCGAAGGGAATCGGGGCGGCGATCGCGCAGGAACTGGCCAACGATGGTGTGGCAACGGTCGTGAACTATGTGTCGAGCCCGCAGCAGGCCGAGGTACTCGTCGCGACCCTACGGTCCGCAGGCGGCAAAGCCAAGGCGGTGCGCGTCGACGTCAGCAAACCGGCCGACGCCAGACAACTGGTTGACGCCGCGCTCTCGGTATTCGGCAGACTCGACATCCTGGTGAACAACGCCGGCGTGTACGACTTTCTTCCTCTTCCGCAGATCACCGAAGCACACTTCGATCGGATGTTCGATCTGAACGTCAAAGGTTTGCTGTTCGCGACGCAGGCTGCCGCGGGTGCGATGGGCGATCATGGCGGCTCTATCGTTAATATAGGGTCTATGGCGTCGATCGAGGCGCCGCCCGGCGCGTCAGTCTATAGCGCGAGTAAGGGCGCGGTCGATGTCATCACCCGGAGCCTCGCTGCTGAACTGGGGCCACGCCACATCCTAGTGAACGCGGTACTCCCGGGGCCGGTGGAACCGAGGGTAACCGGTCGATGGCAGATGCGGACCGGATCAACGCGGCGTTTCTCGCGCGCACGCCGCTCGGTCGACTCGGCCGCCCGCAGCGACATCGCCACTGTCGTATCGTTTCTGGTCTCGCCCGAGGCGGGATGGATCACGGGACAAATCATCCAAGCCGCCGGAGGCTTGAGGTAGGGACAGACAGGCCGACACCGGACAAGGATCGACCAGCCAAATTCCGGCGCCTCGATTCCGCGTGAATCGCTGTCAAAGCGGATGCCCTCGTCCGCTTTCACAGTGTCGTGCGCAACCGATGTCGTTAGTCTCCTTTCGCGACAAGTACCGATAGCTTTCCAATAGGGTGTTGCTGGCGGCTTCCCCGCGACAAATCGAACGAAGTCACCTGATACGCCGATTTTTCAACTGCCGAAAGGTCTGCGAATCCGGCGTCCCGGTTGGACAGCAGCGAACTCCACACGACGTAAGCCTGGGCAGAGGCTAAGGCTTGCGTAACGGTCATTCCCAAGGTGATCAGCTGGACCTTCATCCTGCCGAGGCAAGAGAGGTCCTGAGGCGTGTAGGCACGGCGGCCGATGCCACCATGCTGCAATGCGAGTGTGAGCGTTTGCGGGGGCGGAAGGGTGCTGGCAGCGGCTCGGTCGGATCGACATGCCCTTGGCGCCACAAATGGAGCTGGGCGGCGGCCTGCAGCATAGACTCCCGCGAAGTCCCCAGAAACAATTCACGCGGGCCACGCTCGTGCACGATGCTGCTGCCGATGAGTATCGGGAGGAAATCGTGTAACGCTTGGGACGGCTTGCCCTGATCAGTTTGGCCTTCGGAATCACCGTGGCTGCGAATCTATCCAACCGTCGGGTGCGCCCTTAGCCAAAGCAAGGCCTGCGTGCGCATCCTCTGGCGATGCATACAACACGAGCTCAGCGGGCGCGATGTCGAATCCGGCAGCAAGCTTCGAGCCGTACCACCGGCGCCTGCTCGGTCTCGGATACCGG
>JBLMWS010000307.1:0-2943 GCA_050257355.1 Gemmatimonas sp.
CAGGCTAAGGCCGATATAGAACAGCGTCAGCATGAAGAAGGCATCGCCATAGCTCATCACCACGGCCTGGCGGTGCACGATGAGCGACAATTCCTTCAAGGCCATCAGCGCCGCATCGCCCATGCCCTGAAATTTCTGAGTCAGCATGTTCAAGAATTCGGTCGCGGCGGCATTGCCCCAGGTCACCCGTTCCTGCAGGCGCGTGATGTGCAGATCGGTGCGGACGTTCAGAACCTCGTTGATGATCGCAAGCCCCACCGCGCCGCCGAGGTTGCGCATCAGGTTGAACAGGCCGGAGGCGTTCTTCACCCGCTCCGGTGACAGCGTGCCCAGCGCTATATTGTTGGTCGGCACCATGGCACACATCATGCCGATACCGCGCAGGATCTGCGGCAAAAGCAATTCATAGAAATCGAAGTCGCGCGTAATCCAGGTCATCTGGTAGGCGCCGAGCGCGAAGACTATGAGACCGCCGGCAATGATGTAGCGCATGTCGAAACGCTGGATCAGGCGGCCGACCACCGGCGCCATGAAGAACATGGTGATGCCGGACACGAACATGGTCTCGCCGATCATCATGGCGCTGTAGCCGCGCACCTCGGCGAGATAGCGTGGATAGATGTAGGTCAGCCCATACAGCCCGATGCCGATGCAGAACTGCAGGACACAGCCGACGGCGAAATTGCGGTTTGTGAATGCACGCAGATCGACGATCGGCTCCTGTGCGGCAAACACGCGCCAGAAGAACGCGATCGACGACAGCGCGCAAACCCCTGCGAAGACCGCGACCGAAGTGTCCTGCAACCACTCATATTGCGGCCCTTCCTCCAGCACATATTCGAGGGAGCCGAGAAAGCCCGCCATGAACAACAGGCCCCACCAGTCGAACCGCTCCAACAGCTCGAAATGCGGCTGGTCGAAATCGACCAGCGCCAGCACGCCGACGGTGATCATGATGCCGGGCGGAACGTTGATGAAGAACAGCCAATGCCAGGACATGACGTCGGTGATGTAGCCCCCGACCGTGGGCCCGATCGTCGGCGCCAGCGTCGCCACCAGCCCGATGATCGGACCGACGATGTAGAATTTGGAGCGCGGGAACACGGTATAGGCCGAAGCGAACACCGTCGGGATCATGCCGGCGCCCAGAAATCCCTGGATCGCGCGCCACAGGATCATCTCCTGGCTCGTTGACGCGAAGCCGCACAGCAGGCTGGAGAAGGTGAAGCCGCTGGCCGAGATCGCAAAGAGAAGCCGGGTGCCGAGCGCGCGCGACAGGAAGCCGGACAGGGGAATCGCGATAACTTCCGCGATCAGGTAGGCGGTCTGCACCCACGACACCTCGGTCGAACTCGCCGACAGCCCGGCCTGGATCTCGGATAACGAGGCGGAGACGACCTGGATGTCCAGGATCGCCATGAACATGCCGAACACCATAATGATGAACGCGATCAGCCGCCGCGGCGCGATACGGTCGGCGGCGGCCGGTGCGCTCATCATGCCGGGTGTCGCGGTGGTGGCGTTCGCCATCGTCGGTTCAGCTCAATGCATTAACGGCAGCGAAGATTCACCTCTCCGCGCTGCGGAGAGGTCGGCGGAATTCGCGGATGCCGGCGGCGCTTCATCGATGCATGGCTACTGCGGATGAATCATCGCCGGCGAGTCGAGATCGGCGTCGCTGTCGGCATCCTCGGCGCCCTTGGTGGTATCGACGGTGGCGTAGACCGACATGCCGGCGCGCAGCAGGTTTTCGCGGGCGACCGCCTTCGGCACGCGGATCCGCACGGGCAACCGCTGCACGATCTTGGTGAAATTGCCGGTAGCGTTGTCGGGCGGCAGCAAGGTGAACACCGAACCTGCCGCCGGCGAGATGCTCTCGACGCGGCCCGCGAATTTGCGATGGCCATAGGCGTCGACCGAGATGGTGACGGGCTGGCCGGGCCGGATGCGCCTGAGCTGCGTCTCCTTGAAATTGGCGTCGATAAAGACATCGTCCAGCGGCACCACATTGCCGAGCCGCTGACCGACCGAGACGAAATCGCCGACATTGACGAGGCGGTTGGCGAAGATGCCGTCCACGGGAGCGCGCACCGCGGTAAAGCCGAGATCGCGCTCGGCCTTAGCCAGCGACGTCTTGAGCTCCGCGAGCTGCGCCTCGGCTTCCGCTCGTTGCGCCTTGGTGACTTCGACCATGTCGCGCGCATTGTCATAAGCCGCTTGCGCCGCCTTGACGGCGGCAAGGCCCTGGTCGCGCGCGGCCTCGGATTGTTCGAAGATCGCATGCGAGGCAAAGCCTTTGCTAGCCAGTTCCTGCTGCCTGTCGTAATCGAGGTCCGCACGCTTCAAGCCCGCTTGGGCAGAAGCGAGATTCGCCTCGGCCTGCTCGACACCGCTTTGCTGAGCTGCGACCTGGCGGCCGATGCGCGCGATGGTCGCTTCCTGGGTTGCGATCTTGGTGCGTGCGGCGTCAACCGCAATGCGGTAGTCGCCGTCGTCGATCCGCAGGATCACGTCGCCTTCGTGGACCAGCGAATTGTCGGCGGGAAGAATTGCCTCGATGTGACCCGACACCCGCGCCCCCAACATGGTGTTGTTGGCGCGCACATAGGCGTCATCGGTCGAAATATAGAAGCGTCCGACCAGCATGTAATAAGTGGCGAACGCAGCGACCGCGATCGCGAGCAGCGTAACAATGCCCGTCAGGATCAGCTTGCGCCGGCCGGATCTTTTCGCGGGCGCCGGCCCAGAATCCTGTGAAGCCGGCGCGGGCCTGTCCGTGGCGGGACTCGGCGTTTCCGGAGCCTTCCGCTTGGCTTCATCGCCCACCGGTGTGCGCAGCGGTTCAGCAGCAGCAGCCTCGTGGACTGCGCCGGCCTCGTCCTCCCCCGTCTCAGGACGAAGGATGCGCGCGGCCTGGTCTCTTGCTGCGGCCATGCTTGGCCT
>JBLMWS010000308.1:0-2928 GCA_050257355.1 Gemmatimonas sp.
CGGCATTGCCGAGAAGCTGCCGAAGTCCGCGCTCAAGCTGCCCAAGCCTGCCTCGCCCCGGGTCACAAGGCGACCGATCGTCGCGCTGGAAGGTCGCAATCTGCGCAAGCGGCATTAGTGCGCGATCCGGACCGGTGGAAACCGGTTTCTCCAAAAGATCATGCTCAAACAAATAGATGGGATCATGATCCGATTCCGTCCAATCGGATCATGAAATCGCGTGCGATCAAATTCTCTCGTCCTGCCCTTGTCCTGCCATGGACAAATCCGCTCCATGGTGGTTCATCGCGCCATGCTCAGACGTATCTATGATTGGTGCATCGACGCCGCGCACAAGCCTTACGCGCTCTGGATCATGGCGAGCGTGGCCTTCGCGGAAAGTTCCTTCTTTCCGGTGCCGCCGGATGTGATGCTGATTCCGATGTCGCTGGCGCGGCCGCAGCGTGCGTGGCTCTATGCCGCGATCTGCACGGCGGCCTCGGTGCTCGGCGGCATGCTCGGCTACGCCATCGGCGCGCTGCTCTACGACTCGCTCGGACACTGGCTGATCGATTTCTACCATCTCGCCGACAAGGTCGAAGCCTTCCGTGCCTCCTACGCGCAGTGGGGCGCCTGGATCATCATCGGCAAGGGGCTGACGCCGATCCCCTACAAGCTCGTCACCATCACCTCGGGTTTTGCCGGCTTCAACATCTGGCTGTTCGTGGTCTGCTCGATCATCGCGCGCGGGACGCGCTTCTTCGTCGCCGCGGTGCTGCTCAATCGCTATGGCGACTGGATCAGGGTCAGAATCGAAAAGCACCTCACCTTCTGGGTGCTGCTGGGGGCCGCAGTGCTCGTGCTCGGCTTCGCCATCGTCTATTGGCTGCTCTGACGGTTCGACCTGATCTTCCCGTGGGGGCTGTGCGATCACTTTGCGACAAGGCCGGCTTCGGCTACGGTCGCCGTCATGACTGCTCGGACCGGCTATTTTAACGCGCGGCGATGGCGACCGGTGGTCGCCATCGTGCTCGTCGCACCATGGATGCTGGGCTTGGCTGCGCCGGCCTTGTCGCAGAATGCGCCCGCGCAACCAGGCCTCGGTCTGCAGGAGCAGGGGCCGCCCCAGGCCTCGTCGCAGCGTGAGAATGAGCCGGCACCCTCGGCCGCGAAAGAGAATCCCGGCTTGATCAATGAAATGGGCAAGCTGTTCGACAAGATCGTGCCCGACCTGAAAGGCCCGAGCGAGACCATCCACGATCTGAACGCGCGCGCCAGGGATTCGGTCGAGCATGCGGTCGAGGACGCCGGCAGCGCGCTGTCGCGCCTGACCGGTCCGGGATCGATGGCGTCGGGGCGCGTGATCTGCCCGAATGCCACCGATGGCACGCCGGACTGCAAGCTCGGGGCCGACAAGCTCTGCCAGAGCAAGGGCTTCAAGCAAGGCAGGAGCCTCACCACCGATTCCGTGCAAAGCTGTTCGGCCAAGACCCTGATCCCCGGCCGCGCCCGCAAGCCCGGCGATTGCCGGACCGACAATTACGTCACGGCGGCGCTGTGCGAGTAGATGGCACGCCGGCTTAACGACGACGGTACTGACCGGAGATCGCGATCACAGCGGTCGATCACGCTCCGATTACCGCTCTCCGGCAGTTGCCTTGGCGGCCTGATGTCTGGCATCTTGACAGTGGAAAGACATCCCGTCTCCCGGAATTAGCGATAAGGATCTCTCGCGCATGTCCATACCCGCCTTGTTCAAAGGCCGCCTCTCGATACCCGTGATCGGTGCGCCGCTGTTCATCATCTCCGTGCCGGATCTCGTCATCGCGCAGTGCAAGGCCGGCGTGGTCGGTTCGTTTCCCGCGTTGAACGCGCGCCCGCCCGCGCTGCTCGACGAATGGCTCGCGCGGGTGAAGGAGGAGCTCGCGGCTTACGATCGCGCCCACCCGGACGCGCCCTCGGCGCCGTTCGCGGTCAACCAGATCGTGCACAAATCGAACAACCGGCTCGAGCATGACCTTGCGCTCTGCGAGAAGCACAAGGTGCCGATGATCATCTCCTCGCTCGGCGCGCGCGAGGAGCTCAATCAGGCGGTGCACAATTGGGGCGGCATCGTCTTCCACGACGTCATCAATCAGAAATTCGCGCACAAGGCGATCGAGAAGGGGGCCGATGGCCTGATCCTGGTGGCTGCGGGCGCCGGCGGCCATGCCGGCACACTGTCGCCCTTCGCCTTCGTGGCGGAGACGCGGCAATGGTTCGACGGGCCGATTGCGCTGTCGGGTGCGATAGGCAACGGCCGCGCGATCCGCGCCGCGCGCATCCTCGGCGCCGACTTCGCCTATATCGGCTCCGCCTTCATCGCGACGGAGGAGGCGAATGCGGTCGACCGCTACAAGGAGATGATCACCGCCTCGGCCGCGGAGGACATCGTCTATTCCAATCTCTTCACCGGGGTGCACGGCAATTACCTGAAGCCCTCGATCGTGGCCGCCGGCATGGATCCGGAGAATCTGCCGACCTCGGATCCCTCCAAGATGAGCTTCGGCACCGACGGCTCCGGCGAACGGGCCAAGCCGAAGGCGTGGAAGGAAATCTGGGGCAGCGGTCAGGGCGTCGGCTCGGTCGGCAAGATCGTCCCCGCTGCCGAGCTGATCGCGCGCTTCAAGAAGGAATATGAGGCGGCAGTCGACCCGCCGCTGTGAGCGGGTATCGAAACGCGGACCTGCAGCCGGCAGAAGCGGGCCCCAACCATCACCCGTCGTCTCGATGAGGTGCGCGCCACCGGGTTCGCGTGAAGCGCGGCCCGATGGCTCGCACGGCAAGGCGATGGAATTCAGAGGCCCGCCGCGGCCGGGGCGACGGCGGCCGTAATCAGCTTGATCGCGTCATCGCTGTTCCATTCGGCGGGGCCGTTGATGGTCGCGATTTCACATCCCTGCGGATCGA
>JBLMWS010000309.1:0-14139 GCA_050257355.1 Gemmatimonas sp.
TTGCGCAGCACGTTCTCATGAACGTCCAGATCGCGGCCGGCTTGCGCCACCGACACCCCTCGCTCCTTCACCAGCTTGACCGCTTCGATCTTGAACTCGCGACCGAACTTCCGTCTCTTCACCGCCCACCTCCGGCTTCATGAAACACCTAATCCCGGTGTCCATCAAACCGGCAGCAGCTCACCCAATTTGATTTCGCTCAATAGCTCGCTGCGATTTCGTCTCAGATTTCAGCGATGAAAGACGCAGATGTCTATCGAACCAATGCGCAGAATTGTGCCGAGATGGCCGAGCGGGCGAAGGACGAACCGACCTATAAGCGATACAAGCGCATGGAAGCCGCGTGGCTCGCTCTCGCCGAGGAGCAGGATTGGCTCGATGGCGAGATAAGCCCGATAGAGAAATCCGACTGAGTGGGAGCCCGCGTGCAGGTGCAGCTGTGCTTATCACGATCTCCCTATATGTGGGCTCTCGTAGCTGGGTCATCGCGCGCGGCCCAGTACGTGGAAAGCCGCCCGCTCAGAAGGCCGGCGGTTTTCCGTCATAGGATGAGGGCGGAGCTGCGGAATGGAAAACGCGGCCCGATTCACTTACGATCCCTGCTCGGTATGGGAGGCGGCCGTCCTGCCACGCTCGTCCGGGTTCTAGCTCGAAAGGCCAAAGCGCGACGAGAGACTGAACGGCAAAGCCGCCGGCGAACGCGTCCAGGCTGAACAGCGCGGCGAGCCGGTAGACGATGCCGCGCGAGGGACCAAGCGGGGCGTGGTATTGTTCGTCCGCGGCTTCATTCCGACCTGCGGAAGATGCCGATATCACTGGAGGACGGATTCACGGTGCCGGCAAATGCCACCGCGGCGATGAGCGGAAGCAAGGCAGCGCTCACAGAAGCGACGCTTGCAAATGCCACACCTGTTCCGCTCATCACCAGAGCGCTGATCAGCAGCAAGTTGCGGAGGCCATGGCGCGAGGCAAGATAGCCGACGCCGAGTGTCATCACCGCCGTGCCAAGCAGGGCCGCCGTTGCGACGATGCCGACCTGCAACGGCGTGAAGCCCAGCTCGGTCAAATAGACCGGCAAGATGATAACGGCGAAATCGTCGGAAAATCCGCGGGTCGCGCGCGCGGCATAGAGCAGCGTCGCGCTGGAAGGCGTGCCGACCATCCAACCCCTGATCCCGCGGGCCATTACGCTCCGGACCTTATCCCGATTACCCTGCCGTGCACCAGCCTCAGGGCCGCGACAAGTAGTGAGCCAATCCTGTGATGTCCACGTCTCAGTGAGTACGCCACGTCGGCCAACGCGGCGACGCCTCCGCCAACGCGAACGCCGGACTCGTGATCAAACAGCAGCACCTTGACGATGTCGTCCTCGCGCTGTGCGGCAAGGCGAGCGACCGCCTTGCTGCCGGCGAAATTCTCGCCACGACACGTCGCGCGAACAAGCCGAGGACTCGCCTCGCACGAAACTTTGTCGATGCATACCGGCACCAGATTTTCGTCCTGGGCGCGTTTCACGGCGATCCCCATCCCGGAAATCTCTTCATTACCCCGGAGGGCCGGATCTGCTTTCACGATTTCGGTTCGATCGGAGTGCTCGACAGCGCTGCCCGCCGCAAGCTGGCTGCCTTCACCAATACCTTTATCCGGCAGGACGCGGACTGGCTACTCGATGCGGCGACCGACCTGGGTGTGCTGGGCGGCCAAATGGACCGCGCCTATTTCAGACGTGGTCTGTCCGAGATCATCGCGGACTATGCGGCGCTGGCGATGAGGGACTGGTCTCTGGCCGATGCATTTCTTCGCCTGTTCCCATCGGGTTGCAAAAACCGTGGGCTCCCGATCAACAGATGCGCGGGAGTTGATCACCGGAGAGCTTGTCGAGAACTCGGCTGCCGCCAATGGCCTCGAGCCGGACTTCGCCGCCGCGCTCGGCACCTTCTACGCGGGCGATGACGGTTGCATTTCCATGTGGGCGCAGGACGGACAACACGCGATCTGTCGCGCTCTCGGGCACTATCGCGATGAACCGTCCCTCATTGGCGACATAGAGCGGGTCAAACCCAAGAATCTCACAGGCGCCGCGAACGGAGTCGGAGATTGGGACTGCGTTCTCCTCCAGCCGGATCATCACATTGCTGGCCTCCGCGATTTCGATCAGCGCCGTGGCAAGTCCCCCCCGCGTGAGATCGCGCAGGCAATGGATATCGATGCCGGACTGCAGCAAGTCTCGCACCGAGGACCAGAGCGCAGCGCAGTCGCTGACGATGGTTGTTTCGAAACCGAGCCCCTCCCGGAGCGCCATCACGGCGATGCCGTGGCGGCCGATATCGCCGCTCACGACCACCGCGTCGCCGGCACGGACACGCTGTGGCGTGATCGGCTCGGCCGCGACCACTCGCCCAATTCCCGATGTGTTCACATAAAGTCCATCGCCCCGGCCGCGCTCGACCACTTTGGTGTCACCAGTAACGAGCCGTATTCCCGCAGAGCGCGCCGCATCGCGCATCGAGCTAACGATACGCCGCAAATCGTCCATGGCGAATCCCTCCTCGATGACCAGTCCGGCGCTGAGATAAAGTGGTTCGGCGCCACACATCGCCAAATCATTGACAGTGCCGTTGACGGCCAGCGAGCCGATATCGCCGCCGGAAAAGAAGAGCGGCCGTACGACATAGGAGTCGGTGGTAAAGGCGAGGCGGACGCCCGCGATGTCGAGGACGGCGCCGTCGTGGGTAAAGTCGTCCGGAGTTTCGGCGAAGGCAGGGCGAAACAGTCCCTCAATCAGCCGGTGCGTCATCGATCCCCCGCCGCCATGGGCGAGTTCGATCACGTCGTCACCTGCTCCCGGAGCGGGACAATCGAAAAGTGTTCGCGGCCTGTCGGTCATGACTTCCCCGCGCGCAGCGCCGGTCGGCGATAGCGAAAATAGGCTGCGCAGGCACCCTCGGAGGATACCATCGTCGCGCCGAGCGGGTGCTCGGGCGTACAGCGCGTGCCGAAAGCCGGACAGTCGGGCGGCTTCTTCAGACCGCGCATGATTTCACCGCTGATGCATCCGTTTGGCCGCGCTGGCGCGACGGCAATGTCGGGAAATCGCCGCAGCGCATCATAGGTGGCATAGGGCGGTGCGAGGCCGAGACCGCTTCGAGGAATCTCGCCGATGCCGCGCCAGCGCTGCGGGATGACCGTGAAGACCCGAGCGATGGCAGTCTGGGCGGCCTCATTGCCGTCTCGCCGAACCGAGCGGCTATATTGATTTTCGACCTCCGCGCGACCTTCCTCAAGCTGTCCAATGCAGAGATGAATGCCCTGCAGAAGATCGAGCGGCTCGAAGCCCGTCACCACGATGGGGACACCATAGCGCCGTGCGATCGGTTCGTATTCCTGATAGCCCATGACCGTGCAGACATGACCGGCGGCGAGAAAGCCGTGAACGGAATTGGCCGGATCGCTCATCAGCGCCTCGATCGCCGGTGGCACCAGCACATGCGAGACGAGGAGTGAAAAGTTGCTGATTCCCTCGCGCTCCGCCTGCAGCACGGCCATGGCGGTGGCCGGCGCTGTGGTCTCGAAGCCGATCGCGAAGAAGACGACCTCGCGGTCAGGGTTGTCGCGGGCGATCGCGAGCGCATCCAGCGGGGAATAGACCATGCGCACATCGGCGCCGCGCGCCCTGGCGGCGTTCAGGCTGCCTGCCTCGGCCGGTACGCGCAGCATGTCGCCGAAAGAGCAGAAGATAACGCCGGGTTGGCCGGCGAGCGCGATCGCTGTGTCGATCGTTTCGGCCGGCGTCACGCACACCGGGCAGCCCGGCCCGTGCAGCAGGCCGACGCCATCGGGCAGCATGCGATCGATGCCGTGGCGAACGATCGAATGCGTCTGCCCGCCGCATATCTCCATCAGGGTCCATGGCCGGGTGGTCACGGAGGCGATGGCGTCGGCGATGCGGCGTGCGGCCGCCGGGTCGCGGAACTCATCGACATATTTCATTCGGCATCCTCCAGTCCGACCTCGGCGAGGTAGCGCAGCGTTTTCAACGCTTCGGTCTGGTCGATCACGGCAATGGCGAAGCCGGCATGAACGAGCACGTAGTCGCCGACCGTCGCGTCCGGCACATAGGCGAGGTTGGCCTGCTTGACGAGACCTGCGAAGCTGACCCGGCCCTGCCGCGTCAGCGGATCTTCGCCTTCCACGCTGAGAAGTTGGCCGGGAACGGCAAGGCACATCAGCCGACCTCCGTCGTGAGCGGCCGCCCGGCGAATACAGCCTGGCCGGCGGCAAGGCCGCCGTCATTGGGCGGGATCCGGTGATGCCAATACGGTTTGAAGCCCGCTTGCGTCAGCAAGGCAATCGTCAATTCGGTGAGTCCAGCGTTTTGGAAGCAGCCACCGGTCAGCAGGACGCGGCTGAGGCCAACGTGGCGGGCGACGGCAACAACAGAATCGGCAAGCGCATCGTGGAAGCCCGCCGCCAGGCACTCGCGCGCCGCGCCGGCACGATGCGCCTCGACCATTCCCGCCACCGTCGGCTTCCAGTCGAGTGCGATCGGACCGGCGCCGTGGAGGACCTGAATCTTCGGAAGCAGAGTTGGGGCCTGCGCGCGATCGGCGGCGAACTCCACGGCCATCGCAGCTTCGCCCTCGAAGGTCGCCTTTTGGCGAAGGCCGAGGATGGAAGCGACCGCATCGAACAGCCGGCCAGCGCTCGACGTCATGGGTGCGTTCAGGCCGCGCGCCAGCGCTTGCGCCAGCACCGTTCGCTCGCGCAGCGAGAAAGCTCCGACTGGCGACAGGTCGGCCAGCGCAAACGCCGCTTCTCCGTAAACGGCATGGAGCGCACCGAGCGCGGCGCGGCGCGGCTCGCGGATCGCTGCGTCGCCGCCGGGCAGGCGGAACGGCAAGAGGTGCGCGACCCGGCGCCAGTGCGGCCCATCGATGGCCAGACACTCCCCGCCCCAGATGGTGCCGTCGCCGCCGTGACCGGTTCCGTCCCAGGCAACGCCGAGAACAGGCCCGTCCAGACCGTTGTCGAGCATGCAAGCCAACACATGCGCAAGATGGTGCGGAACGCGGACCGGTTCTCGCGCGAGGCGCGCCGCGACATGCGTCGCGTGGTAGCCCGGATGGGTGTCGCAAGCGATAAGCTCGGGATTTAGTCCATAGAGCGCGCTTGTGGTCGCGACGGCATTGCTCAGCGCTTCCCGCGTCTCGGCCCTCTCGAGATCGCCGATATGCGGGCCGAGGGTGATCTCTCCGCAGGCGGCCATCGCCAGCGCGTCCTTCTGATGCCCGCCGAGCGCCAGGCAAGCCGCCGCCGTCGTCGAGGCTGCGGCAAAGGACTGCGGCGCATAACCCCGCGCGTGGCGGAGCACCGTTTCGCGCCCCGCAATCACGCGGACGACGGAGTCGTCCACCGGCCGCAGGATCGGCCGGTCATGAACAAGGAAAACGTCGGCGATCCCCTCAAGCCGCTGGAGCGCGTCGGCCTCGTCGGTGACGATCGGCTCACCCCCGCGGTTGCCGCTGGTCGCGACGATTGGAAAATCTAGGTCCCGCGTCAGCAGATGATGCAACGGTGTCGCCGGCAGCATGATGCCGACCCATGGATTGTCGGGCGCCACGGCCGGCGCAACCAGGCCGGCTTCGACGCGCGCGCGCAGCAGAACGATCGGCGCCGCGCGGGAACCGAGGACCTGTTGCTCCGCCGCAGTCATCGCCGCGACGGCGCGCGCGTCGGCCGGTGTGCCGACCATGATCGCGAACGGCTTCACCGGCCGGTGCTTTCTCTCGCGCAGGCGTTCGACCGCCGCCGTGTCGCGGGCATCGGCCAGAAGCTGGAACCCCCCGAGCCCTTTAAGGGCAACGATGGCGCCGCTGCGCAAGGCATCGGCTGCTGCGGTGAGCGCCTGATTGCGCGTCGCGACGGTCCGCCCGCCCGCATCGAGCAGCGTCAGTCGCGGACCGCAGGCCGGGCATGCATTGGTTTGAGCATGGAAGCGGCGGCTGGTCGGCTCGTCATATTCGGCCTGGCAGGTCGCGCACATGGGAAAGTGCCGCATCGTTGTGCGCGGGCGGTCGTAGGGCACGGCCTCGATGATGCTGTAGCGCGGTCCGCAATGGGTGCAGGTGGTGAAGGGATAGCGGTAGCGGCGGTCGGCAGGATCGAGGACCTCCGCCAGGCATTCGGGACAGGTCGCAAGATCGGGAAGAACCAGCGCTGGCCGCTCACCCGCTGCGATGCTCGGCGCAATCACGAACGATCCTTCGCCCTCCGGTGACAGCCAGGTTTCGCGCTTTTCCCGAATGCCGGCCGGCGGCGAAAGTTCCACGTCAAACCGGTGGAGAAAGCGCGCGACGTTCTCTGCCGCACCCTCGACTTCGAGTAGGGCCCCTTCACCGGTGTTGCGTACGAATCCTCCGAGCCCCTCATCGAGGGCGAGACGGTGCACGAAAGGGCGGAACCCGACGCCCTGCACAGCGCCCGTGACCTCTACCCTGAGTCGGCGCTGCAGCTTGCCCTTCATCTGCTTTCGCTCTGTTCAGGAACTTCGAAACTCACACTTTGGATCATTACATCTTGGGCGTGCGGATCGGAAACGTCGTCCGACTCTTCGATTGAGAGCGTCGCAGCCTCGACCAAAGTGCCGCAAGCTTCTTCATCGAAATGCTCGCGGAAATGCGTCGGCGAGAACGGGCTGAGTGCGCCGAGCCGGACCGAGACGGCCGAAATCCGGGTGGCGCCGGCCCGTATCGCAGCCTGCTCAAGCTGACGGATCAGGTTCCGGACAACTCCAGTCTCATGCATGCGACGGTACCTCGATCTCGGTCTTGTTCAACCGGCCGACCTCCTCGATGATTCGTTCGGCGATCTCATTGACGGCGGCAGCAACCTGCGGCGTCATCGGCGAACCCCCGTCGAAGCAGGCGCCTTCCACCGCATAGATGACAACGGTCTTCGGAAGTGTCTGCAATTCACGGGCGAGCGCAATCGCCTCAGCGAGGCCGAAGGCGTGGCTCGACGTCAACGATGTGCGTTCGGGCAGTTCGCCGTCCGCCGTTTCGAAGCGATAGATGCGGCCAGGCTGCCCCATCGGATTGGCCGCATCCACACAGACCAGCGCATCAAAGCCCGCCCAATCTTCCACAAGCGCGAGGATGTCGCCGCTGCGCGCGACCAATGTTACCTCCGCCGGCAGATGTCCCGTGAGCCGTGCAGCGACACGCACACCCACGTCATCATCAGCCCGGTCGGGGTTCCCAATTCCGAGGACCATGATTCGCTTTTGCCCAGGATTGCTCATGACCGGTAAACCTTCAGGTTCAGAAAGTGCGCGGAGCAGGAAATGCAGGGATCATAGTTGCGGATGGTCTGCTCGCAGCGGTCGCGGATGACGTCGTCAGGCTGGTCGAGAACCGATGCAGCGACCGCGGCGAGATCCGCTTCGATGCTCGGCTGGTTCTGCGAGGTCGGCGGCACGATGCGCGCCAGCTCGATCGTGCCGTCTTCGGCGAAATCATAGCGATGCCAGCAGATGCCACGGGGGGCCTCGGTGCAGCCGAAGCCGGTACCCGCACGAGGAACGAGGGGGATTGCCGCTGCCGCCGGCGGTTCGTAAGCGTCGATGATGCGTAGCGCTTCCTCGCAGGCGAAGAGAATCTCCAGCGTGCGCACGACAATGCTCTTGAACGGGTTCTTGCACACCGGCGGCAGTCGAACCTCTTTGGCGAGCGCTTGCACCGTGACCGGAAGCCTTTCGAAATTCAGCGCATAGCGGGCGAGGGGGCCGACGAGATAGGCGCCACGCCGCTTTAAGAGCGAATGCAACGCCGTCGAATGCGCAACGTGCCGCTCCTCGAATTCCGTTTCATAGTCCGCGATATCGATATCGATGTCGCGGCTCGAGACAAGCCGTCCCTCATTGAACGGGTATTCGCCCGCGTGGCGCAGGGCCACGAACTCGTAATCCTGCTCGAAATCCGGGAAGGGAAAGGTCGCGACCCAGCGGACGAGACTGCTTGCGAGCTCGCTGGCACGCTCCAACGTTTCCACAAGAGACTGCAGCTCCGCTCGGGTCGGCACGCGATGGAAACCGCCCGGCTTGACATTGACAGGATGGATCTCGCGTCCGCCAAGCAAACGCATGATCTCGTTGCCGGCCTTCTTGAGCGTGAGTCCGCTGCGGACGACGTCGCCATGGTCGCGCGCCATCCGGATCGCATCGGGGAAGCCTAGAAAGTCCGGCGCGTGCAACATCACGACGTGCAGGGCGTGGCTTTCGATCCATTCGCCGCAATAGATCAGCCGGCGCAAGGCGCGGAGCTGGCCGTCAACTTTCGCCCCAAACGCGCTCTCGATCGCGTGAACGGCGCTCATCTGATAAGCGACCGGGCAGATGCCGCAGATGCGAGCGACGATATCCGGGGTCTCGGCATAGCCGCGCCCGCGCAGGAACGCCTCGAAGAACCGGGGCGGTTCGAAAATGCGTAGCTGCGCGGACGCAACCTTGCCGTCGCGGACCTCGAGATCGAGCGCGCCTTCGCCCTCTACACGGGCGAGATAGTCGACCTTGATCGTCTTAGTCGGCATGGGCCTCGCTCTCCTTGCGGAACGGATCGGTTGCGGCGTTGAAGGTCTGCAAGGCACGGCGGATATCGCGGGGGCCGGCACCCAGCGCCCGCCATTCGCGCGACAGCGATGCCATGTTCGGCGTTTCCATCGGACCATAGCAGCCGTAGCAGCCGCGCCGGTAGGCGGGGCAGATCGCGCCGCACCCGGCGTGGGTCACCGGTCCGAGGCAGGGCGTTCCCTGCACCATCACGCAGACCGTGCCGCGCCGTTTGCATTCGACGCAGACGCTGTATGAGCCAATCGCCGGCTTTCGGCCGGCAAGAAAGGCTGAGATCACCTCGATCAGCTGAGTTTTGTTGATCGGACAGCCGTGCAGTTCGTAGTCCACCGCCACATGGGCGGAGATTGGCGTCGAAGTGGCGAGCGTTGAGATATATTGCGGCGACGCATAAACCGCCGAGACAAACTCGTTCACGTCCGCGAAATTGCGCAGCGCCTGGATGCCGCCGGCGGTGGCGCAGGCGCCGATCGTCACCAGATGGCGGGATTGGGCTCTGACCTGGAGGATGCGTTCGGCGTCGTGCGCCGTCGTGATCGAGCCTTCGACCAGGGAGAGATCGTAGGGGCCATCGAGAACGGCGCTGGACGCTTCTGGGAAATTGGCGATCTCGACCGCGCCGGCCAGGGTCAGAAGTTCGTCCTCGCAATCGAGCAGCGACAGCTGGCAGCCATCGCAGGAGGCGAACTTCCAGACCGCCAGCCTCGGGTGCTTCTCCTCACTCATCTCAGATCTCCCGAACCGCGAAGATCGGCGCAATGCGATCGAACCGCATCACAGGACCATCCTTGCAAACGAAGTCAGGGCCGAACTGGCAGTGACCGCACAGGCCAATGGCGCACTTCATGTTGCGCTCCATGGAGAGATAGATGCGCTCGGGCGCCACGCCGGCATCGCGCAGAGCGTTGACCGTAAATCGCATCATGATCTCAGGGCCGCAGACCAGAGCAACGGTTTCGTGCGGGTCGAATGAAACGCGTGGGATCAGCCCAGGGACTACCCCGACGTGACCACGCCAATTTGCATCGGCATGATCGACCGTGACCTCGACGCCGATGTCGAGATTTTGCCGCCATCCCGCAAGCTCATCGCGGTACAGCATGTCCTGTGGATGGCGGGTTCCGAACAGGATCGAGACGCGACCATAGCGCGCCCGGTTGGCGAGCACGTGGTAGATCGCCGGCCGAAGCGGTGCGAGCCCAAGGCCGCCGGCCACCAGGACGATATCGGAGCCTTCTGCTTCCGTGACCGGCCATGCGGTTCCGAAGGGACCACGGACTCCGATCTCGGCTCCGACGTCGAGGGTGGCGATCGCATGACTCGCGGCACCGACGTCGCGGACGGTATGCACGAAGCCTCTTGAAAGCGTGCAGTCGCCGCTGATGCTGATCGCGACCTCGCCGACGCCGAAGGCGTAGAGCATATTGAACTGACCCGGGACATAGCTGGGGCAGGAGCCCTGCGACGGCATGATCTCCAGCGTCACCGTATCGGAGAGCTCGCGGCGGACACGGTCGACACGGTAAAGCTGCGGCACGAAGGGGTCGACGGAATCTGCCAGCCGTGTCCGGATCATCTCAGCGCTTCCCGTAGACATTGAGGATCTGCAGGCGCGTCGCGTGCAGCCGCTTCACCAGGATAGGCGCGAAACGCTTCATCATCTCATATCCGAGGTGATGGTCCGCCTCGCATTTGCCGCGCAGGCATGCGGCGTCGATGCCGATTGCGCGGACCAGCTCGACTGCGCGTGCATCGAAGGTCCAGCGATAGGGCGGAACCAGCCAGGAGGCACCGACGATCTCGCCTTCCCCGAGCGTAGCCATGACGATCGGCGCTTGTCCCGGCGCTGTGATTTCGAGTGCGACCTTGCCGTGGCGAATGAGAAAGAACTCGTTCGCTGGATCGCCCTCGCGGAAGAGATATCGGCCCGCCTCGAAGCGATGATTGCGTGCGCAACCGGTGACTAGCGCGATCTGGTCCTCGGGAAACCCGGCGAAGAAAGCATGCTCTCTCAGAATCCGCTCAAGCCCCTCCATGCTGCCCTCCCGTTGCCGCTTGGGGGTTGGCGCGGATGGCGGCCGCTTCCTCGGTGATGTCGATGCCGACCGGGCACCAGGTGATGCAGCGTCCGCAGCCGACGCAGCCGGAGGTGCCGAATTGGTCGATCCAGCTCGCGAGTTTATGGGTGATCCATTGTCGGTATCGCGAGCGGCCGGTCTTGCGCACACTGCCGCCGTGAATGTAGGAGAAATCCAGTGTGAAGCAGGAATCCCATTTCCGGACCCGCTCGGCTGTGGTGCCGCTGAGGTCGCTGTGGTCTTCGACCGTCGTGCAGAAGCAGGTCGGGCAGACCATGGTGCAGTTGCCGCAGGTGAGACACCGCTCCGCGACATCGTCCCAGCGTGGATGATTGGGATTTCCCTGCAGCAGCTCCTTGATCCCGTCAGTTTGGAGACTCCGGCCCATGGAACTCCGGGTTCGGGCGATGACTGCGGTCGCGGCCACCAGGTCGGATTCCGCGGCGGTGCGCTGGGGCAGACGGCGAAGCAGGGCTGCGCCTTCGTCGCTGCCAACCTCGACCAGGAACTCGTGGCGCGCGTGGTCAAGCAGTTCCGTCAACGCAAGGTCAAACCCACTTTCCGCCTGCGGTCCCGTTCGCATTGAAGCGCAGAAGCAGGTGCCGCCGGCCTCCGAGCAATTGACGGCGACAATGAATGCATCTTGCCGCCGCGCCCCATAGCCGGCATCGGCATAAGGTCCGCCCAGGAAAACCCCGTCCTGGATGGCGATTGCATGGATCTCGCAGGCACGCACGCCGATGAAGGCGAATTTTTTGGGCTCGACGGGGCTCGGCGCAATCGAAAGGCCCTCGGCACTGAGGTTCGCGGTCCAAAGCGTCTCGACCGGAGGATGGAGAAACCGCTTCCAGGAGTGCGGCCCGACGGCAAAGCCGAACACCGCGTCATCCGCTCGCCGCTCCAGGTGGTACCTTCCGGGGTCCTGGTGGTCCTTCCATCCTGACGGCAGCTGTGAAAGCTCGGAAATATCGTCGTAGATGATTGCCCCGTCGCGCACCGTCGGCCCCAGCACGCGGTAGTCGGCGGCAAGCACATCGATCAGCTTTTGAAGCGCATCGCGCGGTATGACCGCTTTTGTTCCCTTTGTCGGTCGTGCTTCTGCCGTCGGCGTGACGACTATTCGGTCCGTCATGACAACCTCTCGCAATTATAGATGCGGGGCCCCGCTTTATTAATGGCAGACGAGAACAGGAATAGCGGAATGGGTAAGCACCTTGACAGTCTGACTGCCAAGAACGACCGTGGCAATGCCCCGTCGCCCGTGCGATGGCATCACGATCAAGTCACAACGTTTAGATTTTTGCGGTATCGATGGTCCCCTTGTAGGCGAATTCATCCTCGAAGTGAATGGTCTCGCAGGAGGACGCCTGCCGCCCGCGCCGCGTCCGCAACGATAACCAAGCGCGTTCGCAGCTCGGTTCGCCCCCTCTGTGTATGCTGTCTCCGCGCCTTCGACCATGTTGGGATCGAACCAGTGAAATGGTTCTGACACGGTCACCGCCGTAACCTTTGCGTCCACGCTCTTGGCCAGAGAAATGCCGTGCTTCGCCGCGCTTGCCGCTAGATCGGAACCGTCTGTCGCGATCAGGATATGTTTGTACATCTGATGGTCTCGCTTAATGCGTGGATAGTTGGTCTCTTCGTCGGCCAATTTCTAGCCTTTCAAGCGCCTCCTGCACGCGAGACAAGCAACCTACACCTGGGCCGTGGCGTGCTTTTCGAACCGAGCTAGATAACCGATGTGATGCGCGGCGCGATGTTGCTGGAGGCGATAGGTGCGAATTTAACGGCGCTCGCCAGCAAGAAGAAAGCCAGGGCATAGGCCCACACCATCAGCGCGAGACGCCAGCCGGTTGGAGCCATGAACCAGCCATAGACCACAACGAATGTGCCGACGTGTAGGGTCAATTCGCAGGGAACGACCAGTTTCCAGCTCGGCCACGGACGCTGCCAGATCGCACCGGTGTGTCGCGTGAGATAGATCGTCATGTGCCCGGCGACGAGCAATTTCAGGAACACAAGCGATTGCACCACTGGCGCCGCGAGCCCCAGGTAATCGCGCGCGATCCAGAAGAGGCCGAAGCTGCTGAATACGCGAAGGTGCCGAGCACCGATGCGATGGTCAGCACACGCGTCATATCCCAGCGGACCGGTTTCAGCGCAATAGGCGCATTGTCGTAAGCAATCATCATGATCGGCAGGTCATTGAGCAGTGCCAGCAAGACGACCATCACCGCTGTGACGGGATAGAAATTGAAGATCAGGATAGTGGCCGTCATGAACAGCAGAATGCGCGTCGCCTCGGCGATGGATGCCGTCGAAAAGATCGCTATGCGCGAACGCGGCGAACGAAACGCGCACGTATCTGGTGCGGTTTCTGGTGCGGTGCCCCCGTTGCGGCCAAACAAGACCGGATAAGCAACTGAATTCGTTGGTGGGCCCGGCAGGACTCGAACCTGCAACCAGACCGTTATGAGCGGCCGGCTCTAACCATTGAGCTACAGGCCCCCGAGGCGATGCGCCCGGCGGTGCGGCATCCGTTTACAGGTCGGCAGTCCGCGGTGCAATGCCGCCGTCGGCGGACCCATAACCCTCGAGCCAAGCCTCGCGAAGCCTGATCACCATCGCAGGCCAACGGTGGCGGACCGGAGTTATGGATCCCCGCTTTCGTGGGGATGACCACTTAGACAGGGTGAGGCTACGCCCTCACTTCTTCACCATCGGACACGCCGGATCAGGCGGACCGAATGCCTGCTCGCCGGGAATCCGGGCGAGCACTTTGTAGTAATCCCACGGATATTTGCTGTCCTCGGGCTTCTTGACCTGAACCAGCCAGAGGTCGTGCACCATCAGATTGTCCTCGCGCAAGCGGCCGTTGCGGGCGAAGAAGTCCTCGATCGGCTTCTCGCGCATCTTTGCCGCGACCTTCAGCGGGTCGTCGGTGCCGGCGTCCTTGATCGCCTGCAGATAGTGCATCACGGACGAATAGACGCCGGCCTGCCACATCGTCGGCATCCGGTTCATCTTGGCGAAATAGCGCTTGGACCATTCGCGGGTCTTGTCGTCCATGTCCCAGTAGAACGAGGTGGTGAGCAAAAGACCCTGCGCGGTCTGCAGCCCCAGCGAGTGGATATCGGTGATGAGCGCGAGCAGGGCCGCCATCTGCTGGCCGCCTTTCATCACGCCGAACTCGGCGGCGGTCTTGACCTCGTTGATGTTGTTCGGCGGCCCGCCGGCGATGCCGATGACCTTGGCTTTGGAGGCCTGCGCCTGCAGAATGAACGACGACAGGTCCGGCGTCGCAAACGGCGGGCGCACCGCGCCGAGCACCTTGCCGCCGTTCTTGGTGACCACGGCCGAGGCGTCGCGCTCGAGCGAGTGGCCGAACGCATAATCGTCGGTGATGAAGAACCAGCTGTCGCCGCCGCGCTTCAC